>CADBGN010000088.1 GCA_902794155.1 uncultured Bacteroidia bacterium
ATCAACAACCGCCTGGATTTCATCATCGAGGTGGGCTTGGGTTATCTGACCCTGAACCGTCTCTCCAACACGCTCTCGGGCGGTGAGTCGCAGCGCATCAACCTTGCGACATCGTTGGGCAGCAGCTTGGTCGGCTCCACCTATATCTTGGACGAGCCCAGCATCGGCCTGCATTCCCGCGACACTGAGCAACTCATCAAGGTGCTGAAACGCCTGCGTGACATCGGCAACACCGTCATCGTGGTGGAACATGACGAGGAGATCATCCGTGCCGCCGACTACATCATCGACATCGGGCCGATGGCAGGTGCTTTTGGAGGCGAAGTCGTGTTCGAGGGCGAAATCAAGGACCTCGTCCATTGCGAGAAGAGCCTCACAACGCAATACCTCACGGGCAAGATGAGCATCCCCGTGCCAACCCGCCGACGCAAGAGCGCCAACACCATCGTCATCAAGGGCGCGACACAAAACAACCTCAAGAACCTCACCGTGCGCTTCCCGCTCAACATGATGACAGTCATCACGGGCGTGAGCGGTTCGGGCAAGTCGACCTTGGTGAAGGACGTGCTCTACCCCGCCATGAAACGGCAGCTGGGCGAAAACGCCGAGAAATGCGGCAGCTATGGTGCCTTGGAAGGCGACCTGCGCCTCATCCAAGCCGTCGAGTTCATCGACCAGAACCCCATCGGCAAGTCATCGCGCTCCAACCCTGCCACTTACCTCAAGGCCTACGACGAGATCCGGACATTGTTCTCCGAACAGAAACTAGCCAAACTGCGCGGCATCAAGCCCGCGTTCTTCTCGTTCAACGTGCCGGGTGGTCGCTGCGAGGAATGTGAGGGCGAAGGCGTGCAAAAGATCGAGATGCAGTTCATGGCCGATGTCTATCTGCCTTGCGAGGCCTGCCATGGCACGCGCTTCAAGGAAGAGGTCTTGGAGATCAAATATGACGGCAAGCACATCTCCGACATCCTCAACATGAGCATCGACGAGGCCATCGACTTCTTCGAGCACTCGTCGGAGCGGCAGACTCCCATCGTCGAGCGCATCGTCAACCGCTTGAAGCCCTTGCAGGAGGTCGGTTTGGGCTACCTGAAGCTCGGGCAGTCGTCGAGTTCGCTCTCGGGCGGCGAGGCGCAGCGCGTGAAGTTGGCCTATTTTCTCATCAAGGGACAGGTGGAGAAGCCCACGCTCTTCATCTTCGACGAGCCGACCACAGGCTTGCATTTCCACGATGTGAACAAGCTGCTGGAGTCATTCAACGCCTTGATTGCCAACGGCCACAGCGTCATCATCATCGAGCACAACATGGATGTCATCAAGTCGGCTGACTGGGTCATCGACCTGGGTCCCGAGAGCGGCAACAAGGGCGGCGAGATCGTCTTTGAAGGCACACCCGAGGACTTGGTGAAGTGCAAGGCATCATATACGGGTAAAGCATTGAAGAATAAGTTGTAATTATGTCACAAAACCTTCGTGATGGAAACGAAACCTCACCTCAAAGTCGTCATTGCGGGCTTGACCCGCAATCTCCCAAGCTACGAAGGACCGTCTTCGCGCACAGGAGATGGCGGATCCTTGTCCGCCATGACGGCATAAGGTTTAATGTAGAACATCCCATAACAATATGAAACCATCAGAGATAAACCAACCCTTGAGTGAGCGGCAGCAGAAGGTAGTGGATACCTTGCTCGGCCTCGGCATCGACTTCGACATCAAGTTCCACCCGCCGTTGGGTTCCATTGAGGAGTCGTTGGCCTACTGGGGCAAGTTCGAGGCGACGCACTGCAAGAACCTGTTTTTCAGGAACCACAAGGGCCACAAGCACTACCTCGTCATCTTCGAGTGCATGCATCAGATGGACATCCACGACCTCGAGCAGCGCCTGCACCAGGGCAAGCTCACCTTCGCCTCGGAGGCCCGCATGGAGAAATACCTCGGCCTGAAGCCTGGCAGTGTCTCCCCCTTCGGCCTCATCAACGACGAGAACCATGAGGTGCACCTCTTCATCGACAAAAACCTCTTGAACGCCCCTCGCCTAAGCTTCCATCCCAATGACAACACGGGGACGATCATCATTAGCCAGGAGGACTTTATAAAGTTTTTGGAGGCGATGGAGAATTCTTATGAGTTTGTGGAGTTGTATGATTGATCTATGGTTTCAATAAAAGTATCAAAAATCTGACTCTTGTTCTCTCTGTTGTATTTCTTCCGGAAATGTTGCTAGTCTTTGTAAAAATCTCTGTACAGCATCATATTCTTTCTGATACCACTCGTTTTCGAGATTTATCTGTGTATTGTATTCATTATATTTTTTGCTTCCTTTTCTACAATTATCTCTTTCTTTAATTAAACTATTGACGCGTTGCCAATGAATGATATTTGGTTTGCCGTCAGATTTGGCTTCGCCGCGAATGGTTTGCCTATTAGTTTCATACAAAACGACTGTATAACGATACCTTCCTTCCTTGAATTCGATTTTCACATGTGAGCGAACCGTACTCAAATCACGCATCCATGAAACAAATCCGGATTCTTGAAGGAACCTATCTGACGCTATATTTACATCAAAATCATAATATGATTCTTCATCTATTTGGATTGTCTTAACATCAAATACATCTTCTTTGTCCAAATATCTAAAAAACTTAATTGCTTTTTCTTTTAATTCGGACTTCGAAAAACTAGATTCTATTATTTCTTGATATATTACATCTCCGTCATCAGTTATGGGAAATAAGCATTCTCCCATAGGACCATTCGTATCAAATGCTCTAAACTGTTCGCTGTAAGGCGATGTAACTTGTGCCTTCACTAAAAGCGGAGCAATCATCAGAACGATACATATTAAGAGTTTTTTCATTTGGTTTTGCCTATTTTATCCTGTTGGCTCTTCAGGCTTAAATTGAAATCCGTTGTAAAAGTACACAAATTATTTTATTCTTCTGTAATTCAATTCATATTTAAAGTATCTCTATCCTCCACGCCTTCCAATAGCAATTCCCCTTCTCCCTGTGCAATCTGTTTGGCGTTCATGGTTTCTCAATCACTTCCCAATGGCCGCCTTTGTCAGGACCGATTCTGATAATTAGGCCATGTGCTTGCATATTTTTTAATTGCCATTTTATTCCGTCAGGAGTTATACCACATAATTCAGATAGTTCTTTTCTACTAATAAATGGGTTTTGTTTTATGCACTCTAATATTTTCTCCGTAGTTTTCTGGGTAGTTTTCTGGGTAGTTTTCTGGGTAGTTTCTGTACCACCTTCTGTTTCCTGGCCACTTTTCTGCGATGTACCATTATTAATCGCCACAAAACGCTCCCTTGGGATGGTCGCCAACATACCGCCACGCACTTGCTCAAATGTAGGTATTTGCAACTGCTCGCTCTCAAAAGCCTTTCGTATTTTTTCGTACCCCCGCCCCCACGATTCAATAAAACCAGCCAAATAAAACACCTTGGCAATAAGCATGTTGCGCGGACGGGAGTCATGTTCGGCCATCAAGGTTTCAACAGTAAAGCCTTCAGGCAACGTACCAATGTTCCACAGCTCAACACGATCGTCCCAAACCCGCATCTGAATGAAGGTGCCAGTGTAGTCTTTATGTACGATGGCGTTACAGATGATTTCACGCAAGCCATCCTCCGGGATTTCAAGAGGTTCCTTGCGAAACAATCCCTCGTAATGTATAGGCGAAACAAGATACTTGCTCCTCAACGTGGAAATCACCCTGTCGGGCATCATAATCAGCGGACAGATAATATTGTCTTGGATGATTAGATTGTCACGACTCACCTGAAAACGCCCTATTCTGAAAACGGCACTCATGTTCCAACGTTCAATGTCCTTGCCAAACAGAAGCAGTGCAGCCATCGTCAGATGTCCCTGGTCATCAATAAGTTTCAAGTTGCGAAGGATTTTCTCCGTGCTGTCATTGCGTGTTTCTGGGTCAATACGTTGGGCCTCTATCGCATGACGCATGAAATAGTCAACGGCTTCGCGATCAATGTCCTCAATAGTCGCATTGGGCTGAATCACAGCGTCCCACGACAAATTCATCTTCCGCAGCAAAAAACTTTGCAAAGCACTGCTGTTCATCTCTTGTAGTGTAGTGCCTGAGCGGTAATAGTACTTGCCACGATAGGAAACGGGCTGCTCCGAAGCGGAAACACTGATGGATAGATATTCCTTCCCTTCTTCTGCCAACAAATTGACAGTGGCAAGCAATCCCATCGTTTGGTTGATGAGGTTGGGCAACTTTTCAAGCAGTTGTTTGGCGTTTTCTATCCCCACTACACTGCCTTTGTCGTCCACGCCAATATACAATGTGCCACCTTGCGCGTTGGCAAAGCCACACAATTCGGCAAGAAAATCATCCCGCCATTGCCGCTTGAATTCTATGTTTTGTGTTTCCTTCATTACATATTTAGTTCATAACTTATCCGCAAATATACAACTTTTTTATTCCTCATCAACTCCTAATTGTTTTCAACGGGTAACAATTTGTTCCATGTTGGCTTTCTCACCGTTTTCAACCCGTTACATTTTGTAACAGCTTTATTTTTGTAAAACTGTACGATTGACCCTAATCATCATTCTCAAAGAATAGCGAAAACACCGCTCCATAATGTGCAAAACCTGTCTTGGTAATAACTACCCTGTCATTTTCGCCCCTGGATAAAAGGCCGTGTGAGAAGCAGAAGCCAAGTCTTTCATCCAAGAAACCCTTGTCTATCCCCAGCTCCAACAGTCGATTGACAGAAAAAGAGCCATTGTATGCGGATATGGCCATGTACTTTGCGACCAGTTCTTTTGAAGGCAACAAATAAGTGTACTCTTCTTGATATCCACTATCGTTCAAGGCTTCTGGAGGATTCTTCGACAGCTTCCCCACATTATACGACACACCGACACGACTCATGCTTTGCGCCGACAAGCCAAATCCTTTGTAGGAAGCGCCGTTGATCATCCTTTCACGGAGATAAGAAGAAACGCCAAAATCATCAGCATCCATGGAGAATGTGTTTTGGCCAAACCTTCCCATGTAACCCATGCCTATTAGACCATCGTAATACCGCGAATAATGGTCATACAACGCTTCTTTCGAAAGTGAAGCGTTTGATGCAAGCATATTTGTCCGCAACTCATATAATGTAACCTGATGCGGATGCAGGTGGCCGATAAGTTCGAGGTCCCGGTCGATTGAAGCCTCGTTTTGTCCTTGAAAGCCATACATGAAATCAAGGTTTACCTTTTTTATGCCGATTCGTTCAGCCATGGCAAGCCAATCCCGCATCTGTCTTTCATCACTGCCCACCCGCTGATGCCTCTTCATGATGGCATCGCAGGAAGACTGTACTCCCAAAGACAACCTGTGTATGCCTGCATTTACAATGCCCTTCAACTTCGATTCCGTTAGGGTGTCAAAAGTGGCTTCAATGCTTGGCTCGTATCCAGCAGACAGTTCCAATCCCGCCAAGGCGTTCCTATATACCTCCATCAGCAACAAGAAGTTCTTTTCCGACAAAGCGGTGGGCGTTCCGCCTCCTATGTCACAACCCATAAGCGTAAAGCCATGGTTTTGCTCTTTGAAATGCCTGATGTCCTTGGCCATTGTCCGAAGATAGCTTTCCTGCCTACCTTCATCAGGGCACAGCATTCGGGTGTATTCGCAAAACGAGCATAGCTGCCTGCAAAAAGGAATATGGATATAAAACGAGAGCCGTTTTTCATCGTTGAAAGGAAGCAGCCCCTTCACGCGATACTTTGCCCAATCCTCTGGATGCAAAGGATATGAAGTGTTCAACCGCGGATCGTCCTTCCTTGACTCATATAGTTCAGCGATCGTCATACTTCAATAGATGATGTTGTTTTGATGAAAGCCCTGACGCAAAAATTCCCCATCATAGACCAACGACGATTCACAATACCGGGGATTGGCATAGTTTCGCATATAGATTTCCAATATCTTCAAGTTTTTGTTGTAAAGATAGTTGGAACATTTACAGTCGCTACCCCTATCCATAGACTTGGTGAAATAGACATGTGGGAGGGTGTCAAGATGGATGTCCTCCAAATCCACAAAATGGTCTTGACAAAAGGCGTTCACTTTCATCAAGGCGACAAACCCGACCCTGGGAAGGCCAAGCTCCAAAGCGAAATCAAGCATTTTGGAGGCTTCCTCGGGCAAGTCGATGTATCCTTTGATCAAGTTGCAGCTGGCATTAAGACGTTGCCTGTCGATTCCTTCAAAGTCGAATGCCCTGTTGGGAATTTCACATCCGTATAATTCAGAGAGTTTGGATAAGTCATAATGATGAAGCGACATGGAAATGCTGTCCCAACGCGGATGGCGCATAAGCATCTGTGACTGGGGCAGCAATCCATTTGTGTTCAGATGCAAGTGCAAATCAGAAAAGTCCAGATCCTCCATTTTTTGAAGGATTTCTTCCACCAATGTCGAGACCACAGAAGGCTCTCCACCCGTGATGTTCACTCGATTCACTCTGATTCCTGCGGCCTTCAACTCCCTTATGATTTCAAGCAATTTGCGCACATTAAAAGGCGCGCTTGGCATCGAGGTTTCAGCATTGCTACAAAACAAGCAATGGGCGTTGCAGCTTTTAGTGACTTTGACAAATAGGTTGACCGACGGGTCGATGGGTTGCCCTGGTTCATCCAAGCAGTTACAACCGAAACGTTTAATCTGTATTTCTTTGCCAAATGCTTCCATTAGGATTGTCCCGTGTTCTTGCGTATCTTTTGCAGAAAACGACTTCTGTCGGGAAGGATATCAAACTCCATGATGCCATGCCCTTGTTTGAAGATGGGCTTTGAATCGTCACCAACCGGCACGTAGTACTCTCCTCTTAATTCATATTTGCCATTTCTGCATTCGCGCCTGAGAATGCCTTCAACAAGTTCCATTTCATACAAAGTATTATGTGCATAAGGGCCTTTGCCATCGCCACATGACTTGACAAGCAATGGGCTTCCCGAACAATGATCCAAATAGTTATCATCCAGCAGATACACGGGAGCCGTACCTATCCTTTTCGGGTAATACACTTCCGGATGACATGGTCCATCTTGCTTGTAATCGTTTCTGATAACATGTTTCAGTCCGTACTCTTCAACGCTTTCTTCGTGTTCGGTGAACATCTTTTTCTCCAATAGCTCATTGCTCATGTAACCGTTATCTTGGATCTCATCCCACAACAGTTCCAGCCCTTGCTTGAAATAGGAAAGCGGATAGCGAAATGGGTCGTTCATGAAACGGTTGTCACCACAATTAAACCTACCGTATGCAATTGAACTCAAATCATTCATTAAATCAGAAGCGGTGGTGTAATGCTTAATGTCGTTGAGCAAAGCCGCAAGTCTTAACATTTTGGTCTTCTCCCTACGGCTGTATATGATTTCCAAAGGATTGTTTTCATCTGACGCAGAGAGGTTGTCCACCATTTCGATAAACCTATCAAAATCGAGATAGCCATAATTTGAAAACAATGTCGACTCGTTGTCCCTTATTAACCCTTCAACCATCTTGCATATCTCATAACTAACGGTCCCCCTTTCCTTATACGATTTGATCACATTGTCAAAGTCGCTCATAAAGCTTTCTAAATCAGAATAATGGTTCTGATTGTTCAGTGTCATGGCTATATCAGCCAAGGTGCGGGCTTGTCCTTGTTGGTATAATCTGATGCTGGTGGTGCGTGTGATTCCAGGAAAAGGTTCAACGGACTTCCTTGCCGACAGTTGTTCGATGATTTTTGTGAAAGACTCAGGCAAACATACATTCTCTAAGGTCAATGCGTCAACGAACAAAGGAGCAATGTCTTGGTCTTTGAAGCCAGCAATGCCGCATCCTATGCGTGTGACATAGAAAAACAGTTCCGTATGTTCCTTGGCAAAGGCGATGAACTGGTCAACATAGGGTTTGATGGTTTCGACACCACCTTGCATGGTTGGAATGGCATAGCTTTGTCCTTGCAAGCCGACACCTTGTCCCCATATAGCTCCGAATTTCATCTGTGCGACTCTTGCCGCACCACCGCCATGATGCCCTTGAAGGTTGCTGCCAAAAACGAACACTTCATCCGGCTTCAATGAAGAAATGGCATCTGGCGTATGAAACGGTCGCTCTATGCCTTTGTAGACTCTTTGACTGTTTGGTGTTTGCATATTCTGATCTGATTCTTTCATTTACTTTGCAAATAAACGAATTTTCAGCTCATCCAGCAAGATTTTTTGTATAACTTTGCATCGAAATATAATTCTATGTCACAAAACCACTGTTATGAACAACGAAGAAAAAATCAAGCAAGCCGCCGAAATCCTCTCCAAGGCGAAGAACATCGTGGGCTTCACTGGAGCAGGCACTTCCGCAGAGAGCGGCATCCCGCCTTTCCGTGGTGAGGGCGGCATCTGGAACCAGTACGACCCCAACTCACTCGACATCGACTTCTACTACCGCCACACCAAGGAGTCGTGGAAGATCATCCGCGAAGTGTTCTATAACTTTTTCAGCAACAAGGACATCAAACCTAACCCTGGACATCTTGTCCTGGCCAAATGGGAGAAGGAAGGCCGTTTGAGCAGCGTCATCACCCAGAACATCGATGACCTGCACACCGTGGCAGGCAACAGCGTGGTGTATGAGTTCCACGGCAACATGTCGCGCTTCGTGTGCACCAAATGCGGCCACAAGGTCGACGCCAAGAGCCTGACACTCACCGAG
>CADBGN010000089.1 GCA_902794155.1 uncultured Bacteroidia bacterium
CAACCAAGGCGACAGCGACCATACTTCGTTCAACAACCACGGCTATATGGGCATTTATCCCTTCGAGGACTACCAAAACTACAGCCCTTACATCCACACGCCCAACGACTTGATTGGCACGAGCGTAAACAGTTTCGAGATGTCGCAGCAGTATTGCCAGATGAACATTGCTTGTTTGGCTGAGATTGCCAATCCTATAGGAGGAGATTATGAAGAAACGTTGACTTTCGATGTGGATACATTGTGGGTATCGCATTCTGCGACATTGACAATCTTTAACAATACTGAAACTGATGTAGTTACACTGTCAAAGATTACTATTGATGAGGAATATGCCGGATTATATTATTTTGTATATGACGGGCTATTTTTCCAACTTGATGAGGAAGTGAGTATTGTTATTCCTAGAGGAGGAAGCATCCAACTTGAGGTGATTGAGAATTGGGAAGGTAAGGATCCTATAGCATACCCAGTGCTGTATTTTGAGAATACCCTTGAAACGGTATCTCTTGTCACGGGTATTGATCTTGCAGCTGTTTCTGAACAGGGAACCGCCAATACCCAGGTGTTTCCCAATCCCTCCAACGGCACTTTCAACCTCAATCTCGGCGCAGGCCAATGGAACGTGGAGGTTTACGACATCACGGGCCGCAAGGTCTATGAAAACCGCTTGGATGGCAGCTCCGTCATCGACCTTGGTAAATGCCGAAAAGGTGTTTACTTCTTGAAAGCCACGGGCGAGAGTAGGGGAGTGACAACGAAAACCATGGTGCAGTAAGCTTCGGCTGAACATAAAACTTCAAAATTCTCCGTTTCACTGGGTTGAGACGGAGAATTTTGTATTTTTGAGGTCTTAATACAACACTTATGAAATATCGAATCTCACTTTTCATTATGGCATTGGGCTTTGTGCTTGCCTCCTGCGGCAATAATAGCCAACCAATCGAAACCTCCGATTCCGAATCCGATTCCATCCGTTTGCGCACGGTAATTTATCGCCCAGGCGATTACAACTCAAAGAACTACCGCATTCCCGCCATCATAACGGCCAAAGATGGTTCTTTGGTTATCGCCACCGACAAGCGGAAAAACAACGACATTGACCTGCCCGAAGACATTGACATCCTCATCAACCGCAGCACTGATGGCGGTCGCACTTGGAGCGAGCCTTACACCTTGATGGAAGGTCAAGGGGTGGGGAAGGGCTTCGGTGACTGCGCCTTGGTGCGTACCAACGACGAAGGCGGCCTCTTGGCGGCTTTCGTGGGTGGTTGCGGCTTCTGGCAGGGAAGACCTGAAAACCCGCTACGAACTTACATCGCAAGGAGTTACGACAACGGCCAGACTTGGACTGAACCCAAAGATATCACCGATGAGCTTTATGGCGCAAAGTGCCAAAACGAGGTGAGTCGCACATGGTGGTCGGCCTTCTTCGCTTCGGGCAACGGCCTGCTGACCTCCACGGGGCGTATCATGTTCGTTCTCGCCGTGCGCGACACCGAGGAATGGGCAGCCTGCAACTATGCCGTCTATTCCGACGACAACGGCAAGACTTGGCAAATCTCTGGCCGTGCCTCGCAGCGCGGCGACGAGGCCAAGGTGGTGGAGCTGGCCGATGGCCGCATCTTGATGAGCATTCGTCACGAGGGCGAGCGTTGGTACAATATCTCCGAAGATGGTGGAACCACTTGGCGGCCCGAGACCTCCGCTTGGAGCGACCTCGTGGCTACGGCTTGCAACGGAGATATTATCCGTTATTCATCGGTAAAAGATGGTGATGAAAAAAACATCCTGCTTCATTCCTTGCCTGGCCCAGAGCGCCGTGAGAAGGTGACTGTGTATGTCAGTTACGATGAAGGCCAGACTTGGCCCGTGAGCAAGTGTATCGTGCCCTATGATGCTGCCTATTCCTCGCTCTGCATCCTGCCCGACCATAGCATCGGTCTCTATGTGGAGGAGTCTGACGGCGACACACTGGGTTATTCCATGGTGTTCTATAACTTTGGTTTGGAATGGCTGGAAAAGTGAATCCATGGAATTAGTTTTGCCAATTGGAGAATAACCCTTACCTTTGCAGCAAATAAACTTAAAAAAATATTGAAATGAACAAGAGAATTAAAATGTGGATGATGGCCGCCATCCTTATTTGCGGCGTAAGTTTGACGGGTTGTGGCAACAAGAATGCCAAGGAACAAGTTGTGGACGAACCCGCTCAGGTTGAGCAAGTCGTATCTGATGCCGAGCTTTGCAACATGGCAGTCAATGACTACCTGGTAAACGTAATTGGGAAAAACTACGCTGAAGCCGAATGTTGCATTCCCAGCCCATACATCATCAGCACGGAAGATGGCAATAAGGACGATGTCCTCGTGTGGGGCGATTTCTGGGTGTTCAACTACGACGTCGTTGGCGACACTCTAAAGACCGTTTCGGGCGGCAACCATCCTGGACTGATGCACCTGAAAAAGACCGACAAGGGCTTTGAGGTGATTGGCTTCGATGCCGTTGAGGACGGTGCCGGCAACATGGAAAGTGCAAAGAGGATTTTCGGCAGTTATTTTGATGCTTTCTGGAATGTCAATAGTAATCAAGAGAAGCGCGAAGACATCAGATTACATTTCATTGCTGACTATGTGAAGGAGCATAATTTGCCAGTCAAGATGGTCCAGGACTATGGCTGGCCTGCCGTTGCATTGCCGGAATAAATTTTAGAAATACCAACATGTCGGAAAACATTGAGAAATACCTAAGTTTTGTATCCGAGACAGTTGCTCAAAGCACCTTGGTGAAAATGACGTTGAGCAAGCCTGCACAGAAGCGTGACGACTTGCGTAATATCTATGTGAAGCCGGTGCTGATTAAGGAGAAACGTCTTTTCGCCTTTACCTATCACTACGAGCGTCGCGACGAGGTGAAGAACTATGATGCCGCGCAAATGCTTGATGTCTTGAAGGAAATGCTCCCCAACCGTTTTTTGAATGCTGTGTTGTTTACCGTAGATTCTGATATCACATTGCTGGTATCTTCTAAAGGTAAAACAACGATTCAAACCAAAAAAATGCAGGAATGCCGCGAGCAGAACCTTGAGCATGACAAGCAGAAAGCACGCCTTATCAATCCGGCAAATCCTTGGTGGTATCAATTGGGTTTGACCACTCGTGAAGGCAAGATTACCGCTGATATGCAGCATAAATTCAAGCAGATTTACAAATATGCCGAGATTGTGGAAAGTCTAATTAAGCCGATGAAGTTCGGTGGCACGGTCCACATTGCCGACATGGGGGCAGGGAAGGGGTATCTTACTTTTGCCTTGCACGAATTGCTGACCCAGCGCTTGAATTTGGATGTTGACATCAAAGGCGTGGAAATCCGTCCCGACTTAGTGCTGAAAATCAACGAGATCATCAAGGCGGATAACTTGAAGGGTTTGGAGTTTGTGGAGAGCAGCATCGATGCCTATCATCCTGAGAAACTGGATGTACTGATTGCGCTTCATGCTTGCAACACGGCAACCGACGATGCCATTGCTTCGGGTATCAAGGCGGGAGCGGAGTTGATTGTCTGTGCCCCATGTTGCCACAAGCAGATCCGTCAGGAGATGGAACGTTCGGGCAAGGTGGATGCAATCACGCGCTATGGAATCTTCCTTGAGCGTCAGGCCGTGATGATTACCGACACCATCCGCGCCTTGATATTGGAGTATTTTGGCTACAAAACACAGGTGATGGAATTCATTGAAATGGAGCACACACCGAAAAACGTGCTTTTGGTTGGGAAGAAAATGTCAAGAAAGCCAAAGGATTCAACAATCTTGCAACAAATCGCGGAATTGAAGACTCGTTATGGAATCAGTAGACATTATTTGGAAGCCTTATTGCCCATGCAATGATGATGGATATATTTTATTGGTTGTTGTCGAAGCAATGGAATAAATCGCTATTTTTGCAAACTTGATTTAGGTTGGAATAGAACTATGGCATACGATATCTTCATCAGTTATAGACGTAAGGGCGCTGGAGCAGGTGTGGCAGGTGAAATGCAAGCCAAGCTTGAAAACAGAGGCTTTAAGGTCTTTCTTGATGTAGACGAGATAGGAAGTGGCCGATTCCCTGACCAAATAAAACAAGCTATAGAAGAATGCCGTGATTTCATTTTGGTATTGGCTCCAGGCACTCTTGACCGTTGTGTTGAAGAGGGCGATTGGGTGCGCCGTGAAATCGAGGAAGCGGAGCAATTAGGCAAAAACATCGTTGGCGTTGCCTTGCCTGGATTCAACATGCCTTCTTCTGACTCGTTGCCTTCTTCAATGCGCGACATTCCTACGAGGCAGGTCTTCCTTTGGACACATGAATATAGGGTCGCTTCATTTGAAAAGATTGTTGAGAATCTTGTGTCCACAAGGGAGAAGAATAAAAAGAATCACCGTATTCGTGTGGCTTTGTTATCTCTAGCGTTATTGGTGGCGATTGGTATTTCGTTTTTTGTGTTTAGAAATTCTTTGGTCGAGTCGTCAAATAACGAGGAGAAACGTGTTTCTCCTGCTCAAGTAGAAGCGGCACGGTCGTTCAATTCTCATGTAAAAAAAGCACAAGCGCTTACACGTGATTTACCAAATGCTGAAGAAGTCAAGTCGAATTTTCAGCAATATGTTTCCTATAAAGAGTCCTTTGATAAACTTATGGCTGGTATAGCTGAATATGATTCGGCCCTATTGCTGAAAGAAGAGTATGGAGAAGCTATCGTTGACTCTTTTGATGTTAAGGGTAATCGTGAAGTTTTGTCGGATATTAGGAAAGCCCTTCTGAATGGATTTATCACCGATGTTGACGCCATGCTGCAAGTCAACTATATTGAATATGCACGGGAAGATTTGAAAATGGCTAGGATTTTGGCTCTTCCTGCCGACAAGCCAGAGTTGGATTCTTTGGAATCTGTCATAACCAAGTTGTCAAATAATTAGAGACATGAAAAGAAGAATTGTATTGTTAACAATGGCAATCTTTATGTTTTGTCTTGTTGCCCCCGCTCAAGAAAAGTATGATCGCTATTATAAGATGTATGCTGATGCGATGACAAAGAAAAACCAGGGCAAGTTGAATGAAGCCAAGACAATACTATTAAACATAAAGAATCTGTTGAAGCAAGGGGGAATACCTAAGGATAATGATCTTAATCATCAGATTGCACTTTGCACGACCATCACATTCTCTGATAGCCAAATGCTTTTTGAAGCCAGAGGGAAACAATCTCAAGTGATTACGGTAAGGACCAATTCGGAAACCTATACTGTTAAAAGTGAGTCACAGTGGTGCAAGGTGAGTAAGAAAGGCAATGGCATTGTGGTCTATTGTATTGATAATACTGGTCCTAATCCCCGATCTGCAAAGGTTTTTGTAACTGCTGACTTCAAAACGTCTTCGTTTAGCGTTTCGCAACAAGGTGGTCAGCTTGAGTTTTATCTTCATCCAAATGAGTTGAGTTTTTCTAATATGGGGGATAAGGCTGAGGTCTCGGTGGTTACCAATGCTCCTTCTTGGCACATGGATTCAGTCCCCTATTGGATGGAGTATGAGAAAATGGATTCCACTTTGGTTCTTCGGTGTGCCCAAAACAACGGCACTCAACCACGTGAAACAACGGTCTATGTGGTAGCCGCTGATGAGTTCTTTCCCCTAGTCGTCCGTCAAGCTCAGTCGGATACCTTGGTTGCCGTTGATAAAGAAGCTTTGGAGTTCCCGGAGTCGGCATCAGAAGACCGTCTTGCTCTAAAGGGTAATATTAGGCTTGACAATGTGCAATTGAGTGTGTCTGACCCATGGATAGATGTCGCTACCAGTTCGGAATTTATTTATGTTCATGTTCAACAGAATGAATCTGTCATTAGTCGTCATGGGTGGGTGTCGATAGGATGTGGGACAAAACTGTGTAAGGTGCCAGTGCATCAGAATGCAGCCTTGTTACAAGCCCCCGTTCTTGTTCCTGAGATTGATGAGGACCAAGAGTCAGTTAATAAGGATTTTATCACTATTAAAAGCTGGCCGTCTCATCTCAAAGTCGTAATGAGAGACGATTATGGGACGGCTAAAGCGCAGTATACTCCTTTCGATGTGCCGGTAGACTTTGGACATTATTTCTTTACGTTGGGAAAGGAACCAAAGAATTTGTTTGCGAATAAAAAACAGGAGGTGTACTTTAAGCCTGGATTCCGTTTTGCCGTTTTTACATGGGCTCCAAAAGCTGCCATCGGCATGATGAGCGGATTTGTTGGTTCTGGCTCGTGGGGTGCCTATGGCCATTTTCAAGCCAATACGCCAATTGTCACCAGTTTTGACAATGGGGGCAACGTCCTTTCAGGCTATAATCTTACTTTAGGCCCTGTTTATTGTCCGCAACAGTTTCCTTATATTGGACTATATGCCGGTGTTGGTGCAGGCGCATATTTGGGAGAGCCCCACTATGGCATTGATTATGAAGCAGGTGTCATGGGGTTATATAGACATTTGACTTTGACAATGGGTTTCCATACTTCTAGGGTGAGCTCCTCCGTGAAAAACACTAGCTTCACTGTTGGGTTGGGTGGCTATTTGAAGCGATATTATGACGAAGAACTAGGCTATTGCTCAAGCGATAGTCGTAGATGGACGTCATTGAACTATGTCTTCCGACCGGCAGAGGATGGGAAAGGCCTGATGGTGGGTGATATTGGAAGCGGGTTGGCTCGGGCCTATGTCAAAGCTATGTATATTTCTTCCGACAGCCTTGAAATGAAGTGCTTGGAAGGTGGCGCTGGCATCGTGTTCACTCCTATGAGTGGAATAATTGACTTGTGTTTGGGAGTGTCGGCGAGGGCTAACATCGTAGAGAAGGAGGAACCTTTCCAAGGTGTAGGGGCTGAGTTGGGCGCCATCATTAATGTTTGGCGTTTCCCCATTACTGTCATGATGCACGAGTCCGATTTGTTCGGCGATCGTCGTCTCTTTGTCGATTTTGGCATAGGATTCCATTTAGGCAGTTTCTCAAAATCAAAAAGTAGTTATCAATAGAAAAATGTGATGAAAAAAAACTTGCTTCTTTTGTTGTCTCTTGTCATCTGCTTTCAATTGGCTTATGCACAGCTCCCCAATAATGTGGAAAGGATAGGCATTGAGGTCTTGGAAAGCCTCTTGACGGCTAAGCCGGGAGAGTTCCAAATTGACTATAAGTTGTATTCCAATGCTTCTTCTCATTCTGTGTCTGAGAAATATAATTATGTCTATATCGCCAGAAATGATGTTACAGGCATGTCATATATTTGTAACCAAGAAGGGCCTCTGCTAAAAATGAAGTATCAGGTTCGACCTTTCCGTTTGGGTAGCATTTGGCAGGATTGCATTTGTGTGGTCAAGTATTTTGAAAAGGAATCTTTTGAGATAGGCTACGCAATGGAAGTGGCGTATGCATATGGTAAAATGCAGGAAAAATGCGATAGCATTGTCATGCTTTCTGACGATGGCTTTGTGTATAGACTAAGGGACAATTATTATTACAGAACCTACAAAGGTAGAGGCATCCCTGAAAAATGTGTAAAGATTGTTTGGCCTGAGACTCGTTTTTATCAGCAAGCCGACAAGGCGTTGCTTTCATCCAATAAAGTGGAATGCGTGCTTTCCGAAGGGGATATCTATCATTATTGTCCTGCATCTGAGAGTTATGATGCACATTATTATTACCTTTATCAAGATAAGTATATGGTTAGACCTGTGCTTGTCGTTGATGGGGATGCAGTGCAGTTGTATGGAGACTGTAAGGAGGAGGACTTAATGTTTAAGTATTCATATAATGGTAATCATTGGATGGCAGTTGTGGGAGACCGTTTTTGGGTTGACGGAGTCGCTAAATATGCTGGAGACTTTGTTATTTCCGATTTCCTGATCACCGACAATGGAGATTATTACTATAAAGCCTCGAAGAAGGGAGAAGACGGTAAGGGTGAACTGATTGTCATTAATGGACAGGTTGTCCGCCGACAGACTCAGATAGGCTATTTTGGTCTTGATGCGCAACAGAAGTTGGTGTTTCATTTTTTGTCTGGAGGTCAATGGTATGTATATTCTAATGGGGTCATCAACGGTTTGTGTGACGATAATAATGCAATCTGCTATTCGGATGATTTAAGAGAAGGTCTTGTAGTCAAACAATGTTCTGACGACATGAAACATACGCTTTCTTATGTTATCGGCGAAGCCGGTATTACAATAGATAATGTGACGCTGGGGGGATTTGTCCCATTTCAGGCACGTTTTGACAAAACCCACAATTGTTTTTGCTGGAATGCCATTGAGTGGAACAAAGAAGGGAAAGCGGTATTGGTATTGTATAAGTACAATATTGAAAATAATTTCATCAAAAACATGTTTAGGTAAAGAAAAGTTTCGTAATTTCGTGGACTTTTAGGAAACGACAGAATCTATCAACTAAAAACATAAAACATCATGCAAAACATCGATTGGGCAAATTTAACATTCGGTTATTATCCAACGAATTACAATGTCCGTTGCTATTTCCGCAACGGCAAATGGGGCGAATTGGAAGTCAGCTCCGACACTTCGATTAACATCCACATGGCTGCCACCTGCCTGCACTATGGTCAGGAA
>CADBGN010000090.1 GCA_902794155.1 uncultured Bacteroidia bacterium
GATCTTCGAACGCATGCTGGACAAGGAAAAGGAAATCAGCTTCTCGACCAACTTCACCCGCAACTTCTTGCAGGACAAGCACTACAGATTCATCGACATCCGTAAGACTTCCTTCATCATCTGCATCGCCTTCTTGGTCATTAGCTTAGGTTCTCTCGGCTTCCGCGGCTTGAACCTCGGCATCGACTTCACTGGTGGTCGTAACTACGTCGTCCAATTCGACGACCCGAGCATTAAGGTTGAGCAAGTGCGCGACGTTTTGTCGAACGTCAACGTTGACAAAGCCAGCATCCACAACGCTCTCGAAATGAGCAACGACACCGAAGTGGAAGACTGGTCAACGCCTGAAGTGAAGACCTACGGTACCAACGGTCAGGTGAAGATCACGACCAAGTTCTTGATCGACAATGACAACCCGGCTGTTGATAGCATCATCCAAGTTATCCTTTATAATAACTTGAAGAGCCTCTACAAAGATGAACTGACCATGTCGAAGTTCTCTTCGGAAGACGAGACTGTGGGTATCTTGAGTACACAGAAAGTCGGTGCCACCATCGCCAGCGACGTCACACGTAAGTCCATCTGGGCTATCATCGTGGCTTTGGCTCTGATGTTCGTCTATATCGCCATCCGATTCAAGAAATGGCAGTATGGTGTGGCGTCCATCATGGCCTTGGCACAAGACACCATCATCGTGTTGGGTATGTACTCGTTGTTCTACAACATCCTGCCCTTCACCATGGAAGTCGACCAAAGCTTCATCGCCGCTGTGCTGACCGTCATTGGTTACTCCATCAACGCTACGGTGGTTATCTTCGACCGTGTCCGTGAGAACGTCAACCTGCACCCGAAGAGCTCCTGGAAGGAGAATATGACCAACGCCGTCAACAGCACGTTGACCCGTTCGTTCAACACCTCGGGTTCGACCTTGGTCGTGTTGCTTGCCATCTTCATCTTCGGTGGCGACACCATCCGCGGCTTCATCTTCGCCCTGTTGGTTGGTGTGTTGGCCGGTACCTTCTCCTCAGTGTTCCTGTCGACTCCGTTCGCCTATGTGCTGATGAAGGGT
This sequence comes from uncultured Bacteroidia bacterium, assembly GCA_902794155.1. Classification (GTDB taxonomy): domain Bacteria; phylum Bacteroidota; class Bacteroidia; order Bacteroidales; family F082; genus Limimorpha. The sequence goes on from CADBGN010000090.1 coordinate 1,070, forward strand.
AACAAAAAGGACAAGCAAATCGAAGCAGAAGACACTAAGAAAAAATGATGCATCATCATAATTAACCTTCTAAACTGCTTGCAAAAAAAATCCCGCTGGAAACGGCGGGATTTTTTTTGTTTTTTAAACCAATTGACTATCTTTGCCTCGTAATAATAAGGCACTATCTAAACAAAGCCAACTTAACTTAAATAATATCAATAAACTATAATACCATGAAAAGAATTCTTGCTTTGATTTTGACAATGGTCTTCTGCTACACAATGGTGGGAAGTCCAATTGACGAAACGACGGCGAAACAGTTCGCCCAAAACTTCTGGAAGGAAAACAACATCATGGCTGTGAGAAACGGGAAGGTCTTCAAACAAATGCCTGAGGCTGCCCGTTTCGTGAATGTGGCTCCACAACACGGCTACAGCGCCTTCTACATCTTCAACAACACAGCAGGCAAAGGCTATGTCATCATGGCTGCCGATGATTGTGTCACCCCTATATTGGGTTACTCGTATGAGAACAATTTCGGAGATGGCGAGCTCCCGCCCAACTTCAAGGCTTGGCTTGACAACTATGCCCTTCAAATCGAGGAAGCGACTACTATGAAGCTCAATGCAAGCGAAGAAATCCGCAACGACTGGAATTGCTTACGCCAATGCAAGACACTTCCCATCAAGTCGGAAAAAGCCGTTGGGCCTTTGGTTCAGACCAAATGGAACCAAAGTCCATACTACAATGCCTTATGTCCCTACGACAGCAATGCTGGGGCAAGAGCAGTGACGGGATGTGTGGCTACTGCAATGGCTCAAGTCATGAAATACTGGTCGCATCCCGCACAAGGCTTTGGCAATCACTCCTACGTTCCCTCTTCACACCCCGAGTATGGCACGCTCTATGTCGATTTCAGCAACACCAACTATGATTGGTCGGCCATGCCCAATTTCGTGAATACGCCCAACGAGGCCGTGGCCACGTTAATGTACCACTGTGGCGTCAGCGTTGAGATGATGTACGGTACCACTGTTTATCCTGACAGCGGCAGTGCAGCCTATATCATCGACAATGGAGCCAATCGTCCTTGCGCCGAGCTGGCATTGAAGACGTATTTCGACTACAAAGATAGCTTACACGGCGAGAGGAAAAGCAACTACAGTGATTCCCAATGGATCAATCTCCTCAAAAACGAGTTGGACAACTCGCGTCCCATGGTATATGGTGGTTTCAGCAATTCAGGCGGCCACGCCTTCGTATGCGACGGTTACAATGCCAGCAACTTTTTCCACTTCAACTGGGGTTGGGGTGGCAATTATGACGACTATTTCTACATCAACAGTCTGAATCCTGGTTCGCACACCTATTCCCAAAACCAGCAAGCCCTCGTCGGCATCGAGCCTAACCAACACGGTGGTGGAGGTGGAGGAGGTGGTGGCAGCACCACTGGCTTCGCGCTTTCTTACTACAGCAGCCCTGTGATGAGCGAGACTGAATATTGGTTTTATGACGACCTTTCGGTTTATGCTGAAGTCGCCAACAGAGGTGATGAGAGTTTTTCTGGTTACATCGGTGCTGGAATATTCAAGAAAGATACAAATGGCGAATACGTTTTCCTTAAAGTGATGAAATACTGGGATAGGACTTCCTCTCCCCTGCAACCAGGCAAATATGTTCACGGTAACTTGGAAAGTGTAGCTGGACCGCCCTATCTGCCAGGTTCATACGGTCTGGCCATGTTGTATAGTTTGGACGGTGGCGAACTATGGAATTTCATCGACCGCAAAGAATACCATGACGCTTTTTTCGACATCGTTTATGAACAAGACATCGAGACCTACTCCGACTTTGAAATCCTGACAGGCGATTACTTGTATTATGGTACCACTTCAACTGTCAACGTAAACATTTGGAACTCGGGCACCGATACTTTCTACGGCAATTTCAGAGTCAATCTGGCCAACCTTGACGGTTCCTGGGCTCAAAACATTGCCATACTCAATTGCTCAAACGGCTTAGGTTCTGGATACTATTATGATGGGGGCCTTGATTTCACTGGCGAGATCATTGTGGAACCTGGTTCCTACTACATGGAGTTGGCCTACCAAAAGCAAGGTGATTCGAATTGGTATTATGCTGGCGCATACGCGTACCCAAACCCCGTTCGTGTTGAGGTGGTAGGGTCCCCTGTTAGCATCGACCAATACGAAGCCAACAACACCGTTAGCAGTGCCTACCGCCTACCATGTTTCTTAACAGGCGTTTCGACTACCATCAGTACCACAGGATCAAACCTCCACAACAACACTGACATCGATTATTACAAGATAGAATTGGAAGCGGGACGAAACTATACCATTCTCCCACGCCTGCACGACTCTTACAATACTGGCAACAGCACATATTATACCGTTGATGCCATGTTTACTTATTCGACTGACGGAGTCAACTGGTCAGAATATGTTGACGACGTCATGGACGGGAGCTTCGCCTTCGGCGGTGGCACGCTCTACTTCTGCGTTGTACCATATTTTGAAGGAAGAACCGGCTCCTATTTGCTTGACATCAAGATTACCCAAGGTACGGGAGTGGAAGAGTCGGACGAAGTCCTGTTCAGCATCTATCCGAATCCCACCAAGGATTATGTCAACATCAACTGCCAAGAAGAGATTGATGAAATACTTCTCTTCAACACTGATGGACAAAAGATGAAGAGCCTTAACGTTAAAGGCCATGACAAGGTTCAACTCGACCTGTCGGGCTTGCCTAACGGTTTGTATATCCTGCAAGCCGTCAGTCAAGGCCAGACCTTGACACGTCGGATAGTAAAGGCCAAATAACAAGGACAAACAAGGTCCTATAAAAAGATCCCGTTTCGACGGGATTTTTTTGTTACATATCTACCTTTACAATTCATGGAATTGTTGTACCTTTGTCCGATAATAATAACGCCTAATCGGCGTTTAAGAAAAAGAGAATTCACATCTATGAAAAGATACATCCTTATCATCATGTCGGCGCTGTTCATCTTCATGAGCTCCGACATCTACGCCCAAAGAAGAAATCCTGCCAAGAATGCCGATTTGGCCTTTGGGCGCAAGCAATACATCGAGGCAGCTGACCGCTACAAGAAGGCATACCGCAAGGTGCGCCGCAACAAGGAAGAACGTAACCGCATCAGCTTCCAAATGGGTGAGTGCTATCGCCTCATCGGTCTTACCAAACGCGCCGAACCTTTCTACAAGCGGCTACTGAAAACCGAATATCCCAACACCCATCCAGAAGTCTATCTTTATATGGCAGAGACTTATAAGATGAACGAGAAATACAAGGATGCCATCGAAATGTATGAAGCCTATTCGCAACGGGTCCCTGGCGACCCTAGAGGCCCTCTCGGTGTGGAGACCACACAACAGATCCAAGAATGGATGGAGAACCCGTCGAAATACCAACTCACGATGCTGAAAAAAGTCAATTCGACGAAAGACTCCGACTTTGGCGCCACTTGGCTCAACAACAACTACAACGAGATTATCTTCACCTCCACCCGCGATGCTGCCACCGGCAAAGAAAAAGACGGCATTACAGGTCAAGAATTTGCCGACTTCTTCACCTCGAAGCAAGACCGCAAAGGCGACTGGAGCACACCTGTGCTTGCCGATGAAGCCGAAAACATCAACACCGAGGCCAGCGAAGGCACACCTTTCATGAACTCAAAATACACTAAACTCTACTTCACACGCTGCCAAAACGGAGCCCATCGCAAGAACGGCTGCCAAATCATGGTGGCTGGCAAGAGTGGCGGTTCCTTCTCGGAGGCACGTCCTGTGGAGATTGCAGGTGTCGACACCTTAGATATCGTTGGACATCCTACACTCTCAAGCGACGAGCTGATTATCTACTTCGCTGCTGAGCGCAAAGGCGGCTTTGGTGGCAACGACATTTGGGTGGCCATGCGCGACAATGCCACTGAGCCCTTCAAGCACCCCTTTAATCTCGGTGAGCGTATCAACACCCCGGGTAACGAAGTATTCCCTTTTTTGAGATACGACACGACCCTCTATTTTGCATCCGATGGCCACGGCGGTATGGGTGGACTTGACATCTTCGTCTCCTCGATGGACACCAGCGGTCAATGGGGCGAGCCACGTAACTTGAAATACCCCATCAACTCGATTGGTGATGACTTTGCAATAGTATTCCATCCTAACGACGAACGAGGCTTCATTTCATCCAACCGTGGCAACAACCGTGGTCTGGACAACATCTACTACTTTGAAGAGCCGCCCATCCTCTTCACCTTCTCGGGCACCGTCAAAGATGCCAAGACCAAGCAATATGCCAGCAACGCCGCAGTGCGACTCATCGGCAGCGACGGTTCCAACATCATGACCCGTACCAATGATAAAGGCTATTTCAACTTCAGTGACAGCCAAATCAACAAAAATACAACATACGACATCACCATCGACAAGGACAATTACTTCACCCTAACTGCACAACAAACCACCATTGGTTTGGAGTTCAGCAAGGACATCGTGCAAGACTTCGACATCGAGCCCATCCCGCAAGAACCCATCATGCTGCCCGACATCCTCTACGACTTGGGCAAATGGGACCTCAAACCCCAATTTGAAGACTCGTTGCAAGGCCTGATTGAGACCCTACAAGTCAACCCGACCATCACCATCGAATTAGCCTCACACACCGATGCCCGCGATACCGATGAGCGCAATGACATCCTATCGCAAAAACGTGCACAAAGCGTTGTGGATTACCTCATCATCCGGGGCATTGATCCTTTGCGCCTAACTGCAAAAGGCTATGGTGAAAGGGTGCCGCGCACCATCCAAAAAGACATGACCGTTAGAGGCTACACCTTCAAAGCAGGAACAAGACTTACCGAAGACTTCATCAACAAACTGCCCAACAACGACATTCGCGAAGCCGCCCATCAGATGAACCGCCGCACCGAGTTCCGCATCTTGAGCAAGGACTATGTGCCGCGCGACGAAATCAAAGAAGGCGGCACCGTCAACATCGCCATCAACCCACAAGATGAACAAAGCGAGACGTTCACCGTTGACAAGAAGGGCTATTTCAACTTCATTGCCAATGTGGACGGCTACAAAGAACCTTTCACTTACAGTCAAAACGCCGACTTCTGCGTGTCGGAGAGCCGTGCTCTGCAGCTACTGAAGGACGGCCGAATCACAGCAGACGATTTCAAAGGCGACACGGAAAAGATCCTCACCACTGGTGGCATCGCCAATAATTCCATTGTCGTCATCAAGGAAGTGAGAATCGCAGGCCGCTCGCTCTACAATGTGGAGTGTAAGGTGGTCAGCAAGATGATCGAGCAATGGGTCATCGGGCAGAAGAACATGAAGCAACTCGGCAACTTCGAGTTTGATACCAAGGAAAAGAAGTTAAAGTTTAAATAATTGGACTATGGCTTATGACTATGGCCTATGGCCACTTGGCCACTGAATGCTGGCCATAGTCATAGGCCATAAGTCATAGTAAAAAAGGAGAAAATGGACAACCAAAGATATGCTCAGCGCGGCGTCTCAGCCGAAAAAGAAGACATCCACAACGCTATCAAGAACCTCGACAAGGGACTCTATCCCAACGCATTCTGCAAAATCATTCCCGACATCCTCGGCGGTGACCCATTGTATTGCAACATCATGCACGCCGACGGCGCAGGGACGAAATCATCATTGGCCTACCTCTATTGGAAAGAGACCGGTGACATGAGCGTATGGGAAGGCGTGGCACAAGACGCCGTGGTGATGAATACCGACGACCTCATCTGCGTGGGCGCGACCGACAACATGCTCCTCTCCTCCACCATCGGGCGCAACAAGAGCCTGATTCCTGGAGAAGTCATTTCGGCATTGATTAACGGAACTGAGCATTTCTTGCAGAAACTCCGCGACTTGGGCATAGGCATCTGGCTCACCGGTGGCGAGACCGCCGATGTGGGTGACTTGGTGCGCACTGTCATCGTTGACAGCACCGTGACCACGCGTATCAGACGCGACGAAGTGATTGAAAACAACCTGCAACCCGGCGACGTCATCGTGGCCTTTGCTTCCTACGGGCAAGCCACCTACGAGGACAGCTACAACGGTGGTATGGGCAGCAACGGTCTCACCTCGGCACGCCATGATATGCTGAACCATTATTTGGCTGAAAAATACGATGAGAGCTACGACCACAGTATCCCGAATGACTTGGTTTATTCCGGTCCGCACAAACTCACCGACCCGACCGAGGTCCCTGGCGTGGATGTGGGAAAGCTCATCCTCTCGCCCACCCGTACCTATGCCCCGTTGATGATTCCAATCCTGAAGGACTTCCGCAAGCAGATTCATGGCATCATCCATTGCAGTGGCGGTGCACAAACCAAGGTGCTGCATTTCGTTGACAAACTGCACATCGTGAAGGACAACATGTTGGCGTTGCCGCCCTTGTTCAAGATGATCCAAGCCGCTTCTGGCACCGACTGGCACGAGATGTACAAGGTCTTCAACATGGGCCATCGTTTGGAAATCTACACCAACGAAAAGGCTGCCAATGAGATGATTGCCATTACCAAGGAGTTCAACATTGACAGCCAAATCATTGGGCATGTGGAGGCATCGCAAACTAAGAGATTGACTATCAAGAGTGAGTTTGGAACATTTGAGTATTAAACGACCTACAAATCATAAACATCATGAACAAATCGAAGTTTTTAGTCTTAATGGGCATTTTGCTCATTTTCGGATTCACAAGTTGCAACAAAAACGGTGAAATAGTCACCATCAAAACCAATCAGCCGGAAACAGTTCAAGCACATTACGCAAAGATTACCGGCACCATCAAATCGCTTGACAAGAATCTTGACGAACTTCAGGCATACGGGTATTGTTTGGGGAAGAATCCCAATCCTGATATGGATGAAATGGTCATTAGCACAGCAAGTGAGCCAAACCATTTCCCCGACCTCTCTCTTCCCCGTCCTTTTGAATGGACAATTCCCGGTCTGGAGCCAAATACTGAGTATCACTTCAGGGCGTTTGCAATTGTTTGGAATGAACGGCCCGTATTTGGCGAGGACATTTGCTTTACTACGCCAGCAGAGTAACTGACTTCTTTTCAGAATGAATTAATTTATTGGCGAAAATTGGCAAAACACCAATTTTCGCCAATAATTTTGTACCTTTGCCCAGCAAATAATAAACCGTGGACATCACCTCAAAACTCGAAACGATAAAGCACCGTTGGGAGGAAATGGGCGAACAGCTCGCCGACCCGGCCGTGGCTTCCGACATGAAGAAGTTCGTGAAGCTCAACAAGGACTATAAGGACTTGGAGCCTATCGTCATGGCCTTCAAGGAATACAAGACCTTGAAAAAACGCGCATCGAGCAGTTGGAGCAAGACATCCGCGTGATGATGATTCCCAAAGACCCGCAAGACAGCAAGAACGCTGTTATGGAAATCCGTGCAGGCACGGGTGGCGATGAGGCCTGCCTCTTCGCCGGCGACTTGTATCGTATGTACTCCAAGTTCTGCGAAAACCGTGGCTGGAAGGTCGAAGTGACCTCTGTGAGCGAAGGTGCCAGTGGTGGATACAAGGAAATCGACTTCACCGTGACGGGCAACGGCTGTTATGGTATTTTGAAGTTCGAGTCTGGCGTTCACCGTGTGCAGCGTGTGCCCAAAACCGAGACCCAAGGCCGCATCCACACCTCTGCCGCCTCGGTGGCCGTGTTGCCCGAAGCCGAGGAGTTCGACGTGGAAATCAACGAGGGCGAAATCAAATGGGACACCTTCCGTTCATCAGGTGCTGGCGGACAGAACGTGAATAAAGTGGAATCAGGCGTGCGCCTGCGTTATATGTGGAAGAATCCCAATACAGGCGAGATGCAGGAAATCCTCATCGAGTGCACCGAGACCCGCGACCAACCCAAGAACCGTGAGCGCGCCTTAGCACGACTGCGTACGCGCATCTACGACATGGAGTACGAGAAATACATCAACGACATCTCCGCCAAGCGCAAGACCATGGTCTCGACCGGCGACCGCTCGGCAAAGATCCGTACCTATAACTACCCTCAAGGCCGGGTCACCGACCACCGCGTGGAAGGCTTGACGGTCTATAACCTCGCCGCCGTCATGGATGGCGACTTGGATGAGATCATCAACAGATTACAAATGGCGGAAAATGCTGAAAGATTGAAAGAAAACATTGAATCATGACACTACACCTCACCCCTCGCCGTCATTGCGGGCTCGACCCGCAATCCCCTGAGCGAAAAGGATACTCCTTCGCGTATGGGAGATGGCGGATCCTTGTCCGCCATGACGGCAAGAAGTCGAAGTTTCTTTTCTAATGTAACAAATACAAATACTATGAATAAGCACCAGTTATTTGAGCAAATCAAGAAAAAGCAGTCGTTCCTTTGCGTCGGATTAGACACCGACATCAACAAGATCCCGCAAGACCTCATGGCCATGGACGACCCCATCTTTGAATTCAACAAGCAGATCATCAACAAGACCGCACCCTACGCAGTGGCCTACAAGCCCAACACAGCTTTCTATGAGGTCTACGGCGCCAAAGGCTGGCAGAGCTTGGAACGCACCGTCCAGTACATCAAGAACAACCACCCCGACATCTTCATCATCGCGGATGCCAAACGCGGCGACATTGGCAACACCTCGGCCAACTACGCTAAAGCTTTCTTCAACACCCTGAAAGCCGATGCACTGACCGTGGCACCTTACATGGGCAAGGATTCCGTGGAGCCTTTCCTCAACTTCGAAGACAAATGGGTCATCCTCTTGGCCTTGACCTCCAACAAAGGCTCGCAGGACTTCCAATACCTGAATGTCGGAGAAAGGATGTTGCACCAGCAGGTGCTGCAAACGGCCACCACTTGGGCTACCTCAGAACAGATGATGTTTGTCGTTGGAGCCACACATCCCGAGGAGTTGGGTGAGATCCGCAAGATGTTGCCCGACTATTTCTTCCTCGTACCCGGTGTGGGTGCACAAGGCGGGGACTTGCAGGCCGTGGCCTACAACGGCTTGAATGACGAATGCGGCTTGCTCGTCAACTCATCGAGAGGTATCATCTATGCTTCGAATGGAAGTGACTTTGCTGTTCGCGCTGGTGAGGAAGCGAAGAAGTTGCAGGAACAGATGGCGAAGCTGCTGAAAGAGAAGGGATTGGTTTAATTCCTTTCTTCGGGTTTTAGACTCTATATTGCTTAGCTTCGCTCGCAATGACGAAAAAAGCCGCTTCGGTTGAAGCGGCTTTTTTCGTTGCACCAGCAACCCGATTAACGGGCCACCGAGAAGGTTCTGTTCAGCACAGCCCCATCATTGGCCTGAATGCGGAGGAAGTAGATGCCATTGTTGAGGCTCTCCGTATTCAATTGGATGCCATTGCCATTGACGACTTGAGTCATTACACGTTGACCGACAGCATTGTAGACCTCAATGCTTGTCATACCTTCGCCTTGGATGTTGAGCACGCCCGTAGTCGGGTTTGGATAGATCTTCAGACTCTGTTCGAGTTCAGCAATGCCTTCAGTCCAGGTATGGAAGCTAGTCTCAGTGCCATAATAGGTCACACCATTGACTATAGCATAAGCCTTGACTGCATAAACAGAAGAGTGTTCCAATTCATCGGTAAAACCAAGAATCCTGCCGAACTCATTGAGGTGGCCAGGAATAATCATTGGATCAGAGCGCATTACCTTACGGCATTCAAAACCAACCTCATCAGGATAGCTATCGTAGACTAACGAGGAAATAAAGTCAGCATGAGTGTAACTCACATTGCTAACCTCGGTTTCGCCGACTTCAACGGTGGCCTGAGGACCTCTCACTGAAAGCAGATGCGAAGCCGACGAACCAAATGAGCCATCGTTTTCGTCACCAAAAATAACATTGCCTTGGCTATCCTTCACAATGTAGTAGCCATGACCATACGAGCAGCAGATACCATTTTGACCACCATCATTGATAGTGAAAGTGACACATTCGTTGGCAGGGACAGTAATATGCTCGATATTGAGTTGAGTAACCGTGGCACCACCAGCAAGCGTTGTATAAGGGCCACCCGAAGCAATAACAGTACCATCAGAAGTGGTAAAGTTCCAAGTGATTTGGGCGCCATATTTGTCCTGCATCAAGTCGAGGCGGAGTTGTTCCTCCTCTCCTTCTATTTCAAGAACAGCCCATTCCATACAGTTAAGGGTAGCAACAGACACGCATTCGATGTCTTGACCATTGGCTTTGGTAATTTGCACTGTTATGGCATGATTGCCAAAAGGAACCTCAACGGGGATTTCGATGTTTTCAATAGCATACTGTTGAAGACTACCTTCCCATTCAACGGAATAGTTATTGCCTTCAACCGCCGCCTCAATTGTCAAAGCTGTAAGGGTTTCTGTACCACCGTTTTGCACCTTAATCTCTACATTCTTGGTGTGTGTACAAGTAGCACCACCAACCTGACTAATGCTTCTAATCATAGGATAGATGGGCTCGTCGGAGCCTTGCACCATGTCGAGTTTGCAGCCGGTCAGAATCGGACGGTAGGCATTGCCTTGCTGACGTTCGGAAACCCAAGCCAAGAAGAAGATGTTGTCAATATCAACATCCACACCATTGGGGCTACCAATGATTTCAGGAATCTGATATGAGTACGTTTGGGTAATCAATGTGCCTTGTGTAGTAGGGCTTATGGGATCACCCCATGCACTTTCGCTAATGACATCGCGAAGGATGTGGGTGTGGACATACTGGTTGCCAATCCATTGTGTTGGGTTGAAGTTGCCATAGTCAGACTGCGAACCGAGGATGCTGTCCTGCAGCATGGCAACAGTCAAGTAGTTTTGGTCAACCGTGCTGTTGCCCGTATAATACACCTCAACAGTGATAGTAGCCATACGTGTCTGAGGATTGACGACGACCATACCTGCGACGTTGCATTCTGAGGCCTGGTTCATCTGTTGGTTAGCGATATTACCCCATTGACCTCTGTCCTGACCAGCACCAGTAGTACGATTAACGACACCAGTAGGATAACCACTGATACTGAAACCACCATGGATGGTGTTACCGTCTTGGGTAATCATGTTGGGATAGGTCGTCTGGGCATAGCCACCAGCATGGATGTTGACAGCCCAAAGCCTACCAGGGTGGGCAGCCATAAGTTCATTAGCGATACGGTGGCCGTCAGGACAATAGCCGCAGCCTCGTCCAGTGAATTCTTCGATGATAACATTCCTATTGGCAGGTTCAGTTGATACATACTGCTGGGCTTTCAGTGAGAAAGTGAAGGCCAGCAAAGTCATTAAAGCAAAAGTAAATTTTTTCATAGTTGTGCTATTAAATTGTTTAATACTATTTTCCCGCTACAAAAATACACATTAATCAAAAAATGCGTCACCAAGTGACGCATTTTTTTCGAGTTTTTTGATTGACACTCTAAATTATAGGCCTTCGATAACGGTTGTCCAACCAAATTCGTCAGGCTCAGTGCCATACTGGATACCACGGAGCTTGTTGTAAAGCTTCAGGCTCCACGGACCGGGCTTGCCGTCGCCAAACTGATACGATTTGCCGTTTTCGGGGTCATCGATGCGCGAGATGGGGCTAATGACGGCAGCGGTGCCGCAGGCGCCAGCCTCTTCAAAGGTAGTGAGTTCCTCTTCAGCGATGGGACGACGTTCGACCTTCATGCCGAGGGTCTCTGCCAACTGCATCAAGCTCTTGTTGGTGATGGAAGGCAGGATGGACGTGCTTTGAGGCGTGATGTACGTGTCGTTCTTGATACCGAAGAAGTTGGCAGCGCCAGCCTCGTCGATGTATTTCTTTTCCTTGGCATCGAGATAGAACTCGCAGGCGTACTCGCCACCATGGCAGGCCTC
>CADBGN010000091.1 GCA_902794155.1 uncultured Bacteroidia bacterium
CGATTTACGACTTTGGATGAATTATGCCAGTGCATCGCTCTCCGTCATCTACCGCATAGGCAACTTCAAGGAGAAAAAGCGAAAAGAGGTAGATACATCCCGCATGGGGTATTAGTAAAAATGACATCGAAAAAGCACAAAAGATAACACAGTAAACAACTTCATCCCATTCAGCCGAGGGCGCAACTTCCGTCCCCGGTTTATTTTTATTTATCAATACGCTTATAGAAGCTGCCAATCTGACCATCTGGTAATATGTCGACGTCATAATAGTCTCCATTATAGTAGTATGCCTTACTGCCTTTACGGAAGAACCTGTTATTTGGGTGTTCATCTTTATACTTCTGATACTCATCATTCAAAGCACCAAGAACAATACTCATGGTTGCATTTAAATCCTTTTCGGCTAATTGAAACTTACTTCTTTCACCAAACTGATTCTCAACAGTAAGTTCTTTTACATGTCGTAAGTATATGTGTAGGAATGATTCAAAACTCATATACAGTAGATGCTTACCTGCGATATTATAGCGATGTTCATGAAAGTCAATAATCCTTGAGAACAATAGGATAGCTTTCTCAGGATAATTCTTTACTAACTTATCAAAACTCAACCCCATACTATTCAGTTCTTTATCAGTCAATTCGAAACGATTTGCTATTCTATTATTAGATAACTGCATCAGATCCTTTTCATTTTTTTCTGTCAGCTTGCCTGCATTTTTCTTCCACATCAACCAGAAATATGCTACTTCTTGATTAACAATTGCACCGTTCTCATCAAAGATTTCTGCTTTTTCATTTTCAGTTAGTTTCTCAGGTTCCAAAACAATCTTATAGGCAAGATATTCATTATGTTCTTCTGGAGTCAATTCTATTCCATCAGAAATGAAGTGACACAAAGCTCCATACATAAAACGAATATCATCACCATTACCTTTACTTTCGATAGGAATCTCCAAAACCTTGGGCTTACGCAAATGAGAGCTCGCATAAGTGTTTTGATCCTCAGTGTCGGGTCCAACTATCATTTCAACTATATCCTTTGTCGGGACACCATCTTTCAGTAATTGAGCATGTAGGCTGCTGTCGAGCTCTCCCAAAAGTTCTTTTGCTTTTACATTGCTTATATCATTAAGGGCTGTTTTGTCTTTTTCAATAGCAATTCTCTCTTTTTGATAATACACAAATGCAACTGTCAACAATTCTCCATACACTTCTGCAGATTCTTGACTCAATGTCAAAGTTGCAACACAATCCTTTGCACCTGCATACTCATAAATCTCTTCTTGAGTAAAGCCATTGGAGGATTTGTATAGCTTCATACCGCATTTTTCAGCAATTTGGTTTTCAAGATAGTCAATTTGTTGCTTTAACAACCTTTTGCCGAAAAATATCCATGATTATCTGTATTCATTGATAACTATTTTAATAATCTCCATATCTTCAGCTCTGCCATCGTTAGATATTAACAACTGAGCCTGCTTCGATGATAATGCGTTCTTATCTGTTTGGAAATTAACTCATATTACCTGACATTCTTTCCAGTTTCACAAATCCAAGCTGTCCTCTTTGAGAAGGAAATCGTAAAGTCCTATCGTAAGTATTCCCTCTTCGTTTCGGCGAGGCATGATGTGGTCTTTTACGACGATGATTTTTTTGAAAGAATCATTGATTTTTATCAGCGAACGAGATTCTTGTATTTCCTTTTCCCTATCGGGAATGGATAATGCAGACTGTATATAATACTTCTTGCTTCCAAGATTGGCAATGAAATCCACTTCAAGCTGAATACGAATCCACTTACCATCTTTGTCCTGCTTTTTTATTTCGACCATTCCCACATCTACGATGCAACCACGACTTAGCAGTTCATTGTAAATGATGTTCTCCATGATATGCGTTTCTTCTTGTTGGCGCATATCAAGAATGGCATTCCTCAAGCCAATGTCAGTGAAATAATACTTAGAAAGTGTATTGATATACTTCTTTCCTTTAATGTCGTAGCGTATTGCCTTATCTACTAAGAATGATTCTGTCAAATATGTTAGATAATTGGATATGGTCTGACTGCCAATCTTCACATTTTTCACACTCTTAAATGTGTTTGACAATTTTGTGGGATTACATGGAGACCCAATAGATGATGCCAAAATAAGCACCAACTCACGCATTTCATTCTCATTCTTGATATTATGTCGTTCAATAATATCTGCCAGATAAACAGTCTCGAACAAGTCCTTCAGATAGTTTATCTTCTTTTGTTCGGTGTCAAAAGACTGGATAAGAGGCAAACCACCATAGGTATAATATTCGCGCCATGCATCTTGCTTGTCCCCGCCTTTGGCAGAAAAGAACTCTGAGAATGATAGTGGGTAAACATTAATTGTTTCTCCTCGGCCACGAAACTCTGTTGGAATGTCGGATGATAGGAAATGTGAATTACTTCCTGTCACGTAAGTGTCTGCATTGTCAATATGCTGGAAACTATTCAATACATCGACAAACTCATCCATCAACTGCACCTCATCAATAATGATGTAGTAAAGTTCATTGTCTTTGATTCTATCATGAACATAATGTAGCATTACATCTGGATCTCTCAACTCCTTGTTCATGCGGTCTTCAAGATCAACACGGATGATGTGGTCATCTGCCACGCCATTCTCTAACAAGTAGTGATAGAACAAGACATTCAATAGGTACGACTTGCCGCATCTGCGTATTCCAGTTATCACCTTGATAAAGCCATTTTGACGGCTTTCTATCAGTTGCTGGAGATATCTATCTCTTTTTATTTCCATTGCTTATATTAATTTTTTGCCAATCTTGGCATTTTTTTACGATGCAAAAGTAACGAGTTTTATTCAATTGCGCAAGGATGACATTAAAAATCTGCCAATCTTGGCAGATTTTTAATGTGAAATACCATTGTTTCTATGACAAAGCACAAGAAACACTATGTTTTTGAAATTATACGTATTTTTGCTGTTACGTTTTGGCGTTTCAATCGTATTAGTAATAAACGGACATGGGACTCGACTTGATGACATCCTCGTTTCTGGGCTTGTGCGACAAGCTGCACTGCATCGCATTGCGATATCTGCAAAGCGACGAGAAAGCCCAAGATGTGCTCCAGGACACATGGCTGAAGTTGAGCGACAAGAGCGAAGTGGAGCCTCACGGCGCAAGGCGCCAACATCTTCAATGGTCATACCAATGTCCGTTCCACCCTTGCCAACCAAGACTACACCATGCGAATTTGGGACACTAATAAGCCCAACGCCTCGCTCAAGGTCATCTATCGCATCGGCAGTTACAAAGAGAAGAAGCGAAAAGAAGTCGACACATCCCGCATGGGTTATTAATTCACAGGAGGACAAGTGATGTAATAACTTGTGCAAAATCGAGCATTCGAACAATCGGTTGCTCGATTTCTTTGATGCGCTTGTGGATGGTGGGTGGCCAGTGCAAGCGGTTGGCTGTGAGTGGGTTGGGGCAATGTTGACAAAAACTTTTTGTACTGTTCTTTGCGTGTAATGATATTTATTGTACTTTTGTAATCAGGAGACATAACACTGTTTTCCAATAAAAGAAGCAGCGAGTTTGTTGACTCTAATCAACGTTGAATAATTATCATTAATCAGTTTGCCATATGAATGATACGCATAATACCGGAACTGGGCGTTTATACAATGGCGTAGCCCGTCCGCAGTACACCCCGGAAATGATTCGCTCATTAAAGCCCGACGAGATTTTCGTCTTTGGGAGCAACCTTGGTGGCCATCATGGCGGAGGCGCTGCCCGAGTTGCAGTAAATAAATTTGGCGCAGTGTGGGGGCAAGGTGTCGGCCTTCAAGGACAATGTTACGCAATTCCCACTATGCAAGGTGGTGTGGAGACTATAAAACCTTACGTGGATCAGTTTATCAACTTTGCCAAAAATCATGGTGAGTTGTTTTTCTATGTCACACGCATAGGCTGTGGTATTGCCGGTTTTAGAGATGAGGATATCGCCCCATTGTTTAGGAATGCAGTTGGTGTCGAGAACATTTGTCTTCCAAAGTCGTTTGTCGACGTTTTCGCCAATACTATCAAGGCTCCTGAGTCGTATAAGGTGATGATGTACGGCCAGTGCCGCACATTTGCCGACATCGTAAAATCACTCAACAATAATAAGCGTTACCACACTTATGAAGAACTCATGCCCGATTTTTTGAAGGTTATTAAAGAGTATCAGAAGCGGGGAACAGCCAACAAAGATTTACTGGTAATCTTGGAGAATGTTCTTCGTGAGAATGAAAAAGACTTGTTTTCTGGCGAAAGTTTCCACTTTGAACGGTTTGCACAAAAGTTGGACTCCTTATTTGACAACAGGGACACCTCAAAGATTGATGTCATTTTCACGAATCGCCAGATGACAAAACTGCTGATTCTTCTAAAGACCCTCAATGACATCTGCCGCTACACCGATATCGATCTGTTAAGAAACGACCTCCTCGCTATTGCATCCGGAAGATACAATTGCGGCGATAACAGTTATATGGGCGACCCATTGGATGGGTGGAACTATCCCATTAATTGGTTTCTGCATGGGTTACAAGAACAGTGGAACAACATTGTCGCCAATGGCGTGTTAGACAACCAACTCCTTGAAAAGGTTATGTTTACAAACCACATGACGAGAGTTCAAAACATGGGCTTAAACGCCGTTATCGACAATGATTTTGAGATTGATGGCCCTTGCCATCCCGAGGTGTTCTTCCCCAAAGAAATCGGCACTGCACCGGTATATGTCAAAGACGAAATGTCCCGAAGATACGTCAAAGCATGTGGTGAAGGAAAGGGTCCGCGCCGGGGATTTGGGCTTTATGAGATGACGCTTGTCATGCCGGTGCTGATGCGCGAGGTCAGAAATGGTAATTATATATTACTTGACGACAACTTCTTCTTGCCTGTGGGCACTCTAAAAAAGCCTGTATTCATTCAACACCTGGGACGGGTGCGTTTCGCATCGATAAAAGAGAAACAAGAGTTCATCGACAGAATCAAGCGTGAGCATAGAAGATAGCGATTTACTAACATAATGGAGATCTTTGGTAAAGAAATACTGATAAAGACTCATGGTTGTAATGTCCTGAACGAACCGGGACAACGAATAATCCCCTCGGTAAACATATTCGTTAAGGTGACAAACCAATGTAATGCGCATTGTGTGTTCTGTAGTAATGCGGGATACAAAAATGCTTCCACAGCGTTTAATATCCCCAAACTAATGTCGGTCATACACGAATTAAAGGACAGCAATATTTATGTAAATCGGATTAATATCACGGGCGGGGAGCCATCTATCGTATCACCATTGGTTTATAAGATTCTGGATTCTATCGATGAAGAAGGATTCAATGATGTGCATCTGCACCTTAACACCAACGGGCTGCTGCCTCAATCGCAGGAATTAATGAAGTATGAACGATGGGACAGCATTTCCATGTCGCTTCATCACTACGATTTGGAAAAACTCTCAGAATTATACGGCTGCGCGATTCCGCAATCGGCCCTAAGTTTTGCAGGTATTGACCTTCAGATACTCAATGCCAGTTGTAATCTTATAAAAGGCTACATTGATTCGCCAGGCGAAGCGGCCAAGATGCTGGATTTTGTTATCGACCTTGGCATTCCCCGCATTGGTTTTGTGGCCCTGATGAAGGTAAATGATTTTTGCCATAGGCATTTCATCGACTTGGAAGACATCCACATCGACACCATATCACATGTGTATTTCACCAAATCGATGAACCGAGGATCAGACTGCAAATGCTCGAACTACCTCTACAACAAGAATCTTAAGGTGCTGGAGATATACATGCGCAATTATTCCAACCCGATGTATTGCGAGTCGTCGCTGGTGTACGATGGGGAAAACCTGCGGCAAGGTTTTAATAATAACAACATAATATGTTGAGAATGTCAATTGCCAATTTATTCGAATCAAGGAAAAACGACCCACGGTGGAACACGTCATATCCCCTGTCGCCAACCGATTGGGCCAAATTTCGCACATCATCGCCATTGACATTCGACAATGACCAAACCTTGTCATTTTACCTGCATATTCCCTTCTGCAGGCAACTTTGCTCGTTCTGCGAATACACTAAGATGCTCGTCCCTGATGAGCATTTGCAAGAACGTTATCTGCGCTCCGTCGCTCACGACATCGAACGGTTTAAGAGCCAGTACGGCAACCTTACGCTACTGGGCTTCGACATCGGAGGCGGCACGCCCACCTCTCTATCTGAGAGCAATTTCAGCCTCTTGATGGATGTTTACCAGCGTGCAATTGCAGGGCTTGCTTTATCCCGACATTACGAGCCGAGCATCGAGGGGACTTTCAACACGCTGACAGAAACGAAATTAAGCGACATCTTCAGGAATGGCATATACCGACTGTCGCTGGGAGTTCAATCATCATGTCATTCAATTATGAAAAGCCACGGGCGCGAAAATGCCGAAGAACGGCAAATGCAGGCCTGGATAGATAAAGCACGGGAAATTGGCATCGAAAAAATAAACTTGGATTTTATGTATGGCATCCACGGGCAGGATGAATCGTCGATTGAAAAGGATTTACAGTTAATCAAACTGCTCCACCCTCAACAAGTGACACTTTACGAGTTGAGAACCAACATGATTCCTTCGGCGAAAACTTATCCCAAAGAAACTTTGTACGACCAATACAGTCACTATTATGACGGGCTGATTAACATGGGATACGTTGCCCGGTTTGGCCAAAACACCTTTCCAGTTGATGCCGACGACCAGGGGGTGTCCTCCTATATTCGCGAGAGAATGATCAACGGGGCGCCATACAGGGGATTTGGCATTTCAGCACAAAGCATGTGCTCGGCAGGCGTTTCCTACAACAAAGGGAAAAACCAACCGATTCAGCACTTGCTGAATGACACATCCTACCCCGAAGAATACACCTATCGCCTGCCAAGTAACGAGTTGGCCTCGAAATACATAGCCATTTCGGCCTATAATGGTTCTTTCTCTGTCGACCGACTCAAAGAACTTTGTTATTACGACACCATAAAAGAAACTCTTGATTTTTGCCTCGACAACGACTTGCTTGAACTCCACAATAACCGCGCCTACATAACGAGAAAAGGCTTCAAACACTACGGCGCAGTTTTCTCCCTGATCCACTCACCCCGATAAACCCACTGGCCGAGGCATTTACAAAATCTTGAGCGGAATGTTTGCACACCTCAAGAATTATGACGAAATTTGCCTTCAAGTTGTGCCAATAGATGATTTTTGTCGCATTTAAGCGCACCGCTAAATCACTGAAATCAACAATGCGCACGGCTTTTTGTCTTTGTTTCACCAACCAATTAATTCCGCCAACGGATTAAACTGATTGCTTTGCTTGACAAGATTAAAAACCTGGCTGCCTTCTGCATGGATAAGTACGCGTGGCTACTGTCGCTCGTGCTGAGAATCAATGTTGTGCGTCTCAACAAAGAGAGATACACGCGCAAGGTGGTGCGACGCTTCTATCGCGACAACGAGGATGAGATGTGTGGCAAGGCCCTGGAGACATCATTGTCAAGCGTCCTCACCGACAAGCAGAAGGCAAATCAGTACAAGTCGATAATACGCACTTTTGGCTTTATGGTATTTCTGATGTCGTTCTTTACCTGCTTCCCCGAGAGCATCTGGGGGATTGTGATTGCCTGCGCCGTCGACATCGCATTCTTCCAAGCGTGCCTCTACATGGCTATGCAACGCATAATCCTGTTATACGGCACAGCCGACGACGAGCATGCCGATGAAACAAAGTCGGTACAGAAAGTCGTAGCCATCGAGAGTTCCGGACTAATGCTGGGCAAGTACCCGCTGCTGCAGAAGATGAAAAGCGTAGTGGGATGGCTGGGGCGGCAATTGGTGAAACGCATCGGCCCCAAGTACATTGCCAAGGCTTCCCGAGCCGCCTTTATCGTGATACGCCGCCAAGGAATCAAGTGGCTCTCAATTGTCATTGCCAAGGAGAAAGTCGACATGCTCTTCAGCCTGATTGTACCCGTGACCTGCGCCCTGATTGCCGGAATCGTGTCGGTGATTATCTTCATCCCCATGTGCAGCAAACTCCGCAAGCACCTCATAGCGAACTCCACCCATCCAACCCCCCAACCGTAACCCAAATCGGTCACAAGAACGGTATTATATTATTTTTTTATGCCTAATTATACCATAACAGTTTTGTTTTGGCGTCTTGCTGCCACTGAAATCTCGCCATAGCCCGCTATGCCTTCGATTTCACTAACAGCAATACTCTCAAAACAAATTCTGTTCTGACATAATTTCTAATGACCGATTGCATCGCACGGCAAGGGTGGCGGTGATGAGTTGGTGTGGCAGGTCGAGTTGCTCGCTGAGTGGTGTGGCAAGGATAAAGAGCACCAGCACAACAGTGTAGAGCAGATAAACCTTATAGTATCCTTTGCGCTTGCGCCAAATCAGCCAAATAATCAGCGGCAACGGATTGAACGGAATCAAATACCAATTCCAATGCTTGCCAAAAAGTCCCGACACAAAACTGGTGTAAATCAACAGCAGGCCCGCAATGGTAACCAGCGTCATTAGCACAATATCCAACATTCGCGGCAGCCAGCGCAATTTCCATCGCAGTTGCGCCAAGGTAATCAGCACCACAATCAGCAGCAATGCGCCAAATACCCATGTGGGAGTTACAGGTGATGCTTGAAATTTGTTGACTAATGGCAGCAACTGTTTCTCGCCAATAACCATAGCACGGCTGGTGCCGTCAGTAGAAACGATAGTTGCATTTTTTAGTACCTGAGAGAACAAAAGTGGGCTTATGCGTTGCTCATTAACCCAAAAAATGTCAATCTCAGTACCCCAAAAGGTGGTGCACACATACTGCAACCAAGGGGCGTGTTTGGAAGCCTGCTTCAAGAGGGCCCCATTGTTCAACTTGAATGGCTCTGGCCAGCCATGAAAATCAATTTTCTCGACGTCCATGACGTTTTCCAAAGCAATTAGCGACACCGATGAACAGTTGTTTTGCAAGTAGTTGAAATTGCGCATCTCGGGGTCGACGTAGTCGTTGTCGAGCAGTCGCCACAGTTCTTGCTTCTCGTGTGTGGAGAGGGAAAGGGTGTATTGGTCGACTTGCCGTCCCTCTTTGCGATAATCATTGATAAATACTGCTGTGGGGATGGCAATCATGTGTGCATCGGTCTTACCAAGAAAGAATTTTAAGATACCCCCCATTCCAGGCTCTTCCGAGAAACTGAAGCAAAAGTCAAGATTGTGCACTGGGCACTCCATGCGAATGGCAGCATGGCCTAACTGAGAGTATATTGGCTCGCCGGGAGAAGCGATGAGCAGGCTGGCGGTGACAAAGTTGCTGCTGTCGGGCAGCAACGGGCCACCGTTGGTCCACGGTACTTGCGGCTGGGCCATGACAATGGCACTCGTGGCAAGCGAAATTGTTGCCACAAGTGCCATCGTAGTTGCTTTCAATCGACTAAATGTCATAGCCTGTTGGCGTTATTTCACGATTTTGGTGGCGGTGGTTGTGCCGTCGCTGTAGGTGGTGATGACGATGTTTACGCCATTCCACGGCTGCGAAGCGCGCACGCCGGCCACGTTGACATACTGGCGGCTCACCGCCACGCGGTCGCCACCCACGGTGCTCACGCCAGTCACCACGTTATTCTCCTCACTTGTAATCTGGGTCATGCTGATGGGATAAACCACATAGCCATTGTCGCCGTCAGCCTTGCGCCGCGGAGCCTGCGAGGCGCCGGCGCGCTGAATCACGACAGTGCCGGCATAGAAATTCTCGCCATTGGCCAGAGTGACGGTGAGCCGATAGGTTCCCTCGGGTACACGGAACGAACGTGTGTCGCCGCCCCAGTATCTTAAGGTGAGAGGAGTGTTGTAGTTTCCATCAAGCACATCCCAATAGTCGCCGCTGGCCTCTGAGCCAAAGCGGGACGAGTTGATGTCTTCCCACGTTGCGCCCAACTTTTTGGTGAAACTGAAGTAGCCGTAATCGTCGCCGCTGTCGTTCACGGTCACAATTGCGGTGTAGACGGTGCCGTCGGTGGTTTCCATCTCCACGCCCTTGTTGGTGTTCCAATTGGTGCCATTGACATTGCCCAGCACGTACACATGGTCGTAGTTGCCAGTCTTGAGCTTGACTACCGCGGGGGTCATGGCGTAGGCATGGCCGGCCTTAAGCGTGCTCATGTCCAGGCCGCCACCGTCCTGGCTTTCCAGGTAGGCTCCGTTCAGTTCAAAACTGCCCACCAACTCAGCCTGGTTCCAGTCGGGATGAGCATCGTCGTGAACCGGTGAGATGAATTTCTCGCCGTCCCACTGTGCCCAAGTGATGTTGGCCATCTCCATGGGCTTGGGCTGCACGAAGAAGTAGTCCTTTTGCGACGGCTTCTGCGAGCCTTTGAAACTGGCGGGTATGTAGACGTTGAGTGCAGTCGATGCTGCCCCCTCGGTCTCGTTGCCGGGCAGTTCGTCGAGCACAAACTCTGGATTGACGGTGTTAACCAGGCGACCCTTAACGTGTGTGAGGTGCTTGCCCTTCATGTTGGTGGTCAGTGATGCCCCAGCCGGCACGCGCAGCGCAATCCAGTTGCTTTGGTCGTATTCCTCAGGCACTGCAATGTTTAACTCATTGTTGCTGATGCCGCTGGCCATGTGCATATAGTCAACGTATTCGTTGGTGTTCTCGTCTTTTGACGCACAGCCATTGTTGTCCTTGGCGATAATCAACTGATCGTCATTCACAATCTCCACCGCCGTAAGGTCAGTCACAATGTAAGTGTTCTGGGTGTCGCCACTGGCCAGCAACTCCGCCAAAGTAACCTCAGGAGTCTCCTTCTCCAACGCCACATCGTTAGCCACGCTCAGATAAGCGCGATTGCCGTCGACGCTGGTAAGAGTGTTACCTCCAAATCCAAGTTGGCCGTCGCTAATCGTAATGCCTTTAAGGTTGAGAGAACCTTCCACCGTTTGATTCTTATAATAGTATTGACTGCTGGTGAGCAGGTTGCTGTTAGTGTTGAACGATGAAGAATTTCTAGTTGGAATCATTACATTGCGCAAAACGTCGGTTGAATTGCATCGCAATAAAACGCAGGTTTTGGCAGGTATGATGCCACCAGTTACCTCTTCGATTTCCAGTGTACCATTGTCGGCATCGGCGGCAGTAACGATAAAAGGTGTAATTTCGCTGGTTTCGTACATCATGTTGAAACACACTCGCAGTGTGGTCCAATAGTAGCCATTGGCGTCAGGACCCACAAACTCGTTTGGGTCAACAGCGAAATAATTCTCCTTAGTCGTTAAGTCCTTATCCATACCCTCAAGTTGCCATTTACCATAAGGCCGGATATTGTTGAAGTCAAAACTTGCTGAAAGAGAATTATTCTCTTCAGTTACGTAAAAACTATCGCCATTGCCTTGTATGAGATAAGGATTATCAGCCTGATGAGTGATTTGCAAGAACACGCCAGAACCCGGTGTCTCGTCGTAGTATTGCCGTGTATGTTCATCTTGCACATAGATGTCCCATATATCTTTTCCTGTTTGGGCCTGTTGGCCAGCAACAAATATATTCATCATAGTGCCTTCATCAGTTATTGATGATGATAAGTCATTCTTCATAGCCAACTGGGTGCTCAAAGCATTTCGAAGATTGCTGGCTGTCGCTTGCCCTGTATATTTTGCTCGTGCAGTGATGTAATGATTGGTGAAGTTATTCCTTATTCGCCAGAAATAGTAACCGCCCTCAAATCGGGCATAATATGTGCCTGTGTTATCGGGGTTATTTGAAATAGTGAAGGTAAAAGGATTGTCTTTGGTGACAAATTCTTTTTCACCAGTGGTTTCGTTCATCCGATACCATCCTTTAAACATTATGTTGGTACTATTGCAACTGGCTGTTATAGTAACCTCATCGCCAATATTGTTATTACCTTTGTCTATTACGGCAGTTCCAAGTGAAGTGTTTTCTGATTCGACATCAACGTATTTGGTAATAATCTCTTTAAAATGAGCTTCCCAAATCGCATTTATTACATCGGATTCAGTTCCATTCACACTAGCTGATGATCCTTTTCTTTTAGAAAAGGCCGCCTTTACGTCCCAAATAGAACCTGCCTGGTTTTCAGAATTTGAGATATAAAGTTTTGTGCCTACTGAGGTGGCCTTATTAACGTCATAATCTCCAATGTTTTGAACACATTCCCAATAATCAAATTCATACCCAGGTTCAGGAATTGCTAAAATTTTGAACGGACAAGGACGGTAATTTCCATTTCTTGTGTTTTTGAATGCTCCTATGAAATCAGAACTTGTACAACTATTAGTAGAGGGGCTGGTCTCGTAAGGGTTTGCGGCATATACTTTACCTTGACCAGTCTTAACCCTAACCTGCAGATGGGAATCACAATAAACTGGTAAATCGTTGCTCGTAGCAAAGGCATTGTTCCCAGCAAAGGCAAAGAGCATCAGAAATAGTAGCGTTTTAAATTTTAAAAAACGATTCATGATGTTGTTATTTAGGATTTTTCTTTGTTTTCTTTTTTATGTATTTCGGTGGCGGCATTGTTGCTGCCATTGTTGTCGTTGTAAGGTTGTTGCACTGTCGGGTGAGTCGGTGTGTATTGCGAGGTATGGCCTCGCATGCAGGTGCGCCGTCAAGGCATTTCGGCAATTTGTCGCGCCACGGCGTTCATTTCCAGGCATTGCTCTCTTGTGATTCTCACATAACTGTTGTGGTGCGGCCATGGTGCTACGAGGAGCAACCGCCCTTGGGCGCAAGCATCAAACTGCTGTCCACCTGGCTTCCAATACTGCGAGAAGCCATTCTCGAGAATCACGATGGTTTTGAACCCGCCCTCAAAAGCGGCTCGCATCACCGCCTTCTCGGCCTTGCTGATGGCTGCCGAGATCAGCACCACTCCACTTTTAGCCATGCTCATGTATTTTTCGACCTCATGGGCTATCGCCTCCTCGGTGTCGATGCTGCGGCTGCATTGCACCACGGCCTTCTCGGGGTACTCCAGCAAGAACACATTTCCTGCGACGGAAACATTCCTGTTGCCTATGGTAATGTCGTTCTTTATCGAGAATAACTCGGGATTTTGCCGCTTAATCCACAACCTGCGGGGATTGTCCTGCAAATAATGCATCATGCGCTTCAATTGGCCCTTGCCCCGGAGAATGGTGTCTTGATAGCCGTCTTCCCATAGTGTGCCGCCTATCAGTTGGCGGGAGGCTTTATTACACCCCGCTTTGAAGCCACTAATCACCCTTCCGATGTGATACGGCAGTTTCTCAGTAGCATAGAGAATGCCATGCAAGTGGTCGGGCATTAATTGAACGCCCATTGTCTTCACCTGCGGATAGCGCGACGAAATCTCGTGCCAGCACGACAACACTTTGTGTCCGAGTTCAGATGGAAGCAGCCACGGTTCTGGGCGGGTGTCGCCCGGAGCGTTCAACTCGCCCAAAACGCGGCGTCGTTCCAGCGTGTCAATCGTAATCATGTAGATGCATGGGCTGCTATAGTCGTGACTTGGCTTGCGGCGCTTCATGGAATAGTGCGGCACCAATCCCAATTTCTCGTGGTGTGCTTGCCACCATTCACGCCGTTGCTTATTTCGATTGTATTCCATGACTCTACACTTGTGCAAGCTGTCGCTTGCAATACAGACTGACGTGCTTGCAATACAGACTGACGTGCTTGCAATACAGACTGACGTGCTTGCAATACAGACTGACGTGCTTGCAATACAGACCGACGTGCAAAATTCTTACTTCACCACTTTCTTGCCGTTGACGATGTAGATGCCGTGGGTGGGGTTGACCACTTTGCGACCCAGCAGGTCGTAGATGGCGTCATCGCTTTGGGCGTCGGTCTTAACGGTGGTGATTGCAGTGACAATCTGTTTGTTGGCCCAAGCCTTGTTGGCTGGCATATACTCGAGCGCGTTGTCGACGGCAAAGGTCATCCCATCCTGCAGAGTGAGCATGAAATTCTTGTCGTTCGGCGTGTCGTCGTCGAAATAAGTGCCCTCGAGCATGGTCAGCAGCGGTGTCTCGGGCATCGCACGCGGTGCGCCCGACGGGTTGGCCACGGCGAACGGCATAAGCATGTTGTCCTCGTCGTCCTGGGTGGCGCACTCAAGCAGCACGGCTTCGCCAGCGGGAATCTCGTTGTCCTCGATGGCCTCGAGTTCCGGCGTGCCGTCCACGGCTACGTTACGCACGAGATATGCAGTAACCTTGTCGGGGTTGACGATGGTGTAGTTGAAGGCGGCCTTGAGCGTGGTGTAATACTTGCCGTTGGCCTCTACAGCAGCCTCGGGGGCGAAGTAGAAGTCAGAACCGTCGATATATTCGATTTGCCACTTGCCGGCGTCGGCCAGTTCGAGCAAGTCGTCATCGCCAACGATGTCCACGTCGCCGTTCTCGCCGAGCACGAAGTAGAGTGCTGCGCGATCTGCAATCAGGTCGCTTTTGCTGCTCAGTGCGGCATACAGTTTGCTGTCCTCGCCAAGCGCCTGTGCGGCAGCGGCCAGAACTGCGTTTGCTGCCACGCCCTCATCGGGCAGTTGCAGTTTGAGGACGGCGTTGTTGTAAGCAAACTTGTCGTCGACGCTATTGGTGGGGCACAGCGTCATGTAGGCACCTTCACCAAGTGCGGCAGCCAGCGGTGCCAGGTCGAGCCCTTGCACGGCGAGTTTGTTGACCCTGTGGCCATCGGTACCGAGTTCAAACACTGCACTGGCGTCGTTGCGGGGCCACTCCAGGTCGACGGTGCTGCGCAGGCTGTGCACGCGGCGCAGGTAGGGGGCGTTGTTTTCGGCGTCGGCATTCTTGATGAAGCAGAAGCCGCTCTCAAAGTCCAGGCAGGGTTCCATGAGGAACTTGATGTCGGTACCCTCGGGTGTGCCAGCCTCCAAGCGGTAGCCGAAACTGCCGTCGTAGTCAATGCCCATATAGTGGCGGTTGCCGGGGTGCATGTGGGTAATGTAATAATTGATGGCTGTCTGGCCGCCGGCGGCATCGAGGATGATGTCGCGAATCTCTTCCCAGTTCTCAATCTCGGGCACGTCGACGCACAGGAATACCGAGCCGTCGGCATCGCCAGTAGGCACCAGGTGCAGTTGGAACATCTCATGGGTCAGCGGATATTTCCGGTTGGTGAGTCTTGTCAAGTTCACGAATATAGTGTAGCTTTGCATTATGAAAACAGAGGAATTACTGCGAGCGATATT
>CADBGN010000092.1 GCA_902794155.1 uncultured Bacteroidia bacterium
GCCTCTTCGAACCCCCTGAAACTTAAATTTTCGGACCATAAAGTACGATTTTTTAAGTTTCCGTATCGCGAAAAATCTTTATCTTTGGATTATTAAACATAAACTTTAGAAAATGAGTCTGAAATGTGGAATAGTGGGGCTGCCGAATGTGGGCAAATCCACACTTTTCAACTGCGTAAGTTCCGGGAAGGCGCAGAGCGCCAACTTCCCTTTCTGCACCATAGAACCCAACCTGGGCAGTACCAACGTGCCTGACCGCCGCCTGGACGTTCTCACCGAAATCTGCCATCCGCAGCGGACCATTCCGGCCACGGTGGATATTGTGGACATCGCCGGCCTGGTGAAGGGCGCGAGCCGCGGGGAGGGTCTGGGCAACCAGTTCCTGGCGAACATCCGCGAATGCGACGCCATCCTTCACGTGCTTCGCTGCTTCGACGATGGCAATATAGTGCATGTGGATGGCAGCGTGGATCCCGTCCGGGACAAGGAAGTGGTGGACCTGGAGCTCCAGATAAAGGACCTGGAAACGGTGGAGAACCGTCTGGCCAAGGCGGAGAAGGCCGCCAAGACGGGCGGAGACAAGGAGGCGAAGAAGCTCTGCGAGCTGCTATATCGCTATCGCGAGGCCCTTCAGGGCGGGAAATCCTGCCGCACCGTCACCCCCCAGAACGAGGAAGAGGCGGCGATGGCAAAGGATCTGTATCTCCTTACGAATAAGCCGGTTATGTATATCTGCAACGTGGATGACGCCTCCGCCGCGAAAGGCAACAAATATGTGGATGCCGTGCGCGAGGCCACCAAGGACGAGAACGCCGAAATCCTGGTGATTGCCGCTAAGACGGAATCCGAGATAGCCGAAATCGAGGAGTTCGAAGACAGGCAGATGTTCCTGGAAGAACTTGGGCTGGAGGAATCCGGAGTCGTGCGCCTGATCCAGGGGGCCTACCGCCTGCTTGGCCTCAGGACCTTCTTCACCGCCGGAGCGGACGAATGCCGCGCCTGGACCATCCACGCCGGGGATAAGGCCCCGAAAGCGGCCGGAGTGATCCATACCGACTTCGAAAAGGGCTTCATCCGGGCGGAAGTGATCAAGTATGAAGATTTTGTAAATCTCAAATCCGAGTCTGCCTGCCGGGCTGCCGGAAAGATGGGAATTGAAGGGAAAGAATACGTGGTTCAAGACGGCGACATAATGCACTTCCTGTTCAACGTTTAAATATATTCATTATATTTACGGGCAATACTAAACTATTTAACCAACAATAATCATATGCGTAAAATTTCTTGCATTCTGGCTCTCTTCTGCATTGCCGGCACAATGGCCTTCGCACAGAAGGAGCAATACAATCAGTATGGTGTCAAGGTGGACATCGATCCCCTGCAGGCAGAAGCCCAGGACGGAATCCTGGTCCTCCGCTCAAAGGGTGACTCCGGCTACAAGATCTGGCTGGACAACCGCGTGCAGACCGACGGAGCCATTTTCTTCGGTGAGCCCGAATGGGCAGATGGCATCTCCAACGGCCTCAGCGTCCGCCGCGCCCGCTTTGCCGTCAAGACCCAGATTGACAAAAACTGGTACGGAGAAGTGGATATGGATATGGCGAACGGTATGTTCGAACTCAAGGACGCCATCATCCGTTACACCGGATTGGAGAAATTCCAGTTCCAGGTAGGTAGCTTCAAGGAAATCTTTGCAATGCAGAGGAACAATTCTTCCCGTTACCTGCAGTTCATCGAGCGCCCGATGGTTTGCTCGGCCCTTGCACCTTCCCGCCACCTTGGATTCAACGCTAACTACTACTATAAGGGCGTGTTCCTGAATCTCGGAATTCTGGGTCAGGAAATCGAAGGAGAGGAAACACGTACCTATGTGGAGGAATCCAGCAAGGGCAACGGCCCGGACGAAGGCCTCACCTACACCGTCAAGGCAATCTGGCAGCCCGGATGGAATAAGGAAGACTGGGGTCTGCACATCGGCGCAGCAGCATCGTACCGCGAGCCCAAGACCTCTGACGAGACTTTTGGAAAGATGCGTTACAGCACCCGCAACTCCACCAGCATCAACCGTAAGAAGTACGTTGATACGGGTGATTTCACCTTCGACCACTTCTATCGCTATACCGGAGAACTCGCCGGTTACTGGAAGGGCTTCCGCGGAGAGGCTGTCTATATGGGCAACACCACCATCCTGCCCGACGGCACCAGCAAGAATTTCTTCGGCTGGTATGTGCAGGGAGGATACCTTCTCTTCGGCGGCACCCAGCGCTATGACGGCGCAGGCGGCAAGTTCACCCGCGTGAAGAGGGGTCAGAAATGGGGAGATGTCGAGCTCTGCGGCCGCGTGGAATTCCTCGACCTCAACGCCGACAAGGCCCTCGCAGCCAACGACCAGAAGATCATGGGCGGTTCCGCAATGGCATACGCCCTCGGCCTCAACTACTACATTACCGACCACGTGAAGGTCCAGCTCAACTGGCAGTACAACGACAACGACCGCTTCTGCTCCGGAAAGGGCAACAAGTTCACCGTTGGCCTGGATGAGACAGGCAAACCCACGAAGAATCCTTATTACACAAGAGGAAACGCCGGAGTCGACTACCATATGGTGGCCTTCCGCTTCGAAATTGATTTCTAATATTCAACCATTAAAAACACAAAACAATGAAAAAGTATTTGCTTATCGCAGCCGCAGCTCTCGCAGTTGCCGCTATTTCCTGCAACAAGGACAAGGAAGTGATCAAAGATGTGGAAGAAAAGTCCGATTACTCCAAGTTGGTCATCAACGAGGTTAACGCAACCGCCGCTACCGATGCCGAGAAATTCGTAGAATTCTACAATGGTGGCGACAAGGCCTGCTCTCTCGAGGGCGTGACCATCAAGAGGACCGATGAGACCAATGCTACAGAGGAAGTCTGGGCTGGTCTTGCCGGCGAAAAAGTTCCTGCAAAGGGATTCTTCGTAATCCAGGGAACCAAACGTTCTCTTGAAAGGAGCCTTTCTTCCGGTGTTTCCGCAAAGAAGGGTGTGAAGCTCGAGGTTTTCGATCCTGACGGAAAGTCTGTCACCTCCGTGCAGCACGGCGACCCCGCAGACGCAACCGTAGCAATTGCCATCAATACCGGCATCTGGGCACGTATCCCCGACGGTGGCGCATGGAAGAATGTTACCAACCCTACCGCTGGCAAGGCTAACGATGCCACCGGTGCACAGGACGACGCACAGCTCAAGTAATCATGGCAGAAGAACTCAAGATTGGCGAGCAGAGCAAGCCGCGCTTCGAATTCCGCAGCTTCGGCCAGTGCTTCTGCGAGCAGCATAAGAGAATGGCACGTCTCTCCGTTCCCGTACCTGAAAAGGTATGGGAGCGCGAGAGCGACGAGATCTACATCATCTCCGCCAAGAACGACATCAACAACACCAAGATCCGTAACGGAAAGATGGACATCAAGACCTACGTGCAGACGGTCGACGGCCTTGAGCAGTGGAATCCCCTCATGAAGGGCGAGTTCCCCATCTCCCGCGAGGTTCTGGAGAAGGAAGTATTCCCTGCGTTCATGGTAGAGATGCCCGCCCTCACAAAGGACACCTACACCTATGAGGAATTCATCGCAATGGTGAAGGCCTGCCCCGACCTGGCGGCTGTCCGCGTGCACAAGCAGCGCTTCGGCTATATGGTGAACAACACCATCTGCGAAGTGGGCAACGTGCTCATCAACGGCGCAAAGGTGGTGACCATCAACTCAGAATCCACCGAAATCGAGGATATCAAGAAAACTATTGCCGACTGCCACCTCGAGGGTGTTGAGAACATCAACTACCTACAGGCCATCAAGCGAGTGATCGGTATGAGCGACAAACCCCTTGCAAACGAAACGATATGTCACAGGAAATAGAGAAAAAGTTCTTGGTGAAGGGCGACTTCAAGGCTGAGGCTTTCAAGTCCACCCGCATCACCCAGGGATACCTCAGCAGCGTGCCTGAGCGCACCGTGCGTATACGCGTGAAGGGTGACAAGGGATTCATCACCGTGAAAGGCATAGGCAACGCTTCCGGCGCAGCCCGCTTCGAATGGGAGAAGGAAATCCCCGTAGACGAAGTGAAGAGCCTCCTCGAGCTTGCCGAACCCGGCGTGATCGACAAGACCCGTTACCTGGTCAAGAACACCGACGGAGTGCATACCTGGGAAGTTGACGAGTTCTACGGCGACAACGACGGCCTCACAGTGGCTGAAGTGGAACTTGCCGACGAGAACGAGCCCTTCGACAAGCCTGCCTGGCTCGGCGAAGAGGTCACCGGCGACCCCAAGTACTTCAACTCCATGTTGATGAAGAATCCGTATAAGAATTGGTAATAACCGTCTGACCATGACCATTGACCATGACCATGACCCGCAATCGGGCTTTGGTCATGGTCAGGGTTCATGGTCAGGGTCAAAATAACACCCCCATGAGCACATTCGACCCGTTAGATATGAACAACTACAAAGTGGAAAAACTGCCCAAAATGCAGAAATCCAACTTTGAGATTTGGATGGCACGCCTCGGCGGCCCCTTGGCCATCATCGCCTTCGTTGTGATTTATTGGTGCTGCCACATAGGCTTCATCGACAACCTGAACACCGAGATGCTGACCGAGAAGGCCATGAAGCGTTGCAACGACATCGGTTTTGAGGAGTTCCTCCGCACCAACTACGCCATGCTCGCCATCTTTGTCGCGGGTCTCATCCTCTGGATGACTGAAGCCATCCCCAACTACCTGACCTCGCTGTTCATCATCCTTGGCATCGTGCTCTGTAATGTCACCACACAAAAGGAGGCCTTGGCCCAACTCGGTCACCCTGTGATGTGGCTGAACATCCTTTCCTTTGTCTTGGCGAGTATGCTGGTCAAGACGCAGTTTGCCAAGCGACTGGCCTTGGCCTTTGTCATCAAGTTCGGCAAGAGTGCCAAAGGTGTGCTTTGGAGTTTCTTGATCATTAATTTGGTGCTGTCGGCCTTTATCTCTGCCACTACGGTGAAAGCCACCATCATGTTGCCCATCTTCATGACGGTGTGCGCTATCTACGGAGCCTCCAATGGCAACCGCAATAATTTCGGCCGCAACCTCGTCATCCAGAACCTCTTCCAGGTGAACATCGGTGCCAATGCGTTCTACACGGGTAGCGGCGCCCACCTGCTCGCCATTTCATTAATCGCGGGCTTCGTCGGCAGTTGCGACTTCGGCTATGCCGACTGGCTTGTCTCTTGCGGCCCGATGAGTGCCTTGATTCTTGTGATAGGCTTGTTGCTGGGCACATACGTCTTCTTCCCAATGAAGAAAGAGGAGCAGGTGCCTCAAATCGAAGGTGGCTTGGAACGCTTGAAAGAAGAGCTGAAGGCCATGGGTAAGATGAAGGCCGAAGAGTACAAGGCCGTGGGCATCTTCGTGTTGGTGCTTGTCCTTTGGATCACAAAGGGCACCTTCCACAACATTGACGAAACCATTGTTGCCTTGTTGGGTGCCGTCCTTGCCCTGTTGCCGGGCATCGGCGTGGTGAAATGGAACGACGTCGACATCCCTTGGCATCTGATGCTGTTCTCCGCTGGTGCTTATACCCTCGGCTCGGGTCTCAATGCCACTGATTTGCCCAACACCATGGTCAACGCTGCTTTCGACAGCCTCGGCATTACTTCCAATACCCCCTTCTGGGTACTTTATGTCATCCTCACCTTCTTGATGATGTATTCGGGCTTGGTCTTCCAAAGTAAGACCATCCGCACCATGGTCTTTGTGCCCATCGCCTTGGGTGTGGAGGCGCGTTTCGGCTTCCCCGTCATGAGCCTCAGCCTGCCCGTGGCCATGCTCATCGAGCACTGCTATGTGTTGCCCTTCAACAGCAAGCCCGCCGCATTGCTTTACAACACCAACCAATATAGCATGACCGACGCCTTCAAGTTCGGCATCACCATGATGACCATCTCATGGGTGCTCATCCTCGTGTGGGGCGAGACGGTGCTGCATTGGCTGGACATCACGCCGGGGTTGTTCTTGGTGAAGTAGGAATCATTTCTTTACCATCCCGCCCTCAGCGAAACATTCGGCAAAATCCCAAACATCGAATAGGCGTAAGCCCGCATCTCGCCTGATTCTATATCGGTTTCAAATTGATAACCCAAAGGATTCAGGCGATTGTAGGCATTGAACACTCCGACGCTCGCGCTCCAATTGAATCCGTTTCTGTATTTCGGCGAATGATAGGAGCACGAAAGGTCAAGACGGTGATAGGCTGGCGTTCGGCTGGCGTTGCGCTCGGTGTAAACCGGGACGGTCTGCCCCATATATTCATAGAAGCCCACAGGCAAGGTGACGGGATGCCCGCTCGAATACTGCCATGCCGCACTTGCACTCCAACGCGGTGTGAACTGATAGCAGCCGTTGATGCGGAAGTCATGCGGGATGTCTGACAAAGCCGAATAGGGATTGCCGTCATTGATGCCGTCGATGGTATAAATCACACGCGAATAGGTGTAACTCATGGCTCCCGTGAACTTTCCGGCATTTTTCGAAAGGTTCAGTTCCAGGCCGTAGGCTTTGGAATTGCCGCTCCTCACTTGGTTGATGACATTCGGGTTACTGATGAGTTGCGCATGGTCGATGAAGTCGATTTGGTTTTGGCCTTTCTTGTAATAGAGTTCAGCCGAAGCGGAATACTGCCCACCGAAATCGAGGAAGCAACCACCCGAAACCACATCGGCAATGACTGGCTTCAATCCGTTGACCGCTGGGAACCAAGTTTCAAGCGATTGGTAGTCCAAAGCCGTGTTTTGCAGCACTTGGATATATTGCACATTCCGCGCGTAGCCGGCCTTCAGCGAAGTATTATCGCTCAGCATGACGTTCATGCTCACACGAGGCTCGGGATAGACCATCAGTTTCTCGTCGCTGTTCAAGGGCTGAAAGGCAGAAAGATGGACACCATAGTTGAAGCCCAACCAACGCAAGGGTTTCCAGTCGTTCAACACGTATGCGGAATACTCCATCGCATGGTAATGCGGCAGGCTCATGCCGATGCTGTCGGACTCTCCTGGAGTGAAGGCATGACGGATGGCACTCGCACCAATGCGCAGTTCACAATCCGGGGCGATGTAATAACTCAAAGCGGCTTTCAGGTTGAGATCGGAAATGCCAGTGCGCCAGTTGAATTTACGCCTTTTGAAACTGTAGTCGATGTCGTTGCTGTAATCGCTGACGATGAAGGCTGTGTTGAGGAACCAGCGGCTGCCGAAGTTGTGCGTCCAGCGCAGGGTGCCCGAGGTGTTGCCCCAAGTGTTGTACATGCCTTGCGCTTGATAGATGCCGCCCATGGACTCAATGACATCATGACCTCTGTAAAACGAGAGATAGATGCGGTCGTTCTGCCCGATTTTGGTGTTGATCTTTGCATTTAAGTCGTAGAATCTCGGCACAAGAGGCATGTCTTCGTTGGGTTTCACAAAAAAGTCGATGAAACTCCTACGTGCCGAAATCAGGTAAGAAGCCTTTTCCTTGACGATGGGGCCGTTGGCGGTCAAAGTGGCGGCAAAGGGACTCAACGCCACCGAGAAATCGTGGTGGTTCATGTTGCCTTCCTTCATCTTGCAGTCGAGGACGGCAGAGACGCGACCGCCATATTGCGCGGGCATGTTGCTCTTGTATAGCGTCACCTGGTTCACCGCCTCGGGGTTGAAGATGGAGATCATGCCAAAGAGATGTGAGGGGTTGTAGATGGGTGCCTCGTCGATGAGGATGAGGTTCTGGTCGTTGGTGCCGCCACGCACGAGCAGCCCCGACGAGGCGTCGCCGATGGTCTTCACGCCCGACTGCATCTGCACTGCCTTGAGAATGTCTGCCTCGCCAAACACACTCGGCAATTTGCGTATTGAGTTGATGGTCAGCATCTCGGCATGGAACTCGTTCTGCTTCTGCGGACGCTCCAAAGTGGCTGCCTCAACAGTGATTTCACCCAAACCCACAGCGTTTTCCTCTAACTTGATTTCCAAGGTTTGGTCGGCATTGAGTTGGACTTCAACCTCTTTGGTGTTATAGCCCAAATAGGCGCATTGCAGTTTGTGTTTTCCCGCAGGCAGACGCAGCGAATAAAAGCCGTAGCCGTTGGCCGAGGTGCCTATTTGAGAGGAGGCCTCATATAATGTGGCACCGATAAGCGTCTCGCCCGTGGCGGCATCGGTGATGTGGCCGCTTAAAGTATAGGTCTGTGCCTGAAGATAAACAAAAGAGGCAAAGAATAATATGGTGATGAGGATACGTTTCATGGCTTATTCGTTTTCGGGGGTGATGGCGTCGTAGATTTCGTGGTAAGTAAAAG
>CADBGN010000093.1 GCA_902794155.1 uncultured Bacteroidia bacterium
AGGTGTCTTGTCAATGGGTAAGATCCTTGCTTACAGTGGTATCATGCAGGACAAGGAAGTCAGCTGGATGCCTTCATACGGCCCGGAGATGCGTGGCGGCACGGCCAACGTGACCGTCATCGTCAGCGACGAGCGCGTGTGCTCCCCCATCCTCAACGCTTTCGACACTGCCGTCATTCTGAATCAGCAGTCACTCGACAAGTTTGAGGACAAGGTGAAGCCCGGAGGCTATCTGCTCTATGATCCCAACGGCATTACCCACAAGCCCACCCGTAAGGATATTCACATCTACAGCATCGAAGGCGCACAACTCGCCTCCGATATGGGCAACAGCAAGGTGTTCAACATGATCATCTTGGGTGCTTTCCTGAAGCTGCGTCCCATCATCGACAACAAGAACGTCGAAGAGGGTCTGCGTCATTCCCTGCCGGAGCGCGCCCACAAGCTCATCCCGCTGAACATGCAGGCCGTCCAGGTTGGCATGGACAATGTGAAGGCTGAGAACTAAGATTCGGTTATCCGAAAAGAAAAAAGCCGCTCATTGAGCGGCTTTTTTTGTGGCATAACACAAAAAGAAAGGGACGAAAACATCGTCCCTTTTCATTTCAATAATCGAATCGCTTACTTCAGGCCATTCCAAGTGCCATAGATATTCTTGCACTGGGTATAAGTCGATGCGCAGCCAAAAACTTTATACATATCGGAGCCCATGGCTTGCCAGATTGTCACTTGACGTTGGAAGCTATCCCAACCACCAGGAGCCAAGATGTAGATATAATAGGCCATGCCATAACCGGTAATAGAGGTCTCTTGAGGAGGATTTGCAGAACGAACCATCTCAACGGTGTATGGCTCGGTGGGATTATAACCATTATTCCATGCAGCGCCTTTCAAAGTTGCAGCCGGCAAAAAACGCTGGACATACTGGTCATTCTCAGGACTGTATTGGGAATAATTGAACTTGGTCTTCAAAATACGCACAATCTCTGATACAGTCGCAGGACCATTGCAGATAAGGTTAAAGCAACGCTCACCAAGAGCAGCGTCACGAGCATACATTTCCATTGCCATGGGAATCATGGCAGCAGTACCCTGAATAGATTTGCCAAGAAGGTTGTTGTAAACAGCCTCAAACTCGGTATAACCCGAAGGAATGTTCGTAAATGTGACGAAAGCAGTGGGCACAGTTAATTGACCCGTGACAGGGCTATCGAAATCAAATTCACCGCTCACAGTGTAAGTGTGGTCACCGTATGTCAAGGTATTGCCGTTGACAACAGCCTCGTGTGGGGTCTCATTGATGAGATATGCCCAAGAGTCGTTTGAAGTGGAGTTACCGTTGCCGCCAGGATTAACGGGATCGGGATTGGAACCGTTGCCACCAGGATTAACAGGATCGGGAGTCGGATTGACAGGTTCATCTTTCGTGCAACCCGAGAAAGTCACTAAGCTAATGCCCAAAAGGGCAATCATAAGGGTTTTACCCATTGTGCTGAAAAAGTTTTTCTTCATGATGTTTGGATTTTAAGTTAATAATTTGGTGTTAGTAAAGTTTGATTCCATTTCTTTTCAGCAAAAATAGAAATAAAAAACAAAACAGCCATAGGTAATTTTACCTATTTTTAGTTTTTTACCCCCAAATAACCATAAAAACCCTTGCTGAAAGGCAAAACCAAAAAAGGCTGCCCAAAGGACAGCCTTCTCCATCTGTATTGAAAAAACATTACTCTTTCGTCTCTTCGACGGGAGCCTCAGCAGGAGCTTCAGCCTTGGGAGCAGCCTTCTTGCTGCTGCGGCGGGTGCTCTTAGCCTTGGCGGCAGTCTTCTGACCCTCGCGGGTGTAGACCTCATTGTAGTCAACGAGCTCCATCATAGCCATCTCTGCGGCATCACCTTTACGGTTTTCAGGCATGCGGATGATGCGCGTATAGCCACCAGGACGGGTAGCCACTTTCGGGCCAACCTCACGGAACAGTTCGGTCACGGCATACTTGTTTTGCAGAAGTGCAAAAACGACGCGGCGGTTGCTCGAACCAGTTTCAGTTGTGGTGTTGTTCTCAGGCTTAGCCTTGGTGATCAACGGCTCAATGTACATACGCAAAGCCTTGGCCTTAGCTGTCGTAGTGATGATGCGTTTGTGAAGAATCAGCGAAGAAGCCATGTTCGAGAGCATAGCCTTACGGTGAGCGCTCTTTCTTCCCAAGTGATTGAATTTCTTATTGTGTCTCATCTTTCTTATTCCTTATCTAATTTATATTTGCTGACATTCATACCGAACTCGAGGCCTTTGCTTCTGACCAGTTCGTCAAGTTCGGTGAGCGACTTCTTACCAAAGTTGCGGAACTTGAGCAGGTCTTGCTTATTGAAGGCGACCAGTTCACCAAGCGTTTCAACCTCAGCAGCTTTCAAGCAGTTCAACGCACGGACCGAAAGGTCGAGGTCGACAAGCTTGGTCTTGAGGAGCTGACGGATATGCAACGAACCTTCATCAAAGTCTTCGGTCACGGTCTTTTCGTCGGGAACGAGGTTGATGTTCTCGTCGGAGAAGAGCATGAAATGGTAGATGAGGATCTTTGCGGCTTCTTTCAAAGCATCTTTAGGATTGATCGAACCATCGGTATCGATTTCGATGACAAGTTTTTCATAGTCGGTCTTCTGTTCGACACGCCAGTTTTCCACCTTGTAGCTCACGTTGCGGATGGGCGTGTAGATGGAGTCGATGGCGATGGTGTCGACAGGAGCGCCTGCCACCTTGTTCTCGTCGGCAGGCACATAGCCCCTACCCTTATTAATGGTCAACTCAATGTTGAGCTTCACTGAGGGTTCGAGGTTGCAAATGACGAGTTCGGGGTTCAGCACTTGGAAGGAGTTGAGGTAGCTATTGATATCACCAGCCTTGAATTGCTCTTGGCCTGTGAAGGTGAAGCTGACCTTCTCGTGCGTCTCCGTAGGAACGACTTGTTTGAGGCGGACTTGTTTGAAATTCAAAACCATGTCGGCGACATCTTCGATTACGCCATCAATGGAAGCAAATTCGTGGGTCACGCCGTCGATGTGGATAGAAGTGATAGCGAAGCCTTCAAGCGAAGACAACAGGATTCTTCTAAGCGCATTACCAATGGTGATGCCAAAACCTGGTTCTAGAGGTCGAAACTCGAAAACGCCTTTGGTGTCGGAGCCTTCAACCATGATAACCTCATCGGGTTTCTGAAACGCTAATATTGCCATGTTTAATAATTTTACCAGGTTAACAATCAGATATTACTTAGAATACAATTCGACGATGAGCTGTTCGTTGATGTTTTCCGGAATCTCTTCACGAGCCGGATAGTTCATGAACTTGCCGCACATCTTTTCCGAATCCCATTCCAGCCAGGCAAAGTTGCTGCCCTGACGACCTTCCAAGGAATTGGTGACGACTTCCAAGCTCTTTGACTTTTCACGAACACCGACAACATCACCAACCTTCACGAAATAGGACGGAATGCTGAGGACACTGCCGTTGACGACGATATGACGATGGTTCACGAGTTGACGAGCGGCGGCACGAGTGGGAGCAATGCCCATGCGGTACACCACATTGTCGAGACGTGATTCCAGAAGTTGCATAAGGATCAAACCTGTGACGCCTTCCTTACGGCGGGCGTGTTCAAAGGTCTTGCGGAATTGTCTCTCGAGAACTCCGTAAGTATATTTAGCCTTTTGCTTCTCCTTCAGCTGGGTGCCGTATTCCGAAACTTTCTTTCTTCTGCTGTTGGCGCCATGCATTCCAGGAGGATAATTTCTCTTTTCGAAGTACTTGTCGGAACCAAAGATAGGTTCACCGAACTTACGAGCGATTTTCGTTTTTGGACCTGTATATCTAGCCATAATTCTACATTTTTAATTGTTTTACACTCTTCTACGTTTTGGAGGACGGCATCCGTTGTGCGGCAACGGGGTGACGTCGATAATTTCGGTCACCTCAACGCCCATCGAGTGGATGGCACGAATGGCAGATTCACGTCCTGAACCAGGTCCCTTCACATAAACTTTAACTTTGCGTAATCCCAAGTCATAGGCAGTCTTGGCGCACTCTTCAGCAGCCATCTGAGCAGCATATGGTGTGTTCTTCTTTGAGCCTTTAAAGCCCATCTTACCTGCTGATGCCCAAGAAATGACTTGTCCTTCATTGTTAGTCAGAGAAACGATGACATTGTTGAACGAAGCCTTCACGAAAGCCATGCCCGTTGCTTCGATTTTCACAACACGTTTCTTCGTAACTTTGTTGTTTTTTGCCATTTTTTAATTGTGTGGTTTTAATAATTAGATATGATCCAACTACCTATTACTTGGTAGCTTTCTTCTTGTTAGCGACAGTCTTTTTACGGCCCTTACGGGTACGTGCGTTGTTCTTGGTGCTTTGTCCGCGAACGGGCAAACCAGCACGATGACGGACACCTCTGTAGCAACCGATATCCATCAAACGCTTAATGTTCATCTGAACTTCACCGCGAAGTTCACCTTCGGTCTTGTACTGTTCGGCGATAATGTCACGAACGGTCTTCTGCTCGTCGTCGGTCCAATCCTGAACTTTCTTTGCAGGCTCAACACCAGCCTTCTTCAGGATTTCCTTCGACAGCGACCTGCCAATGCCGTAAATGTAGGTTAATGAGATCTCACCGGCCTTGTTGCTCGGGATATCTACACCAGCGATTCTTGCCATATTATCTTATACTTTAGTTTAAAATTTTCGACCAAGATTAACCCTGACGCTGATTCTCCTTAGGGTTCTTCTTATTAATCACATACACTCTGCCCTTGCGCTTCACGATGATGCAGTCGGCAGATCTTTTCTTTACAGATGCTTGAACTTTCATTTCAAATATACTTTTGTAGTTAACTCTTGTATCTGAAGGTGATACGGCCCTTTGTCAAATCATAGGGAGACATCTCCAGCTTGACTTTGTCGCCAGGCAGAATCTTGATATAGTGCATGCGCATCTTGCCAGAGATGGTGGCAATGATCACCAAGCCGTTCTCCAACTCGACG
Organism: uncultured Bacteroidia bacterium; assembly: GCA_902794155.1. GTDB lineage: Bacteria > Bacteroidota > Bacteroidia > Bacteroidales > F082 > Limimorpha. The sequence goes on from CADBGN010000093.1 coordinate 5,033, forward strand.
CGGAACATGGCATTACCCAAAGCTTCCACTACGGTGCCTTCCTGTTCTATTGACATTTGTTTAACCATACTTTACTCTTTCAAATACTTATTACTTAGTTATTTAGTCCATTTTCCACCCTATTTTGGCAGAATTTCGGGCTGCAAAAGTAAGAAATCTTTTCCAATTGGAGGTGATTTTTATGAAATTTCTTCATTCTCACCGATTTGTCTTCTTACTCTACCATCATTTCGGGGAACCTTCGGCATGCTCCGAAGGTTTCCCGAAAGTTGGGTCAGCCTTGCTCATGAGGGCAAAGGACAATTACAATTACATTCTACCAACGCGACCCTTGATACGACCGGTCTTGGTCAGACCATCGTAATGGTGCATCAAGAGGTGGCTTTCGATCTGTTGCAAAGTGTCGAGCACAACGCCCACAAGAATCAGCAGCGAGGTTCCACCATAGAAGTGGGAGAATCCCGTGGTGACGTTCATGAGTGAAGCAACGATAGCAGGCATGATGGCCACGATGCCGAGGAATATAGATCCAGGCAGGGTGATACGCGACATGATGGTGTCGAGGTATTCAGCCGTCTTCTTACCAGGTTTTACACCGGGAATGAAGCCACCGTTCTTCTTGATGTCTTCCGCCATTTGGTTGGTGTTCATCGTGACAGCCGTATAGAAATACGTGAAGGCGATGATCATGAGGAAGAACACCAGGTTGTACCAGAAACCGTTGATGTTGGTGAAAGCAGCGGCAAATCCCGTCAGAGCCTCCGACTGTCTGAAACCGGCGATGGTCACAGGCAAGAACATGATGGCCTGGGCGAAGATGATAGGCATAACGCCAGCAGCATTCACCTTCAGCGGGATGTATTGACGGACACCACCATATTGGCGGTTGCCGACGACGCGCTTGGCATACTGTACCGGAATCTTACGCGTGCCTTGGACGAGGGCGATAGTGCCCACCATCACGAAGAACAGCACAATCAACTCGATGACGAGGATCAGAAGACCCGTACCACCTTGGTTGAAGCGGGCTGCACATTCGGCCGTAAAGGCACCGGGCAGACGGGCAATGATACCGATCATAATGATGAGGGAGATACCATTGCCAATACCTCTATCCGTGATCTTCTCACCCAGCCACATGATGAACAGGGTGCCTGCAGCGAGCAGGATGACCGACGAGATATAGAAGAAGGGTCCAGGAGCAGAGCCATCGAAAGGCGTGACGGCGGTGGTGGCACCAGCCATTCTGAACTGTTCGATGATGTTGCGAATATAACCAGGAGCCTGGACAGCCACGATAACCACGGTCAGGTAACGCATGATTTGGTTCAGCTTCTTACGGCCGCTCTCACCTTCCTTTTGCAGGCGCTGGAAGTAAGGCACTGCCATGCCGAGCAATTGGATGATAATGGATGCGGTGATGTAAGGCATGATACCAAGAGCGAAGATGGAGGCGTTGCCGAAAGCACCACCCGAGAACATGTTCAACAGTCCGAGGAGGCCGCCTTCGCTGCTCTTCTGAATGATCGACAGTTGGTTAGGGTCAACACCAGGGATGACGACGAACGATCCGAAGCGATAGACCAAGATGATGAGGATGGTAAACAGGATACGTTTGCGCAGTTCCTCAATCTTGAAGATATTCCTTATGGTTTCAATCAATCTTTTCATTTCGTTTCGTATTTGTCGCAAGTGCCACCAGCGGCTTCGATCATCTCTTTAGCCTTGGCGGAAAATGCGTGAGCCCTAACTTCAACTTTTGCAGTCAATTCGCCACGACCGAGGATCTTAACCAGTTCCTTCTTGTGGGTGACACCGTTTTCGACAAGCACTTCAGGTGTGATCACCGTGATGCCATTGTCAGCAAGCTTCTGCAAAGTTGCAAGATTGACAGGGGTATACTCAATACGATTCATGTTCTTGAAACCGAACTTAGGAACCAAACGCTGGAGAGGCATCTGACCGCCTTGGAAGCCGGTCTTACGCTTTGCGCCAGAGCGTGCTTGAGCACCTTTATGACCGCGCGTTGACGTGCCGCCTCTTCCTGAACCTTGGCCACGGCCTAATCTTTTCTTTTCCTTTGTAGAACCTTTTGCTGGTTTGAGATTACTTAAATCCATGATAAATGTAGATTAGATAAGTTCAACAATTAGATTTCTTCGATCTTGAGAAGGTGGGCGATTTTATTCACCATACCAGCCATGACGGGGTCGTCCATGTCGACCTCGACAGACTGATGCATCTTTCTCAGTTTGAGTGACCTCAAAGTGTCCTTTTGATCTTGTGGTCTTCCGATGCCACTTCTGACTTGGGTGATTCTTACTTTTTTCATCGTTTCAAAAGTTTTATCCGTTAAACACAGTATCCAAATCCACACCTCTCAATTGTGCGACGGTGTAGGCATCGCGCATTTTGGTCAGAGCATCGAAAGTAGCCTTCACCACCGAGTGGGGGTTGGAGGAGCCCTTCGACTTGGCCATCACGTTCTTCACGCCAACGCTCTCGAGGACGGCACGCATGGCACCACCGGCGATGACACCGGTACCAGGAGTAGCGGGTTGGATGTAGACGTAAGCGCCGCTGTACTTACCGTACTGCTCGTGGGGCAGCGTGCCGTTCAGAACGGGAACCTTCACCAGGTTCTTCTTGGCGTCATCAACGCCCTTCTGGATGGCGGCGGTAGCTTCCTTGGCCTTGCCAAGACCGTAACCGACGACGCCGTTCTCATTGCCGACGACAACCAGTGCTGCGAAAGTGAAAGTACGACCACCTTTGGTCACCTTGGTGACGCGGTTGATGCTAACGAGACGTTCCTTGAACTCGATTTCGCTAGACTTTACTCTTTTTACATTAACTTCTGCCATGACAATTAGAATTTTAATCCTCCATTACGAGCTGCGTCGGCCAGCGACTTCACTCTACCGTGATACAAATAACCATTACGATCGAACACGACGGTGTCGATGCCAGCGGCCTTGGCCTTCTCGGCGATCAGAGCGCCAACCTTAGCGGCCTGTTCGGTCTTCGTGATCTTTTCATTTTCGATGCCGTTCTCGCGGGAACTGGCGGCAGCCAGAGTCTTGCCGACTTCGTCGTCAATCAGCTGCACATAGATTTGCTTGTTGCTTCTGAAGACAGACATG
>CADBGN010000094.1 GCA_902794155.1 uncultured Bacteroidia bacterium
GGCAGTCAAATTGCCCGTACCCTGTGGCAGCGAGTCGTTGGCGAAGTTGGCGTAGTTGCTCGTACGCACGATGACGGTCTGTGAGTAATCGGTCGGGTCAGCCAAAGTACGGTTACCATAGGTGGTTGGATCGGCGAAGGTGTTCTGTTCGGTGAACCTCACATTCTCCAAACGGATCAACTGGGCAAGATGGTTTCCTGCGTTGACATCAGCAATGGTGGTCAGCTTAGGCTCAATAGGCTTGTTGTTGGCCAAGATGACGATGTGGCCATCAGCCTCGAAATTGCTCAACTGCGGCAGGTTGTTGTACATGGCATAGGTGACGTCCTTCAAATAAATGCGGACGGAGTCGCCGATGCGGACACCACTGACAGCGTTAAGGTAGAGCTCGATGGCGGCACCCGTGGCGCGGTCCTGCATAAAGGCAGCCTTGTAGAGGTTACCCGACACCTCGTCAGCAGTGATGATACCATACACTGAGGCGTCATCAGTAAACACGGTACCCGGTTCCATGGCAAGGATTTCATCGATGGTGTAAACCGTTCCTATCGGCAAATCTTGGATAGGCGGTTCGGGATACTCTTTCTTGCAGGCGGTAAACATCATGCCCACCATGGCAAGAAGAAGGAATACATTTAATACTCTGTTTTTCATTTTATTTGGTGTTTATTTGTTGATTTCTTTTTTGCTACTGGCTGCTGGCTACTGGCTATTGGCAGCCCCTCTTTGTTCATGAGATTGCGTTCCGCCTTCGCGGAATGAGGGGCCCGCAATGAGGCTCCGTGAGGGATCTGCCAGAAGCCAGAGGCCAAAGGCCAGAAGCTACTTCCTAACTGTCAAACTGATGTAATAATTGATTCCGTACATATAGGAATACTTGTCGGGGAACATATCGGGGTTGTTGGCGTTGAAGCGCAACTGCTCGTAACCATAGAGGATGGTGTTCTTGTTGTTGAGCAGGTTGTTGACGCTCACATTCACCAGGAAATAGTACCCTTTGTAACGCTTCGAGAAGCCGAAGCCGCCGTAGAAGTCGAGCGTGAAGGCCGGCTTCATCGGGGTCTGGGTCAGCACATCCTCAATGCGGATATCACCCTGGGCATAGTGCAACATACCCTCTTCGGTGTGGTTATAGGGGTTCACGTCGAAGTACATATTGGCGAGGTAGTTGGCGTTAAGGCTCACCCACCAGTATTTCGGTGAGTTATACTTGATGCCCAAGGAGGCCACCGACTCGGGACCTGATGAGACGTGATAGTCTTTCAGGTAAGCAATGCTATTTTCAATGTAAGCCATAGTGTTGTTGTCGTCGTAAACCGAGAAGATCGGGTTGTTGCGATACACATGGATGCCATTGGCGGCAGCGGCCTGCAAAGTGACAGTCGGGGTGACATTCCATTCCGCACCAAATTCCACGCCAAGGCTCTTCTGGTTGATGTCGGTCATGATGAAATTGATGAACTCGCTGGTGTAGGAGTTGGCGCTGGTGGTGGTGTTCTGGAACACATTTTCGCAATAGAAGCTGCGGTTCCAGATGAGGTTTTGATAGGTGTAGTAATAACCTGTCAGGCGCAACTTGAACTCGGGTGAGCGGTACAGATAACTCAAATCGAAAGCATTGATGCGCTCACTCTTGGGGTCACTTCCCACGACCGTTTGGCGGGTACGTGGCGACACGTAGATGTCTCTGAACTGCGGAGCTTGTGTCATGTAGGCCATATTAGCCACAATGTGGTTACGACCATTGATGGCGTAGGTCACACCAGCCTTAACGCTCGGGTCAAAGAAGTTGTGCATCTCGTCCTTACCGTAGGAGTTATCGGCGAAGGAGCCGCTCTTCCAGAGGCCTTCACGCCAGATTTGCGTGAACTCAGCTTGTATGCCCAAATATAGGTCGAAGTTGCCGACGAGCCAGTCGATTTGATCCCAAATGCGACCATAGTTTCGGTTGGCGTAGTAGTTGTAGCCGATGATGTCGCCGACCTTGGCCACATGGTTGGGGTTGAACAGGTTGGTCTGGCACTCGTCGCTTTCGAGGCTTTCGGCATACTTATTAATATCGAGGTAATAATCACCGCCGAGGAGATCATTCACCTTCTCATAATAGTGCGTCCTTGATGCACTCACGGCAAAGCCGCCCGTCATAAGGAGATTTGGGGCAAACTCGTGCTTGAAATAGGTGGCGTTGCCCGTCTGCATCTTGTCGTAGTGACGCTCAGCAAGGATGTACTTGGAGGCATTGCCCGTAATGGTGTTGCCTTCCTGACCGTTAGCATTGTAAACGGTGAAGAGGTGGTTGCGGTTGGCGTTGTATAGGGCATCCCAATCGATTTGAGTGACTTTCGGGTCACGATCACGCCAAGCTTCAATCTGAGCCTCGATTTCGGCAGTGCTATGGGCATTGGTCATGTAATAGCTCGGAAGGTTCTTGTAGTAGTCGGGACGGGGGTCGGCAGCTTCACCCCATTCCAGCGAGGTCTGACCACCAGGGCCGCCAAAGTAGAAGAACGAAGTGTTGAACTCGGTGCGTTTGTTGGGCGGCCAATACCAAGTGAGCTGGGCAAACGGCTGGTGGTATGTGCTCACACGAGAGTTGCGGATGACCTGCTTGCCGTTGGCATCGATGGTCTGGTAGCCCCAGTTGGGATTATAGTAGTTGGAACCAACAAGGTCGTAAGCTTCCTGCACCACAGGAGCCGAGCCACCACGCTGCGAGGGTGCACCGAACACGGTAAGGTCGATGCTGTGCTTGTCGTTGATCTTCTTCTCCACGGAGAGGAAGTAGCTATAGCCTTGGTAGAAAGTGCCTTCGGTGTAGCCCTTGCCCGCATAACGTCCGCTGGCAGCCGCCATCAGGTACCAACCGTTGCCCATCTCGCCTGTGCCGATGGAGGCCATGGCGCGGTGGTTGTAGGAACGGTTGCTGAAAGCGTAGCTCAACGAGATCTGCTTGCGGTATTGCGAGGCTCTTGTCGAATAAGCCGTGAGACCCCCAAGACCTCCAAATCCGGCACCGGTCTTGCCGAGGCCTTCTACGAGAACCGAATTACGGAAAGCGTCGTTGAGGCCGCCCCAGTTGGAGAAGACCGGACGCCCCGTCTCGGGGTCGTTCATGGAGATGCCGTTAATCATCACCTCGCTGTACTTCGAGTCGTTGCCGCGCACGCGGTAGCGCAATGAGCCCAGGTTGTAGGCTGCGATGCTGTTGAACACGTCGCGCGACGAGTTGAGCAAGGTGGAGGCATCGTTGACCGAGGTGGATGACTCGTCGAAGTCAGAGTCGAGCAGGATCACCGTCGGCACATCGTTTTGGTTCAAGTCGGTAGTGTCGACAACTTGGGCATGCGCCCCCGTCATCAGCACCGTTGCGACCAAAAATAGTAGGAATTTCTTCATATTGAACTTATTATGATTTGCGTTGGGTTTTGAGTGAATCAAACGGACAAAAATAGGAAAAAGTTCTTTTATTGCTATTATTTTTATTGGATTAATTTGCTACCTTTGCCGCGTTATCAACCCTAATGTCACGCTCCACATGAACAAACACTTTGCTTTCATATTTGCTCTTTTGGCCTTTGTACTTGGTTTTACGAGCCTCAACGCACAAGAAAAACAGGCCTATAAAGTCGGCTTGGTCGGCTTCTATAACCTGGAAAATCTCTTCGACACCATCAACGACCCGCAGAAAAACGACGAGGAGTTCCTGCCCCAAGGCGCCAACCAGTGGAATACCGAGAAATACCTCAACAAGCTTCATAACATGGCCTACGCCATCTCCACCATCGGCTCCGACATCACTCCCGACGGTGTGGCTATCCTTGGCATGTCGGAGATCGAGAACCGCCATGTGCTTGAAGACCTCGTTGCCCAGCCCGAAATCAAGGACCGCAACTATCAAGTGGTTCATTACGACTCGCCCGACCGCCGTGGCGTGGATGTGGGATTGCTCTACAATCCTAAGTATTTCAAGCTGACGAACAGCAAGACATATCATACCATCGTACCCAGCGACCCTGAGTTCATCACCCGCGACCAGTTAGTCGTCTCCGGCCTCTTCGATGGCGAGATGATGCACTTCATCGTGATGCACTGGCCGTCGCGTGTGGGCGGTGAGAAGCGTTCCATGCCTGGCCGCATTGCCGCCGCCGAGTTGTGCCGGCACATCGCCGACAGCATCATGCGCCAAGACCAAAACGCCAAGATCATCATGATGGGCGACTTCAACGACTACCCGACCAACAAAACTGTTACGGAACACTTGCGTGCCTCAGGCGACATGAAAGACCTGCGCGACGGCGAGTTTTTCAACCCCATGTACGAGTTGCACAAGAAAGGCTACGGCACCAACTTCTACCGCGACGCGCCCGGCGTGCTCGACCAGATGATCCTCACCCCTGCCCTGCTACCCAACGGCTACGACAGCTACCAGTTCAAAAACGCGAAGGTCCACAACAAGGAGTTCCTGAAGCAACACGGCGGCCGCTACAACGGCTATCCCTTCCGCACCTTCGCCGGCGGCGTCTGGATGGGTGGCTACAGCGACCACTTCCCGGTGTATGTCATTCTGCTGAAGAAAGCATAATGGAAATGCGGAATGCTGAATGTGGAATGCTGAATGGCGCAAAAAATCATTCAGCATTCCTAATTCAGCATTCCTAACTTTTGGCTTTTATTCTTTCACCCATTTTCCCGTTTCCACCAAGGCCCCTGAGCCCGTCGAAGGGCCGCCATCCGAAGTATAAACCTTCCAAACATAAACGCCCTCAGTCCAATCCCCTGCATCAATCGCCGTCACATGCTCCGTGAGGGCTTGGCTGTGGATGAGTCTACCATTGTTATCATACACTTCCACGCGGGCGTTTTTCAAAGCTGTACGGATGTTAAGGGTGTTGTTACCAGGATTGGGATAGGCGACAATATCGCAAATGCTTCCTTCATCCACTCCATCTACCGACCAATACACCCTCAAGAAAAATTCGAACTCATTGTATTTCGACCGCGCGGGAGCCGAATAGCAGTCGATGTCTTGGTAATAGGCCACCACTTTGTAAAGATAGAAGGTCTCGTCCTCTAATGAGGTGTTGTCGGTATAGGACGTGTAATTTGCACCCAATGTCTTGATTTGCTGCCAGTTCATATCGGCTTCCTTGGTGCGGTAGATGTAGAACCCCGAAAGGCCGTCATGAGGTTGGGGTGCTACCCATGTGAGTTTTATCTTGTTGTTGGTTGTCATCTCAAACCAAAGGTTAGTGGCGGGTTGGCAGCCTTCGCCAACGGTGACGCAAGCCTCGTTGGTGGGTTCGCTCTCGCCCGAGGCACAGAAAGCCGTCACATAGTAACAATTGCCGCCATAGTTTGGTTCTTCATCAATAAACCCTGTTTCCTGCCCTGATACCGTAGCCAACAAAGTTCCATCACGATACACATTATAGTTTTCTGCTTGGGCTGAATCGAACCAATCCAACACAGCATAATCGCCCTCCGCAAAGGCATACAAGTCGATAGGCATACCACAATCATCACCATTGCCACAACTGTTGTTGGTTTGCAGGAAAACGCCGTCTTCGAGACCACCCAAAGCGCCCGAATACGAATAAACGACTTGATTGTCAGCATCCTTGATGACAAAACTCACATCGCTAACCGAACTGCTTCCTTTGGACCAAGCAAAAGAGACATGACCCAAAGGCACCGCAACAGAGAGTGTCTCGCTGCTTGAGTGCGCCGTGACCGACTCCATCACCTGCATCGCGTTGTTGATCACTTGTATGGAAGCACCCTGCCATCCATTGAAGAAGGAAGTCCCTGCCTCAATAGTCCAAGTGCAGGAAGGCCCAAAGCGCACACCGCTTTCGGAGGCAATCCTTCCGTGGAGGCCGTTGCTAACCGCAAAGACCTGATAATCATGCAAGCCATAAAACGGCACTTCGTCGGTGAATTCCATGGCCGCGCCTGGAGCAACATCGTCTTGGGTATAAACCACCCTACCGTCACGTTTGACGACGATTTGGTCGATATGTGCCAAGTTGCTATTATTCAAAGTCTTTGTTGGGTTGTTCCAATGCACGGTACAAGAGTATGAATCGTCGGAAAGCGGCTGAACACTCAGGTTAGTAGGTGCCTGAGGCGTGGCGTTGTACATGTCAGAAGGCATGACATCTGCTATCATCTTTTGCGCCAAGTTCCATGTCTGGTTGTAGGTTTGCAGATTGTCGATGCTGAACCAACCATCGAGGACACCACCCCAACTCCAGTTGATGTGAAACAGGCCGTTGTCGTCGTAGCCATCGCAGATGAACGAATGGCCCTGACTCCCTCCATCGGTACCTGCATACAAGATTGGAATGCCCATATCCAAGGCATTGCGCATCATGGCCACCCATTCATCGTAGGGATATTCGTCTCTCAGCAAATTGTGCGAAGTGCCATAGCCGAAATAGGAACTCATGGCCGAAGGAATGCTTTGGTGCAAAGCACCGCTGGCCATGGCTCCGTAATTCATGTTTACGCTCACCCCACAATGATAAATCAAGGTGGACACATATATTTCGATATGGTCCAACGATTCCGGCATCTCGTCCCAATGGTAAGTTGTCGCGCCGAAATCAGCTGAAAGGGTTCCGTAAAAGTAGCTATCGTATGAATGGGAGCCTGTGCCATGTTCAGGATAGTTCCAATACTTCATCACTTGTGCCATCGATGTGGCCACACAACCAGCCAAGGCGCAATTACATGGTCCCTCCTCGTCTTTAGGACAGTACGCGTTATAATAGCAGCCTTGGTCCCAATGTGTGGCAACCAAAGGTTCGACGACCACTGATTTCATGGCTTGCGTTTTTCCGCAACGTTCTAGGTTTTCCCATTCCTGAGCGATCACAAAATCAGCTTCTTTCAGGTTTTCTTCCGCAAAATCAACGGATTGCCCATAGCCATTGAGGAAGTAGGCCAATCCATCAGGGATGTTTTCCGTGTTGAAAGCACTTGTTTCGGCATAGCCGAGAATGGGGCTGGTAAGGTCGCTGGCCGAAACAATGACAAAACCGCCAGTAGCGCCATTGAAGACATGGAACGATGCCCTGCCGTTTTCTGTAACGGCGGTGTAGACCCATTCCAATGGCGTGTTGTTCTTGAAATTGGCCTCAACAAACTTGGCGCCCAAGGCCTTGGCGTGCTCAACGCCAACCGTTCCACCAAACAATGGGGCTGAAGCCATCAGCAGAACGGCAATAAGACTGTAAAATCTGTTGTGTTTCATAATGCTGTAGTTTTGATTATTTCTTTATCCATTTTCCTGTTTTCGTCATCGTAGAAGGGCCACTCAGTCTCCAGAAATACATTCCCGAAGGCCAGTCACGTGTTATAACACTCATCGCATCGCCATGACCCTGCTGTTCGCACACTTTGCGCCCACAGAGGTCATAAACCTCAAACAGTGCCTCCCCCATTTCCGTCTGGATGACGAAACAGTCACTACCAGGATTGGGAAACACCGCCTCATTGGATTCACTTTCAGCAACCCATGTCAAATCGGGGAACTCGATGGCACCCATGTCGATACGGCCGTTTTCCACTCTTGGTCGTCCGTTATAATCGGTGTCAGGATAATACGGGCTCATGTTGATGGCTCCGGCATCGCGGCAGGGCGAAGTTTCAAGCAGTGCCCAATGAGCAGCCGATGTTGCATGGTCATATTCAGGGCCCAAGCCTGCAGTGGGTTGAGTAAAATGCGGGTCGGCATAAAGGTCATCAGTGCCCATAACCCCGTTTGGGAATGTATGACAATTATTGAATGCCGTCGGGGCAGGATGCGTTGGGTCCATCTGCTCAAACCAAATGCCCGTGTTGCCCCAAAAGATATTGTTGTAGATTATCTGCTCTCCATTAGTCCAAATTCCCGACCCATTACCATTTATGAATCCCTCACTTCGGTTGTTGACAATCGTGTTGTTATAATAATGGGAATAATTGGGGGCCGTGGTACCTAGCACAGGCGAATAGCCATCGTTGTTAACGATGATGTTGTCGTGGAATCTACCCACACCTTCCCAACCGAGATAAGCCGTGCTGCCGTGGTTGCCATGAATATAGTTGTTGTAGACCTGGGGACCTGGTGCCGAAAGCGACAATTCGCCCACATGCATGTCGAGAGCGGTGCCATAATGTCCTGAATTGTTGTAGAACTCGCAATTGCGCACCGTGAAATGCCGCAATCCGTCCATCCTAATGCTCGCACCCCACCAAGCATAATTGTCGTGGAAAACGCAATGCTCTACAAGGATTGTCCCTGGGTTGAGCACATACATTCCGCCTCCACCGCTACCACTTGGCGAACTGGTATCGTGATCATCGCGGTTGTGCATGAAACGGCAGTGCGCAAAATAACAATAGCTCTTGTTTCTCACCTCAACGCCAGCGCCAAACCTTTCCCCCACGGGTGCCCCAGTGATAATCTTTGCGAACTTGACAACACAGAACTCCATGACCACACTGTCTTGGGCGCTGCTTTGGTCGGAAATCAAGTGAAGACCATGCCATCCGGTTTCCGTTGTGGGATTATAGAAGTCGGTGGTGTCGCGCGCGGTGAAGGTAACGGGATCCTTATCCGCACCTAAGGCATAAAACGAACCGTTGTTGACGGTGATGCTGTAATAGCCTTCCGCAATCACACAAGTTCCACGCTCGACGGTGAGGCGAGCCGTGCCCATTTCGTCTGGCTCGATGACGACATCGCCCATGAGCCTAACCGTGTCGGCGTCCCAAAGCACATTGCCTTGGTATTCGCCCGAAACCTCGATGGTCTGTGCCGAAAGCGGGGCTGTCAGCAAAGCCATCCAAATGACAAAAAACAAACATTTTTTCATGGCATAAAACGATTAAGTTGTTACACATTTGTTTCATACCAACAAAACTATAACAAAAATCCACTAAAAAACCAACCTTAAAGGCCAAGTACAGATTTTTGTTTCTAACTCGCATTGATAATCAATGCGTTGCAAGAAAAAAGTACAGATTTTTCTCAGTCGGCCAGAATGGAAATCGAGTCAAAATCAACTTTTTTGTTGAGTTTGGAGCGGTATTTTGCCACCGTATTTTCGCTCAAGCCAAGCAGGTCGGCCTCT
>CADBGN010000095.1:0-15384 GCA_902794155.1 uncultured Bacteroidia bacterium
GTTATCGCAATCCCAAAAGCAATTATCTCCAATATCTGTTACTGAGTTAGGTAGGTTTATTGTGGTCAAGTGATGGCATTCTTCAAAAGCACCGTATCCTGCATGAAGGAATTGGAGTTTGATGCCACGGATTTTGTGCCGATTCCAAGAAACGAGTTGCCTCAGCAGACTTACGAGACGCTGAAGATGATGCCGTTGGAGAAGAAACGTATCTTCTCGCGTATGATGACGCAGCTTTCGCGTTCCGATACGCATTTCGGTCCCCGTGAAAGGAAATTCGTCAAGGAGATTCTCGAAATGTGCGAGGTCCCGTTTGTGCATAAATAATGCTGAATGTGGAATGCAGAATGCGGAATGGGCAAGCTTGCATCGCTTTGCGCCATTCCGCATTCATAATTATGCATTCCGCATTCTTACTTGATGTTCGGCTCTTCCAGTCCGAAGTGCTTCTTCTTGTCGACGGCCTTGAGGTAGACCGAGATTAAGAGGGCCGCAATACCGAGGGCGGCCAGCATGACGAGTGCCCAGGTGTAGTTCAGCTCGTGGGCAGCAGTGCCTTCAGGGTTGGTCTTTTGCAGCACGTTGCCGATAAGGGTCGGGAAGAGGCCGAGACCGATATTCTGGATCCAGAAAATCAGGGCGTAGGCCGAACCGATAATCTTTTCGTCCACCAACTTCGGCACACTGGGCCACAAGGCTGCAGGAACCAGCGAGAAGGAGGCACCGAGCACCAGGATGGTGACGTATGCTACGATGACACCGCCAACAGATGAGCTGGCTGAAACACCAGGCAGAACGAAGGCAAAGGTGAGGTGGCATACGACAAGCAGCAAGGAACCAAGCATTAGCATCGTGGCAGCCTTACCCTTGTGGTCGACATAACTACCCAGGATAGGAGTGATAGCAACGGCCAACAGCGGGAACACGGCGAAGATGGTCTCGGCGGTGCCACGCATGTAACCCATGTAGCAGTAAACCACAAGTGCGACAACGGCAACAAGCATCAAGCCAACCTTCATGCCCTTCTTCTTCGAGAAGTTGCTGGCGAAGGAACAGATGGCCACGAGGAGCATGATGATATACTGGACGATGGTGACAGAAATCGGGAAACTTTCAGTGCTGCCACCCCAGTATGTGTTGAGGTCGGCGGGGGTAAGCGTCAGATTGCACTGCAGCATGTTGACGGCATATTTCTGGAACGGGAAGATGGCGCTGTAATACAACACGCAGAGCAGGGCGACCAGCCAGAAACCGAGGCTCGACAGGATCTTGCCGATGTCGGAAATCTTGAACGGGTCGTCTTTCTCTTCTGCTTCACCTGTTTGAGCATCGAGTTTCTTGTCCATGAAGAAGTAGACGATGAACATGATCAAGGCGATGCAAAGCAGCACCACGCCGAACTTGACGGAGTTGGAGACCTCAATCTCACCGCCCAACTTGGCGAAGAAGGGGGAGAAGATCATGCAGGTGGCCACACCCAGACGAGCCAAGGCCATCTCGGAACCCATGGCCAATGCGGTTTCACGACCCTTGAACCATTTCACGATACCACGGCTCACGGTGATGCCAGCCATCTCACAGCCGCTACCGAAGATCATGAATCCGATGGCAGCCAGTTTGGCGGAACCGGGCATACCGTCAGCAAAGGGCAGAATGTCGCCAATGAACGGAATGTTGACGTTCCAGTTGAGGTGAGTGTTGAACCATGTCTCCATGCTTGTGCCGATAAAGCTTTCACTACAGGCATAGAACTTAATCAGTCCACCCACTAGCATCACGGCACCTGAAAGCACTGCCGTAAAGCGAACACCCATCTTGTCGAGGATGATACCTGCAATGATGAGGAAGAACACATAGACGTTAAGGAACACTTCTGCACCTTGCATACGGCCGAACGAAGCACTGTCCCAACCGCGTGTCTCTTGCATCAAGTCCTTGATGGGTGACAAAATGTCCATGAAAATGTAGCTGCAGAACATGGCCAAGGCCAAGAGCAGCAAGGCAACCCACCTCATGGTAGGATTGTCTCTCAATGTGAGTTTTTCTGTCATATTTGTTTGATTTTAAGATTTATGATTTCGGTTTAATGGCTTCTGGCCTCTGGCTGTTGGCTTCTGGCAGCTCCGCCTTTGGGCTTCATTGCGGGCGAAGACCCGCAATCTCCGCAACAATGGTAGCTGCCAGTAGCCAGTGGCTAAAAGCTAGTAGCATTTTATTCAGGGATCTGCACCACTTCTTTCTTATAGCCCTTCAGTACGGCCTTGGCCATGTTGGCCACGTCGTCGGCGGTGATGCCGTTGACAATTTGCTCATAGTTGGCCATCGGGTTGTATTTGTCGCGATCCATGGTCTGGATGCAGCTCATCCAGTAGCGGTTGCTCTCAAGGTCTTCGCTGTGCTTCTTGACGAGGAACTCCTTCACCTTCTTCAGGTCTTCGGGACGCGGGCCTTGGTTGGCTATGTTCTGCAATTCGGCAATGGCGATGCCCATCAGCTTTTCGTACATCTCCTTGTTGGTGTCGAAACCGATGAGGAACATGAAGCTCGGTTTCGGACGGAGGCTCAGGTTGCCCTGCACGCCCACACCGTAGGTGCCGCCTTCATCTTCACGGATCTTCTCGGTGTAGACGATGTCCATCACGTCGCCCAAGATTTGCATCTTCATCTGGTTTTCAAGGGTGTATTCCATGTCGCCGTTGAAAATGGTGTAGCAGCTCACCTTCGGGTTTTCCATGGCTTTGGTGTAGTGGCAGTTGACGTCCTTGTCGGTGATGGCAGGGGCGTTGGCGGTCCAAGTCTCGTCGTTTTTCTTGGTCTTCAAAGCGCCGATATATTGCTCAATCATGGGCTCGAAGGTCTCAGGGTCGATGTTGCCCACGAAGGTGAACACGAAGTTGTTGGCGTCTTTGAAGCGGTCGGCATAGAGCCTGAGGGCCTTGGCATAGTCGATCTTGTCGTAGTCTTCGGCTTTCATGCGCTTGACGAGCGGGTGGTTGTCGTAGAGGGCAAACATGAGGTTGTCGCGGAAGGCGATGTCGGGGTTCGACTCGATGTTGGCCAGCATCGACTTGGTGCGGGTCAGGTAGGACTGGAAGGCTTCTTCGTCGCTACGAGGCGAGTTGAAATACAAATAGGTGAGTTGCAGCATGGTCTCCAAGTCGCGGACGGAGCAGTTGCCGCTCATGCCCTCAGTGAAAGCACTGATGCTGGGGTACACACTGGCTTTCTTGCCGGCTAGTACTTTAGGCAGGTCAATGGCGCTGAAGTTACCAACACCGCCAAGCGTGGCCAATTCGTTGATTTCCTGCAAGGTGTAGGGGTCGCTTTGGTCCATTACGCTGTAGCCGCCGAAGCTGTAGGCTGACATCAGAATTTCGTCGTCTTTGAATTTGGTGGGCTTGTAGATGACCTTCACGCCGTTCTTCAGGGTGAGGATGGTGGCGTCGAAGGTGTCGTCATGCTTCTTGCTGTCGATGGCGCCCTTCACAGGCAGGGTGGCGATCAGAGGCTCGTTGCTGACGGTCTCCTTGTAAGGCTCCACTTCAACTTCCTTGGCTTTGTTGAGCAGGTTGACAAGCTCTTCCTTGGTGGGCAGCTTCACGCCTTCTTTCTCGGGACCGGTCAGCGTGATGACGATGTTGTCCTCACGGATAAGCTCCGGAACATATTGGTTGATGGCTTCCACGGGCAGGGCAGGAAGGATTTGGCTGAGCAGCATGTATTCATTCTCGATGCCCATCAGCGGTTCGTTGGTGAGGAAGTGGGCGAGGATGGGGTTGAGGTAGCGGCCCGTCTCTTGCTTGTCGCGCTCGTCGTATTGGTTTTCGATGCGTTTCATGAGGTCGGCCTTGGCGCGTTCAAATTCGGAGGCTGTGAAGCCGTATTGTTGCATACGCTTGTTCTCGGCTACGAGGGCGTTCAAAGCCTCGTCGATGCCGTCATTGTCTTTGGCATAGGCCATGGTAGTCCAAGCGTCTTTGGTGTCGCTGACGAAGAAGGTGCCATAGTAGCCATAGCCGAAGATAAAGGGCGGGTTGGCTTTCTGCGTGAGTTCTTCCATGCGGTTGTTGTACATGGTGGCGACGAGCTGGTCGATATAGCCTTTCAGCCAGTATTGGATATCAGCTTTCTCTTCGTTCGGAACGACATCGTGCTTGTAGTACAACGAAACTCTGTAGTTGGTCTCTTCGGGGTCGGTGCAGATGCTGACGATGGGCTCGGCGTTGTCGGCCACCTCAAAGCGTGTGCGTTCGGCCGGATTGACGGGGGCGGGGATGTCCTCGAAGATGGTCTTTAGGTGGTTCTCCACCTCGTTGACGTCGATGTCGCCAATAATGATGATGCCTTGCAGGTCGGGGCGATACCATTTGTGGTAGTAGGCGCGCAGGGCCTCGTGATCGAAGCCGGAGATGACTTCTTCAAGGCCGATGGGCATGCGGTGACCGTAGGGGCTGTTGGGGTAGATCTCGGGCAACATCTTCTCCCACATGCGCTGCTGGGCGTCATTGCGGCTGCGTTTCTCCTCAAGGATGACGCCGCGTTCCTTGTCGATCTCTTCGCCTTCGAGTGAGATGAAGCTCGACCAGTCGTGGAGGATGAGGATGCACGAGTCGACGAGGTTCATGTTGGTGGTCGGCACATTGGTGAGCATGTAGACGGTCTGCTCGATGCTGGTCCATGCGTTGACGTTCTCGCCGAACTTCACGCCGTTGTGCTCCATGTAGTTGAGCAGTTTCTTGCCGGGGAAGTTCTTTGTGCCGTTGAAGGCCATGTGCTCCAGGAAGTGGGCCAGTCCTTGCTGGTCGTCTTCTTCAAGGATGGAGCCGACCTTCTGCGCGATGTAGAAGTTGGCGCGCTGGGCGGGTTTCTCGTTGTGACGGATGTAGTAGGTCAATCCGTTCTCCAATTTGCCTCTTCTGACGTTCTGGTCGAAGGGCACGGGCATGGCTTGCTGGGCGAACATGGTCGCGCTCAGGGCAAGCATGGCCAAAAGGGTTAGTGTTAGTCTTTTCATCGTACTATAGATTTTATTATTTGTAAAATTTGACTTTCGTTCTCGTTTTTGCACTATGGCTAATGGCTGATGGCCAATGGCTTGTCCCAACCGTGGGTCAGCCATAGGCCATTGGCTATAGGCCATAGTCAATATAGGTGTACCACATACTTCTCCAAAAAATACTCCTCCTTATACCACTTGCTGATAATGGCTTTTTTGTGCTTCCAGTAACGACCAAGTGCCTTGAATTCTTCCGTCAGGTCGCCGCCTTTCAAGTATATGATGCCGCCTGCTTCAGCGTCGCCTCTGATCCTCAACTTGTTGCCTGCGAGGTTGGCAATTTCGGGCAAGGTCATCACGGCGCGACCGGTAATCACGTCGAACTTGTCCTTTACCTCCTCGGCGCGTTTGTGTTCTGCCACCACATTCTCCAGTCCGATGGCGTCTTTCACGGCATTCACTACCATGATTTTCTTACCCGTTCCGTCGATGAGGTAGAACTCGGTTTGCGGGAACATGATGGCCAGGGGGATGCCGGGGAAGCCGCCTCCCGTGCCGAGGTCCATGACCTTCATGCCAGGTAGCAGTTCGTAGTATTTGGCGATGGCTAACGAATGCAACACATGGTGCTCATAGAAGTGCTCCATGTCTTTGCGCGAGATGACGTTGATCTTGCTGTTCCAATCCAAGTATAAGTCTTTCAGTTGGTTATACTGCTCTCTCTGCTTGACGTCCAAATCGGGGAAATACTTGAATAGGCTGGTCGTATCCATAGTTCGCAAAAATTGGCTTCAAAGATAGTGCTTTTTTCGGAGTTGGGGCGTTTTTATTTTAGTTTTATACGATTTTCAAGGTTTTTACGTTGTAAACTATGGCTTCTGGCCTATGACTATGGCTTGATTCATCTGAGCCATGAGCCAAAGCCATGAGCCATAGTCATAGGCCATAGTCACAGACCATAGTCAAACAAACTGAAACAAGATGAAAAAACTAGCCCTACTCCTGATTCTTTCATTTCCATTGGGACTTCTCGCGCAAAGAATCACACCCGAGGAATACATCAAGACCTATAAGGACATCGCCATCCGCGAAATGAAGACCCATAAGATTCCGGCATCCATCACTTTGGCGCAGGGGCTTCTTGAGTCGGGCGCGGGCAACAGCACCTTGGCGCGCGAGGCCAAGAACCATTTTGGCATCAAGTGCCACAAGGGCTGGACGGGCGACACCTACTATATGGACGACGATGCCAAGAACGAGTGTTTCCGCAAGTACAAGAACGCCGAGGAATCTTTCCGCGACCATTCCGAGTTCCTGATCACGCGCAGCCGCTATTCGGCACTTTTCGACCTCAAGATTACCGACTACAAAGGTTGGGCGAAGGGCTTGAAGGCGGCGGGTTATGCCACCAATCCCAAGTATGCCCAGCTGCTCATCGACCGCATTGAGCTCTACGATCTTACCCAATACGACAAAATCGCCTTGGGTAAGATTAAGGAGAGCGATATTGAGCCTATTAGTCCTGAGGCTGAGGAGTATTTTGAACTGGCCTACTCACCCCAGGATAAGTCGGTGTTTCCTTTGGCCGACATGACCCCTGAAGGGCGTTTCCTTTACGAGAACAACGGCGTGCTTTTCGTCTTCGCCAAGGAAGGTGAGACGCCTGAAGGCTTGGCCAAGGCCTTTGGCATCAAGATGAAACGCTTCTGTCAGTACAACTGCCTGAAACATCCTGAGGAGATGGTCTTCCACAGCGGCGACGTGGTGTATCTTGAGAAGCTGAGAAACAAGAACTGGAAAGCCAAGAAATACACCGTCCAAGAAGGGGAGACCTTACGCGATGTGGCCTTGCGTTTCGCCGTGAAGCCCAACAAGATCCTGAGGAAGAACGGGCTTAAGGAAGGGGCGAGGCTGCACAATGGGCAGGTGCTTTGGCTAAGGTAAGGATTATTGTCATTCATGGGTCCTTCGTCAATACGTGTGTCCCTAGTCATTGCGAGGAACGAAGCAATCTAGGGTGATAACCAGCAGTAAGGCAATTCCATTAATTACAAGTCACAAGCCTAGATTGCTTCGTCGTGCCTCCTCGCAATGACGCGAAGCGACGAGGGCAGGGATTCCCAATCATTGCTTCGTCGTTCCTCCTCGCAATGACGGGACCCCGACTATGGCAGGATTCCCCGTCATTGCACGGATCCTTGGTCATTGCGAGGAACGAAGCAATCCAGAGTGATAACCTGAATAAAAAACACTACCTTTGCATGCAAATACCCCAACCACTATGGAAAAGAAAGGATATGTGTACCTATTGTTCAGCCGCAGAAACGGGACCATATATACAGGCGTGACATCCAATTTGAAACGTCGTGTCAATGAACATAAAACGAAACTCCACCCCAATAGTTTCTCGGCAAGATATAGTGTTGACAAGTTGGGGTATTATGAAGTATACGATTCTATCAAAGTAGCGATTGAAAGGGAGAAACAAATCAAAGGCGGTTCAAGAGCCGCAAAACTTGCCTTGATTGAAGGGATGAATCCCAAGTGGGAGGATTTGTACTATACATTATAGTTTCATGCCTAGATTAACTACGTTGAATCTGCGATTTGCTTCGTCGTGCCTCCTCGCAATGACGCGAAGCGACGACGGCGGGGATTGCCAGTCATTGCTTCGTCGTGTTCCGTTTTCACGGAATGAGGCCTCGCAATGATGGAATCCGACTAGGGCAGGGGGCAAAACAAAAAGGCCGGCAGCGAAAGCTGTCGGCCTTATGTTGACCATTGGAATGGTAATTAATCCTCTTTGCGGCGTTTGCCGACGAGGTAGGCTGCGCCAAGGGCGGTCAGCACGGCGATGCCGGTGCCGAGGGGGGCGTCAGCGTTTTCATTGCCACCGTGGCCAGGCAGGCTAGGAGTAACCAAACTAGAGTTGGTACCTTCTTTTTGGCCAGGAGTGTTGCCTCTTTGGAAGAGACCGCCGCCTTCAGCGAAAGTGGTCATGCTCAGTCCGAGGACGATAGCTAATGTCAGTGCTAATTTCTTCATTGTTCTTGCTAATTTCTTCATTGTTCTTTCTAAGTTTTATGTTTGTCTGTTTGTTTAACTATCTTTATTTAGCTTATTTGGCTTTTAGCTCTTAGCCGTTAGCTATTAGTTTGGTTGCGACCGTGCTAATAGCTAACAGCTAATGCTAACAGCTTATATTCACTTCACGACCACCTTTTGGACCTTGACGTTGTCGCCGTTGACGAGGCGGATCATGTAGACGCCTGCGGCGGCCTTGACGTTGACGTTGGCGCAGCCGTTGATGCTTTCGCTGCTGATGATGCGGCCGTTGACGTCGATCACCTGGACAGTGGCGATGCCTTCGTTGTTGATGACGAAGCTGCCGTTGCTGAAGAAGGCGAAGTCGTCGTCGGCGTTACCGGTGGCGAAGACGAGTTTGAAGCGGTTGGCGTAGTCGGTGGTGCTGGCTTCGAAGCTGTAGCTCGGGTTGGCGAGCAGGTCGGTCTCGATGCCGGTCATGTTGTCGATGAGGTGGAGGTAGGCGAAGCTGACTTCCTCGGCGTTGACGCTGAGGGTGTAGCTGCCATCGCTCTCAGCCTTGAAGCTGACAGGCATCTCGCCCATCTCGGTGGCGTTAACGATAGCGTAGTCCTTGCCGTCCACAGACATGTAGATCTTGGTGTGGTTCGGGTTGAGTTGGAACTTGGGCAGCTGACTGCCTTCGCTGAAGCGGACAATGGCGCGGTCGATGAGACTGCTGTTTCTGGTGATGTTGAGGTTGAGTCTAGCAACCGTCTTGCCAGGATTCTCGGTAGCAAAGGTCACGGTTTCGTTTTCACCTTCGGCCACTACAAAGATACCAGTCATACGATTGACTTCGGTGCCAGCGTCACAAACAGTAACATCGATGCCGGAACCACCTTCATTCATGGTGTAGAAAGCGTGGTCGGGGTAAGCGGTCACGGTCCAGGGGTTACCCACAAGGTTCCAGCCTTGGAAGTCGGTGGCGTTTTCGTCATAAACCAGTTCGATTTCGCCATCGCCGCTGTAAGCCGTGCCGGTGAGGGTGAATTCACCGCCAATCTTATGGGCGTAGAGGTAGCCCTTGCCAGGTTCGAGGTTGAAGCTCTCGTTCTTGTAGTTCATCCACTCGTTGCCATCTTCGTCACCCACTTGGTCGAAGTAGTAAAGGTCGAAGTCGCCGGTGGTCATTTCATGGTTGGTAAGGTCCACGTTGACAGGCGAAGCGATGAGGTGGTAACCACTATTATTTTCGTTGTTCCAGTTGTCTTCGCCAACGCCTTCGATTTCGAGGGTGTAGGAAACACCATCGCAATTCACGGTGTAGGTGCCGACTACACCAGGAGTCGGGCCGTCATCATCCAGTTCATGCTGACAGATGATTTCTCCATTGACATCGTAAATCACGAAGGAGTTTTCATAAGGATAGGTAGAAGAACCATTACCCAGTCCATAAACGAAACTTATCTCGCGGCCATTGCAGACGGGAAGGGTGAATGTTTGGGCTTCTCCTCCACCTGCCTCATTAGTATTGGTGAACTCTCCCAAAACTGCGTTGGTTTCCCCATCCACCACTTGGATGTAGTTACCATTCCAACCATCGCCATAATCGTCGGTAAGTTCAAGGGTGATTTCGCACATGTCTTCAGGCAAGCAGAAGTCGGTGGTGAAGCTGACGGCGGTCGTCCATTCGCTGGTCTCGTCGCCGTCGCAGTTAGCCTGAACCTTCACTTCGTACGTGGTAGCCAGGTCGAGGTTCTCAAGAGTATAAGGGGTGGTGACATCGTTAGTCACAGTGCCGTTCACATCGATGTTATAGGTTTCGGTAGTGCCTTGCCAAGTCACAGTGGCAGTGGTGCCGCCAGTGTAATTGATGGCAACGGTGGTAGGCATCATGCAAGAAGGAGCCTCAAGCACACGCAGGGTGTAGTCTTGGAAACAAGCCCAGTTGCCAGTGTAGCAAGCACTCGGGGCGGTAGTCGATGAACCGCTGATGTAGCTGTCAAAGCCGCTGTCGGCACCACCGATGCGCATCATATAATCGCCAGGAGTTTGTGTGGCAGGAATGGTGATGGCAGCGTTCAGTGTGGTGGGATTAGCGCTTTCACTGGTACCTGTATAAACGATTTCGCTGTCTTCGAAGCTCAGGCTGTTGTCGAGGTCAACCCAAATGATTGTGCCGTAGGTGTAGCCTGTAGCGTAGGTGATGGCAATGGTGGATTCCACACCGGCTTGCACAGCACCGATTTGGCTTGAATAGTCGGCATACGTGGCTTTAGGCGTGTCGTTGTTGACAATGTTGTCGCCCATGCCGAAGGTCACGTTGGAGATGCCGTTGCCGTCCACATTGCTGGGGTTAGGCACGCAGTAGCCGATATGCACGCTGACGGGGCCAGCCCATTGGCTGTTGCCATCTTCGTCGCCGCAGTTGGCACGCACCCAGAAGTAATAGTCACCGAGTTCGAGGTCGTTCACCGTATAAGTGGCTTCATTGACGAATGTGCCGACAACGATTTCATCAGGGTCAGCATTGGCATTGGTGGAGTAGACCACTTCCCATTCGCCGGCATTGCTTTCCCATGTGAAGGTAGCGGTCAGGGCGTTGGGGGTCACTGTAAGATTGGTAGGAGCGGGGCAAGCGATGGTGGTGGTGAAGCTCACGGCTGTGGTCCACTCGCTATAGGTGCCGTCGCAGTTGGCACGCACCTTGGCGGTGTAGGCCGTTTCAGGGTCGAGGTTTTCGAAAGTGTAGGTGGTTTCTTCCACGTCAATGGGGTCTTCCTCGTTCAGTTGAACCTGCCAAGCGGCAGCGTCGGAAGTCCAAGTGATGGTGGCACCGTGACCGTAAACATTGCTGTAGGTCAGGCCAGTGGGTTTGAAGCAGGTAGGAGCCTCAGTAATGGCGATGTCGTCGATATAGACATAACGAGTGCTTGAGCTTGAGCTGGCGGCTTCCATCATGATGGCAATGTAGTGGGCCGTTGCATCGGCAGGCACAACATACTCGAATTCCTGATAGGAAGTGGTCAGGGCTTGGGTGGCCATCTCCGTGAAGGTGGTAGCATCGGTCGGGTCGGTCATCAAACCGATCTTGAAGGTAACAGTGCTGCTGTTGGCCTTGGCCGAGAGCGTGATGAGCTTGCCAGCCAAGTTCTCCATTTCAGGCAGGATGGCGTATTGGTCCTGAGGATCGTAATCGCTATAGGTTGAATAATAGGAATAGAAATACAGGCAGTTAGGCGAGGATTGATAGCTATAATTATAGATTCTCGGATAACCCTGATAAGAACTATTAGAAGTTGTGTTAATCTTGTTCCAGCAGATGGGCAGAACACCTGCAGCAGCCGTGTAGCTGTCGAAGTTTTCGGTGTAGCCCACGGCGGGGATGATGGCGCAATCGGTGAAGAAATCAAACACGCTGCTCCATGAGCCGAAGTCTTCGCCACCGCAATAGGCGCGCACCTTTGCATAATATTTAGTGGAGGGTTGCAGACCGGTCATATTGTAGGTGGCTGCACTGACAATCGCTTCTGTTGCATTGTTGAAGTTGCCATTGTCGGCGAAGGTCACTTGCCATTGCTCGGCTTCGCCGGCAGTCCATGTGAGGGTGGCACTGTTTGTGGTAACATTATCCACAGCAAGACCTTCCACGTCGTAGGCGCAGGCCACGCGAGTGATGCTCACGTTATCAACAGCCGCAGGAGGATTGGTGCCGCTGCTGGTGTCGTCTCTCCATGCCATAACTAAATAATAGTTACCGGCAGTCACATTGATAGATACGCTCTTGCTCTGCCATGCGGTAACTAAATTCAGCTTGCTACCACCGTCCAATGCGATCCAACCAGTAGGAAGGCTGGAAGTACCGAATCCAGAAGGAAGTGTTGTGCCAGCGGTAAGTGTTACCGAAGCGGGCACTAAAGCTACTCTCAGATAGTCGTAACTGCCTTCGCCATTGGCAATCCAATCGTAGGTGAATTCGTATTTGCCATCAGCAAAGTTGAGAAGCTTGGTAGCATACACCATAGCAGCGCTATTGTTGGTGTAAGCGTTAGTGGTGCCGCCATCGTTGGAAATGTAGAGGGCGTGTGTGCCGCCGTTGCTGGTGGCGGTGCCCCAAGCCCAAGCGTTGGTGATGGTGCCGTTAATCAGGTCCCAACCACAGCTTGTGCCTTCAAAGTCGTCGCTCCAAGCGTTTTCAACTGCTTCGGCCACTGCGGTAGTGGTGAAGCTGCCTGTGAGCCAGTCGGAACCACAGTCAGCTTTTACGCGGACGTAGTAAGTGGTTAAGGCAGATAGACCCGAAAGTGAAGTGGTAGGTGTGCCGCTTACGTTCACCGTAGTAGCGCCAACAAAGTCGTTGGCGGTGCCGTATTCAAGCGTCCAAGCAGTGCTTTCGCCGTTTTCGGTCCAGCTCAAGGTGGCAGCGTTTTCGGTGACATTGGTGTAGGTCAATCCTGTAGGCGGGAAGCAAACAGAGCCAGTATAATTAAGTTCTAACTGGATATTGGCACGGTTGTTACCGACAGTGCCCGATACTTCTTGACCAGGGTCACTAGTGTCAACATGCTTATTCCACCATGTATTCGTAGCAGAGGTGTAGTGACAACCACGGCTGCATCCGCCAGATGTGGAGCAGCCCACGCCGCGTACGGCAACGAGCAAGGCTTTTCCGCCTTCATGCGAAAACGTTGATGCGAAGCTGAACGTATTCCATCCCTCTGTTGATGAGAAGTCATCGTTCGCATACACTTGTGTGGCATCTGTGATGTACTCGTTGAAAGTGGTTGCTGTAGCCAAAGCATAGTCTGCATCCACGTCCTTTACCCAGATGTACATCTCGGCACCTGTATTAGTGTTGTTTGAAACAACATCAAACGCAAGGCTGGAGATTTCGCTGTCAACCCCCAAGGCAGGGGCTGCACTAGGCGTATAAAGGAAGACATCATACTGATACCCATAAAACCCAGGTAATGGGTAGTTTTGAGTTGAAGTACCTTCACCAATCGTTACGACTGGGCGGTCTTGTGCTTGTGCTGCCCAAGGCATGAACAATGCCATCAGCAGCAGGAGAAGTAAGGATTTTTTTCTCATACTTTTTGAATTTTAATTGGTTAAGTTATTTGTTAATAATTGTGTTAATTGTTTGTGTTTCAGTTGGTTTGTTTTTAGTTTCGTTAGTTGGTCCTTGCGTGTTACACTATACATAGTGGCTGCAAAAATAGGAAAAAAAAACATAGTGTGACAAAAAAGTGGAAAAAGAAAGGATTTTTTTCGATTCTTTTACCACTTGTCAGGAAATACGAAACGCCTCTTAGGCGAATCGTTTTATTTTTTTACAAAACGCTGGGGCGTCACCTTGTCCTTTGTGCGAAGGGTGAGGAGATAGACTCCGGCGGGCAAGGCATGCACGTCGATGCTGAACTTGCTGCCGCTTGCCGCTTGGCGGAGCAGCAACGCACCGGTCATGTCGTAAACCTCAACCTGCTCAACGGCTTCGTCGCTCACCACACAGAGTCGGTCAACGGCAGGGTTGGGGTAAACCGTAACGGCCTCGGTGCCATGGTCAGCCACTTGGTCGTAGGTCCTGTAAAGGGTGATGTCGTCAACGTTGAGCATAAACTGGTTGGAGCAGCTGAAGTGGATGATGGCCACGTAGATGTCCTGTCCCTGGTAGGCACGGAGGTCAACGCTGTAGTAATGCCAGCTGCCGGCGCCTTTGGCATCCATGTCGGCTTCCCAAACAATGGTGAAGTCGCTCGCGTCGGTGTTGCCTTGGGTGGAGACGGCCACGCCGAAGTGTTCTTCGGGATGGGTGGCGTCCTGGGCGCAGGCGATGAACGAGATCTCCTCGCAGTCGAGCTTGTAGGGCGACACCAGCAGGTTTTTGGGATAGAGTATGATGTCGTTGAGGTCGTCGTAGGAGGCCGAGGTCACGCTGTAGGGGTTTTCGGTGTTGCCCCAGTTTTGGCGCATCTCCCAGTTGCGTCCGTCGCCATCGCCGTCGATGGTGGTCCAGCGCATGATGCCGTCGTTGAAGTCATAGAAGAGGTCGCCCTCGGGTGGGGTGGGCGGGGCGGGGGTGTAGTCGCCCAAGGCATAGATGCCGATGAGGTTGGGGCTACGGTCGACGGAGCCGAAGAAGCAGGGTGTGCCGTTGCACTCACCGATGAAGGCACCGCCAGCGCTGCAGCCCGATCCAAAGCCTGGAGTGACGGCGAAATCGAAGATGTAGTTGGGACTCATGCTGTCGGCGTCGATGTTGTAGTCGAAGACGTGGGCAGTGAAGCCCTGCACGGCAAAGAGGTAAAGGTGGTGCGAGCCGTCCTCGTCGGTGAAATAGCCGGTGCCGTGCACGGTGTGCCCGCCAAGGTTGTGCGCCGTGGCCGTCCTGACGACAGCGCCGGTGCGGTCGACGAGCTTGAGGTCGAGATGGAGGTTGGGGCTTTCGCCTGTGGCCCTTTCGCCTACCCAGAAGGCGTCCTCAACGGGGTCGTAACTGCAGGTGCCCAGCTCGTTGAGGTTGGTGTTGATTTGCGCGACGAGGGTCTTGGTGCTAAAGTCGACACACCAGATGGTGCCGGTGTGGGCGTCGCAGCCATAGACGTACTGGCCGTCGTAGGTCATGTCGCGCATGTAGTGGTCGGAGTCGCCGAAGCCGGGGATGTCGAACTCTTCGATGAGGTTGCCGTCGAGGTCGTATTTGTAGAACATCGACAGCACGTTCGACGACTTGCCCCAGGCGCTGGTGTAGATGTATTCGCCGTCATACACCACGCCGTGCTGGCGGCCTGTGGAGCAGACGAATGAGTTGATGAAGTCCCATTGGTCGCGTGGGGACTGTTGTTGGGCTTGCGCTGTCCATGGCGCGATGATGGCGAGGAAAAGGATTAATAATAGGTGTTTGTTTTTCATAATGTTTATGGTTTAATTAATGTGATAACGGTTTGAAAATGAGTTTTAGTAATGCCGCAAAGATAAGACTTTTTTTTCATGCATAAAACGCATTTCCCATATAGTAATTTAGGACACCTTATTAATTATAGAATCCATTAATTAATAATTAATCCACGAAGGCGGTGGGTCCCGACAACTCCTAACTGAACAACTGAACTTAAGATTCGACTCTAGACTGCTTCGTTCCTCGCAGTGACGCGAAGCGACAACTGCTAACTGAACAACTGCTAATTATAGATTCAACCCTAGATTGCTTCGTCGTGCCTCCTCGCAATGACGCGAAGCGACAACTGCTAACTGAACAACTGCTAACTCCTAACTGAATAACTGAACTTAAGATTCGACTCTAGACTGCTTCGTTCCTCGCAGTGACGCAAGCGTCAACTGAACTTAAGATTCGACTCTAG
>CADBGN010000095.1:15409-25371 GCA_902794155.1 uncultured Bacteroidia bacterium
GAAGCGACAACTGAACAACTGAACTTAAGATTCGACTCTAGACTGCTTCGTTCCTCGCAGTGACGCAAGCGTCAACTGAACTTAAGATTCGACTCTAGACTGCTTCGTTCCTCGCAGTGACGCGAAGCGACAACTGAACAACTGAACTTAAGATTCGACTCTAGACTGCTTCGTTCCTCGCAGTGACGCGAAGCGTCAACTGAACAACTGAACAACTCCTAACTAATACAGCTCCTCCCTCAAATACTTCGCAGTGTAACTCTCCTCGCACTTGGCCACTTCCTCTGGTGTGCCCTGGCAGACGATGCGTCCGCCTCGGTCGCCGCCCTCGGGTCCCATGTCGATGATCCAGTCCGCCATCTTGATGACGTCCATGTTGTGCTCGATGATGAGGACAGTGTTGCCCTTGTCGACGAGCTTGTTCAACACATGCATCAACACCTTGATGTCCTCGAAATGCAGACCTGTGGTGGGCTCGTCCAAAACATAGAGGGTCTTGCCCGTGTCACGCTTGGCGAGTTCGGTGGCCAGCTTCACGCGTTGTGCCTCACCGCCGCTGATGGTGGTGGAGGCCTGACCTAGGGTCAGATAACCCAAGCCGACATCTTTCAAAGTTCTGATTTTCTGTATGATGCTTGGGATGTTTTCAAAGAACTCCACCGCCTCGTTGATGGTCATGTTAAGCACATCATTAATCGACTTGCCTTTGTAGCGCACCTCAAGCGTCTCACGGTTGTAGCGTTTGCCTTGGCATTCTTCGCATAACACCGTCACGTCGGGCAGGAAGTTCATCTCGATAACACGTACGCCTGCGCCCTTGCAAGCTTCGCAACGACCGCCCTTCACGTTGAAGGAGAAACGCCCAGCCTTGTAGTTGCGGATTTTTGATTCGGGCAACTCGCCATACAGTTTACGGATGTCATCGAAGACCTTGGTGTAGGTGGCGGGGTTGCTTCGAGGTGTGCGTCCAATCGGTGCCTGGTCGATTTGGATGATCTTGTCGATTTTCTCCAAGCCTTCGATGCTGTCGTAGGGCAGGGGCTCCTTCACCGAGCGGTAGAACTTTTGGCTGAGGATGGGGGAGAGGGTCTCATTAATTAAGGTGGACTTGCCCGAGCCGCTGACGCCCGTCACGCAGACCATCACGCCGAGGGGCAGCTTCAAGTCCACATCCTTCAGGTTGTGGCCTTTCGCACCTTTGATGGTGAGGAAATCGCCTTCCAAAGCCTTGTGCCTTGTCTTGGGCACCTCAATCTGGCGGATGCCGTTGAGGTAGTCGCAGGTGATGGAGTGCCCTGTTTTGGTTTCGGCAGGTGTGCCGGCAAAGACGACTTCACCGCCGTGCCTTCCCGCACCTGGGCCGATGTCGACGAGATAGTCGGCGTTGAGCATGGTGTCCTTGTCGTGTTCCACCACGATGACCGAGTTGCCAATGTCGCGCAGCTCCTTCAGCGACTCGATGAGGCGCTGGTTGTCGCGCTGATGCAATCCGATGCTGGGCTCGTCTAGAATATACAAAACACCTGTCAGTTGCGAGCCGATCTGTGTGGCCAATCGGATGCGTTGCGCCTCGCCGCCCGACAAAGATGCCGCAGGACGGTTCATGTTGAGGTAGTCGATGCCGATGTCGAGGAGGAAATGCACGCGCTTATGGATTTCACGCAGGATTTCCTTGGCGATGTCGTTTTGGCGTTCGGTGAGTTTGTTCGGCAATTCGTCAATCCACTTGCCTAGGCTGAGGGTGTCCATGTTGGCCACTTCGGCGATGTTTTTCCCGTCGATGCGGAACCACTGCGCTTCTTTCTTCAACCTTGTGCCGTTGCAAACGGGACAACTCACATGATTCATGAACGAGCCCGCCCATCGTGCGATGGCAGCCGAGGCTTCCTCATTGTTCTGGTCCTCGATGAAGTTGATGATGCCTTCGAAGTTGATTTTGACGGTCGAGGTGATGCCAAGGGTCTCCCGCTTCACGTCGAAGGTCTCGTTGGTGCCATAAAGGATGACGTCGAGTGCCTCCTCTGAGATGTCTTTCATTGGTGTGTCGAGGGTGTAGCCGTATTTCAGGCCGATGGCCTCCAGCTGTCGGAAGATCCAGCTTCCGGCCTTGTATTCACCTGCGGGAGCCAGGCCGCCTTTGCGGAGGCTCAGGTTGGGGTTGGGGATGAGTTTTTCCTTGTCCACCACTGCGATTTCGCCCAAACCGTTGCACTTGGGGCAGGCGCCGTATGGCGAGTTGAACGAGAAGGTGTTGGGCTCGGGGTCTTCGTAGGAGAGGCCAGTGGTAGGACACATCAGCAGTCGACTGAAATAGCGCAGCTGCTCGGTGTCGTTGTCGAGCACCATGAGTAGGCCCTTGCCATAGCGGAAGGCAGTTTGAACCGACTTCTTGATGCGCGTGAGGCTGTCCTCGTGCACTTCGATGCGGTCAACCACAATTTCGATGTCGTGGGTTTTATAGCGGTCGACCATCATGCCGAACTCGATCTCGCGCATCACGCCGTCGACGCGCACTCGGGTGAAACCCGCTTGGCGTATATGTTCGAACAGTTCGCGATAATGACCCTTGCGGCCGCGGACGGTGGGCGCCAGGATGTTGATGCGCCTGCCGTCAAATTCTTTGAGGATTAGGTCGGTGATTTGCTCCTCGGTGTAGCGTACCATCTTTTCGCCCGTGTTGTAGGAATAGGCCTCGCCGATACGGGCATAGAGCAGACGCAGGAAGTCGTAGATTTCAGTGATGGTGCCTACGGTGGAGCGTGGGTTCTTGTTTACACTCTTCTGCTCAATGCTGATGACGGGGCTCAGACCTGTGATCTTGTCGACATCGGGGCGTTCCATGTTGCCGATGAACTGTCGCGCATAGGCTGAGAAACTCTCCATATAGCGGCGTTGTCCCTCGGCATAGATAGTGTCGAAGGCCAATGACGACTTACCACTTCCGCTGATGCCGGTGACGACCACCAAGGCATTGCGAGGAATTGATAAATCAATGTTTTTCAGGTTGTTTTCCCTTGCACCGAGAATCTCTAGGGTTTTGTCTTCTGAAAATTCGTTCATGGTTGTCGCCTATTGTAGAGACGCATTGAATGCGTCTCTTACATTGTTGTTATATCATCTATTTCGAGACGCATTCAATGCGTCTCTTGCGTTTTTTTGTGTCATCTGTAGCGAGACGCATTCAATGCGTCTCTACAGATTCATTCCGCTTTTCTCATTTTCCCATGTGTTTTGGCATAATCGCCCGTCGGGATCTTGATGTCGTAGCTGTTGCCTTCGGAGATGGTCAACGAGGTGCCGCGCAACCAGGGGTTGAAGTATCTCAACATTTTGTAGTTCGTTCCTTGGTCGTAGGCGAATTGTACCAAATCGGGGATGGATTGCGTGACGGTGACGGTCTTGGTCTCGTAGGGTCGGTACCAGCCGTTGTCGCTGATTTGGAAACCGTACTTTTCGGGGCTCTCGGTGATGAGCTTCAGGGCAAGGATGCGGAACACATAGCGTTGTGTTTCCTCAGGCAGGAGCATGTCGTAGTACGAGTCCACACGCTGCTCGTCTTTGGTTTTGCTGATGCGTCCGTTGCCGCAGTTGAAAGCAGCGGCGGCCAAGGTCCAGCTGCCGAACTTGCGGTAGGAGGCTTTCAGGTATTGGCAAGCGGCCACGGTCTCTTTTTCCACGTTGTAGCGCATGTCCACCTCTTTGTCAATCTCCAAATTGTATTCCTTGCCAGTGCCTTCAAGGAATTGCCAGAAGCCGACCGCCTTGGAGGGCGATACGGCGTTGGTGAGTGAGCTCTCGCACATGCACAGGTACTTGAAGTCTTCGGGCAGACCGTATTTCTCCATGATGGGCTCCATGACGGGGAACCATCGGGTGCTTCGCTTCAGCAGAAACAAGGTGCTGGAATGCAGGTAGGAGTTGACGATCAGCTCGCGCTCCAACCTCTCGCGGACATAGAACAGGTCCATGGGCACTTCCTCGCCGCAGAAGGATAGGGTTTCGGGCAGGTCGATGTCGTGTGTGATGTGTTCGATTCGGTCGAAAGCGAGGAACTCATGATCGGTGCCTTCGTATTCTTCCAGTTGTTCGTCGTTGGATTGGGCCAGCGAAAAAGTGATGGCTGCGGATACACCTATTAATATAATAGCCATTCCGCAGGCGATGAGGATGTTTCTAGTTTTCATATAGTGGATTTCAAATTTCAAGATTAGTTTGGCTTTTAAGCTGTCAGCTCTCAGCAATCAGCTTTCAGCAGGTTGGGACCGAGCTGATAGCTGACTGCTGATGGCTGAAAGCCAGATGATGATATCAAAACGGACTGATAAAATCCTTGAACATCGGCGAAACCTTGTCCTTGTCGGACAGAATCGGGTTTTCGATGTCCCAGTTGATGTTCAAGTCGGGGTCGTTCCAACGGATGCTGCCTTCCGAGGCTTTGTTGTAGACGTTGGTGCACTTGTAGGTGAACACCGAATGGTCTTCGAGGCACACGAAGCCATGGGCGAAGCCTTCCGGAATCCAATACATGAACTTGTTGCCTTCGGTCAGCACCACCGACTCCCATTGGCCGTAGGTGGGCGATCCCTTCCTCAAATCAACGGCTACGTCCATGACGGCACCTTTCACCACGCGCACTAGTTTGCCTTGGACGAAGGGCGGTTTTTGGAAATGCAGTCCGCGCAGCACGCCACGCATCGACTGCGACTCGTTGTCCTGCACGAAGGTCATGTCCAGCCCATGCTGGGCAAAGCGCTCTTTGTTGTAGCTCTCGAAGAAATAGCCGCGTTCGTCGGTAAACACGTCCGGCTTAATGACCAATAGGTCTTTTATCTTGGTTTCGATGATTTCCATGGTGTACTTTTTATGGGAAGGGACCTTCGCCTTATCCCTCATTGCGGGCTTGCCCCGCAATCTCCTGAACGAACGGTTGTCGTCTTCGCGTTCGGGAGATGGCGGATCCTTGTCCGCCATGAGGGTAAAAGGCGTGAGGGTTGCTTACCCAGTGTTGTCTCATTAAAGATGTACGCATTCACCATACGCTGCAGCAGCGGCTTCCATGATGCCTTCCGACATGGTGGGGTGGGGGAACACGGCGTGGATGATGTCTTCGCCCTTGGCGCCCAGTTCACGGCAGAGCACAGCGGCAGCCACCATCTCGGTGACGTTGTCGCCGACCATGTGGCAGCCCAACCAGTCGCCAGTCTTGGCGTCGAAGACGACCTTGATGAAGCCGTCGCGGTTGCCTGCAGCGGTGGCCTTGCCTGAGGCGGTGAAGGGGAACTTGCCGATCTTCACCTCATAGCCTGCGGCGATGGCCTTCGCTTCGCTCAGGCCGACGGAGGCGATTTCGGGCGTGGTGTAGGTGCAGCCAGGGATGTTGGCGTAGTTGAGCGGCTTGGGATCCAATCCGCAGAGTTTCTCCACGCAGATAGTGGCTTCGTGGTCGGCCTTGTGAGCCAATGCGGGACCGTGCACAATGTCGCCGATGGCATAGATGCCCGGCACGTTGGTGCGGTACCATTCGTCCACGTTGACCTTGCCGCGTTCGGTGGTGATGCCGAGCTCTTCAAGGCCGAGGTTGTCGATGTTGGTCTGCACGCCGACGGCGGACAGCACGATATCGGCCTCCACGGTCTTCTCTCCCTTTTTGGTGGCGATGGTGCACACGCACTTTTCACCTGTGGTGTCGACGTGGGTTACCGAGGCTTCGGTCATTACGGTCATCTTCAGCTTCTTGAAGGCGCGCTCCACTTGCTTGGAGACTTCCTCGTCTTCGTTAGGCACCACATTGGGCAGGAACTCCACCAAGGTCACCTTCACACCCATCGAGGTGAAGAAGAAGGCGAACTCCGAGCCGATGGCACCCGATCCGACCACGACCATGCTCTCGGGGAGTTTGTCGAGTACGAGGGCCTGGCGGTAGCCGATGATCTTCTTGCCGTCGATAGGCAAGGCGGGCAGTTCACGCACGCGTGAACCCGTGGCGAGGATGATATGGTCGGCTTCGTAGAGGGTGGCGTTGCCGTCGGCGTCGGTCACAGAGACGCAATGCATTGCGTCTCTACCGGCCTCGGCAACCAGTTTGCCATAGCCGGCGATGACGTCCACATTGTTCTTCTTGAGCAGGTATTGCACGCCTTTGCTCATGGTGTCGGCCACGCCACGGCTGCGGGCCACGACGGCTTCCATGTCGGGTTTCACTTCGCCTTCCACCTTGATGCCGTAGTTCTCGGCATGGTTGATATAGGTGTAGACCTGCGCGCTCTTCAGCAGTGCTTTGGTGGGGATGCAGCCCCAGTTGAGGCAGATGCCGCCCACTTCGGCCTTCTCGACCACGGCGGTCTTCTTTCCAAGTTGTGATGCTCTGATGGCAAGATTTAATATTCAAAGATTTAAATTTGCTTTTAGCCGTTAGCTATTAGCTTGGTAGCAACTGAGCGTATAGCTTACGGCTAATAGCTTTTAGCTTTCCATTATTGTTAGCTTTCTAGACTTCATTCATTGAAACTGCGAAAATACGAATAATTCCGCAATTGTCAACTATTCGGGTATTCCGAAAAGCTTAAATTTAACCTCATTTTTCTTTCTCCAATCCATTTTTTTGCTATTTTTGCTCTTCGAAAACTCAAAATCAACTCACTATGAAGAAATACAAAAGACTTGTATCTATTATGATGCTGGCAGCGGCGGTGGTGTTTGCCCCAGGTTGCACGAAACCCGATGAACCGAATAATGGTGGTGACAACAATGGGGGAGGTGACAATGGCGGTGGAAATGGTGGAGGCGTGACCCCCGAAGTGCCGACTATTCCAGCAGGGGCTGTTGACGGATTGTTTACCATCAACGAACACGGTGGCCATGTGTATTTCTCGCAAGGTAATTTGCAATATCAGGCTTCGACAAACACTTTCCGTTTTGCCGAAAATCAATGGGACATGGTGGGCGGTTCCTACATGCTTTCGAACACCCAGGAGGGTAATGTTGCAGGAAGCGACAACTGCCTCGTCTCCAACATCTACAGCGGTTGGGTTGACTTGTTCGGTTACGGCACCAGCGGCTGGCAAAGTGGCTATGTCCGTTTTGAGCCTTATGCCATTTCCAACTCGCCTGATGGTTTTTTGAACAAAGACCTCAATGGCGAATATGCCAAAGCTGACTGGGGTGTTTTCAACCCTATCAGCAACGGTGGCAACCAAGCTGGCCAGTGGCGTGTCCCCACCAAGGACGAATGGGAATACATTATCAACGGGCGTAACGGCACTCGTTATGCCAGAGCTCAGGTGAACGGCGTTAACGGCATCATCCTCGTCCCCGACGACTGGGATGCCTCGATCTATGAATTCAAGAGCCCCAACTCGGGCGGCTCGAACTGGGACGTCAACACCATCTACCAATCCATATGGGAGAACACGCTGGAGCCTGCAGGCTGCGTGTTTTTACCGAACGCTGGTTGGCGTAGCATCAATAGCATCGGCATCCATGTGACCGAACTGGGCAGCTATGGAAACTATTGGACGGCAACAGCCTGGCAGCCCGCTACTACTAACTGTGCTTACAAATTAAGTGTCGGTTGGCAAGGGCCTGGCGTTGGCAACGGATTTGTTAATTCAGGCTACGCGGTTCGCCTGGTGCAGGACGCTGAATAAAAGAAAACCAACAAGAATTGAACGGATATGAAGAAATTTAGAAAACTTGCATCAGTATTGATGCTGGCAGCGGCGGTGGTGTTTGCCGCAGGCTGCACGAAACCTGATGAACCGAACAACGGTGGAAACAACAATGGTGGTGGTAACAATGGCGGCGGCGAGATCCCCGAGGTGCCGACCGTGCCGGCGGGTGCCGTTGACGGCAAATTCTCTATCAATGAGAACGGAGGTAAGGTCTATTTCTCACAAGGCAACCTGCAATACCAAGCCTCGACCCAAACTTGGCGCTTCGGCAATCCTTGGGATTTTGTCGGAGGCACGTATGGCATTACAGGCTATAACCCTGATGGTGAGCCTTGGCCTGGTACCATTGCGGAAAGCAACAACTGCCTTGCCTCAAACACCTATACGGGATGGGTTGACTTGTTCTCATGGGGCACCAGTGGTTGGAGTGGCGGTGTGTTGGCCTATCATCCATACAGTATTATTAAAGACCCCAGCCCCTACACTTGGGCGTGGGAGTATTATGTTGTTGGCGACAATAGCAACAATGGTCTTGTTGGCCAGTACGCCAACGCCGACTGGGGCGTATTTAATGCCATCAGCAACGGCGGTAATCAGCCGGGCCTATGGCGCACTTTGACCAGTGACGAATGGGAATATGTCATCAATGGTCGCGAAGGTAGCCGCTTCTGCAAAGCTACTGTAAACGGTGTGAAAGGCCTCATTCTTATTCCCGATGGCTGGGACGATGCTTCGTTTGCCTTGAATAGAATTAACTCAACAGGTGCCGCATTTGATGCCAACACCATCAGCCAATCGACTTGGGAAAATACCTGTGATCCAGCCGGACTGGTGTTTCTGCCTCAAACAGGGAAACGGGTGTGCAACTATATGGGAGACCATTATGTCGTTAGTTTGGATTTGAGCGAAGGTTATGGCCTTTATTGGTCTTCAACTGCAAAGACGGAGACATCCGCTTATCAATACAACTTCCATAGTGGAAACGTGAATCTTGATGGTGGATTGCGCTATCAAGGCTTGGCCGTGCGCCTTGTGCAGGATGTGCAGTAAGGATACAGAAACCTTATCAAACTATCAGCCCTCGGAAGGAAAGCTTTCGGGGGCTGAGTTTTTGTCGGTCTCCTCTTTTGGCGTGTTGGCTTTTTGTTTCTTTTCGCTAATCCGCTTAATCACCTTGAGCAAAATCGCCCAGAGCACGAAGAAGGCCACAACACCGACAATCCAAACGATCAATAATTCGGTAACCATTTTGCTCGAATTTGGGTGCAAAGGTACAAAAAATGCGGGGCAAATATTAATAATAGGTGAATAGGTGTGAAAAAAGTCCGCTTTTTTCGGACGTCGGCTTGCTTGTTTCAGAAAAAACCCTATATTTGCACCATAAATCAAAACAAAAAGACATGAATTACGACGCCAATCCCGTTCATCTCCTCTACAATAACGAGGAACTCAGAGACAGAATCAATATGGTGATGGACAGCCGCGACCACACCACGGGCATCACCTTCGTCAACCTTTGCTACCAGATCGTTCAGGTGGCCTTCCAGGAGCATCAGGTCAAGAAAGCCGATGAGAACACCACCGTCACGAGCGAGGAACTGGCTCCCGAGGAGCAGGTGCGCGTGAGTCGCATCCTGTGGGAACTCATCTGGGACCACAAGATCTTCCTCCTCTTCGGCCGCAGCGAATTGCTTGGATTGAGCAACGGTGAGGACCGTTTTGTGAAATATTGAGGCGTGATTTTTCACCTTTAAGGCGTCTTTTTCGACAAAAACAGGTCGGAAAAGACGCTTTTTTTATTCAAAAGTAAAAGTTTTCAACAGGCTTAAATTGCTGAAAAACAATATTGTAATTTACTATATCAACATTTTTTCCAAATATTTTCAAAAAAGTGCGCAGCGTATTGAAAAAAGTTGTACTTTTGCACCCGCTGAATTGAATGAGGGCTTGCCCTTGAAAATGATATAGTTAAGGAACCTGATAAGCTAAAACGTAATTATTATGTTTCCCTGACTACATCTTGAAAGAGTTGCCCTCGGCCAGTTTGGTATGATTTTGTAAATAATTCCTAATCAAAGGATTGAATAACTAACAAATTAACCTAACAAATTAAAAATGCCGACTATTCAACAATTAGTGCGCAAAGGGCGCCAAAAATTGATCGACAAGAGCAAGTCGCCTGCATTGGATGCTAGTCCGCAACGTCGCGGTGTGTGCGTGCGTGTTTACACGACGACCCCCAAGAAGCCTAACTCAGCTATGCGTAAGGTCGCTAGGGTTCGTCTGACCAAC
>CADBGN010000096.1 GCA_902794155.1 uncultured Bacteroidia bacterium
CTCGCCCGACATCCCGCTGAACGTCAGCCGCTCGTTCCTGCAAAGCGACCAGAACGTGAAGAAAATCTCGACCTACATCACCAAGAAGGTGGCCGAGAAACTAGAAGAGCTCTTCAAGAAAGACCGCGAGGCCTACGAGAAGAACTGGGACGACATCCGCGTCTTCATCGAATACGGCATGATGAGCGACCCGAAGTTCTACGAGCGCGCCGAGAAGTTCTTCCTCTTCAAGGATACCGACGACAAATACCACACCATCGAGGAATAC
The DNA here is from genome assembly GCA_902794155.1 of uncultured Bacteroidia bacterium. Lineage (GTDB taxonomy): Bacteria > Bacteroidota > Bacteroidia > Bacteroidales > F082 > Limimorpha. Next base: position 269 of record CADBGN010000096.1, read on the forward strand.
AAGACCTTGATTAAGGAAAACCAGACCGACAAGAACAAGGCCCTCGTCTATCTGTATGCCACCGACAAGGACGACCAATACACCAACATCGAGAACGCCAAGGCCAAGGGCTACAACGTCTTGATGATGGACGGCATCCTCGACCCGCATTTCATCAGCGCCTACGAGCAGAAGGAAGGTGAGAAAGGTGGCGACAACCGCGCGATGTTTGCCCGTGTGGACTCCAACACCATCGACAAGCTCATCGTGAAGGACGACAAGGAAGCCGCCTCGGGGCTCGACGACAAGCAGAAAGAGACCGTGAAGGCTGCCTTCGAGAAGGTCATCGACAAGGTGAAGTTCAACGTGGAGTTCAGCAACGAAGGTGCAGAGGCTGCTCCCGTAGAGGTCACCCAAAACGAGTGGATGCGCCGTATGAAGGAGATGGAGCAGATGGGCGGCGGCCCCATGTCATTCTACGGCTCGATGCCCGACAGCTACACGCTGATGCTCAACACCAACAGCCCTGTCATCACTGGCTTACTTGACAAAGACGAAGCCGCCCAGGAAGCCACGATTCGGCAGATTTACGACCTCGCCTTGCTTTCGAAGAACTTGCTGAAGGGCAAGGATTTGAGCGAGTTTGTCAAGAGGAATCTTGAGAAGCTATAATCAAGAATTTGAGAATTTGAGAATCAGAAACAATAATCCCCGCAACACCATTCGGTGCTGTGGGGATTTTGTTTTTATATCGCACAAAGAATCATTCCGCTGAACGCACTGCTCGGACAGACATGCCTATACTACGAGTTGTCCATCCTCCTGTACTATATACGACAGGAGAACTGATGAAATTTGCCATGTAATCGTAGCACCCCACCATCTGATTATTAAAAGCGTAACATCTTTCATTGACCCAATAATAGCCGTGACCACCCACTTGCAAAGACTCGGGGGAAGGGCCAGCGAAGTCCCCTTTCGCACCTCCCGAAGGCAGAAAGATCGTGTTGCCATTTGTTCCCACAATGCGCAATCCTGGTACGCCATTAACCGTGTCTCTTTTAAGTTCGCATTGGCTCAACAGTTCATCGCCTTCACTGGCGCTCGGCATGCGCCAACCCTCGCCCCAATTCACTGTGGCCGCGTCATCCGAAGGTTGTAAATCATACAAATCATCGGTATAACCATCATAGCCATATATAGCCTCTTGGCAGTACTTGGTCAATTGGTCGGAATCTCCATTACAATACTTGTAGGTAGTCCAATCATAAACTGTTTTCGGTTCCGTCTCGCCCCATGCGAAATAATCACCATACCCTTCCGGCGTGTCGGCACCAACATTGCAAGTGGCCCACAAGGTTCCGCTTGGCAAGCCAAGGTCAACATAATCGTGACCATTCAAAGTACCGCTGTTATCGGCAATACTATCGTTTTGACCGTTATTGTTTCCGCCGTTATTCGGCTCATCAGGTTTTGTGCAACCTAACGCAAAAACCATCATCAGCATTATGGCTGCTGTCGCTTTCAAAGTTCTGTTCATATCCATTCTGTTGTAGTTGTTTAAAATTGCAAAGAAACAAAAAAAGGGTGATTTGGCAAGGTTGAAATATGGATTTGCGGAAAATGATTATTTTTGCAGCAAGAAAAAGCAAGAATGACCACATCCAACACGATATTCTCCAACTACCATCCCAACGGTCACCAAATCAACCCTTCGCTGCTTTGGGAATACGACATGAGCAACTTTGATTGGCAGCGGTCGAAGACTTTGGTCGCACAAAGAGTAGTGGAATTAGGCTGGCCAGAGGATTTCTACGGCGCCTTCGACCTTTATGGTGGTTTTGAAGGCTTCCGCGAAGTCATCAAAAGCATCCCTCACCTTTCCGACATCGACATCAATTTCGTCTGCCATTACTTCAACTTGCAAAAGGAGGATCTGCTATGCTACACAAGGAAACAGTCGAGACAAGCACACTTGAGTTGCTGAAAAGCCTCCAATCCGAACCGCTTTTAGCATCGTTCAATTTGGTGGGTGGCACTTCATTGGCATTACGCTTGGGCCATCGCAAAAGCGTTGATTTGGACTTGTTCTCCAAAGAAGATTTCGACTTGCAGGAAGTTAAGGAGTTGCTCGTCAACAAGTACAACCTCAAAGTAGGCTACGAAAAAGGCAAAACACTTAAAGGCTTCATCGGCAAAGTGATGGTTGACCTTATTCGATACGATTACCCGCACATTCAACCCATCGAGACCGAAGAGGGCATCCGTTTGGAAAGCCTTCCCGACATTGTAGCCATGAAACTCTCTTCCATTTGCGACAACGGTTCCCGTATCAAAGATTTCATAGATATTGCGTACCTTTCCAACCTATACAGTTTCGGCGAAATGCTGCAATTCTACACACAAAAATTTCCCTCTTCCAACCCAATTGTCCCGACAAAATCATTGGTTTATTTTGACGACATCAATTTTGACGAAGACATCGTTATGATGCAAGGCGATTTTGATTGGAAGGTCATCGCCAACCGACTGAACGAGATGACTGCCGACCCCGAAAAACATTTCACAAACTTATAAATCATCTCTCCCAACCACCGCTCTAACCGTCTGTCCTCTATTCCTGTCGCTGCTGCCGCAGAGGTGGCATTGGAACGAATTGAAATGGAAGCCCCAAGCACGGTACGGATACTCCTCATTGAGTGTGACCGACCAATAGACACCTAAATCGGCGGCATTAAGTTCGCCATTCCAATAGTAACCTGCTGCAGGCAAAAAAAGGCTATTACCATTCGAGGCAGTGAAACGCCACCCATTCACACCATTCTGGGTTGTCCATACGTTAGACGTATTTTGGAACATCTCATCCCATTCCTCGATGGTGGGCATGCGCCAACTTCCACCCCAACAGGCTCTTGCAACATCGTCTTCAAGCTCCAAAAGAGCCAAATGATCGACAAAACCGTCGAGCCCATATACCGAATCGGTGCAATATTTGTTCAACTCATAGCGCTCATGGATGAAACGGCCATATTTGTAGCTTTTCCAATCATAAAGTTCCTTGGGCGTGGTCTCACCCCATGCAAAGTAATCGCCCAATTCCTCAATCGTGTCAGCTCCGATGTTGCAGGTGGCCCATAGAATACCGCTCGGTAAGCCAAGGTCAACGAAAGCGTGCCCATAGAGCATTCCATCATTGTCAATAATACTGTCGTTTTGTTGGCCATTACCATTGTTGGGTTCAAGTGGTTTGTTGCAACTCACTGCAAAAACCATCATCAGCATAAAGACAGCTATGGATTTCAAAACCCTGCTCATAACATTCTGTTTTCGTCATTCCAGATTGCAAATAAACAAAATAATCAGGATATGACAACTTTGAAATGCAGAATTACGGAAAATGACTATTTTTGCATTTCAAAGAAACACATCATGTCGAACGCCATCACCATACTGAACCGTGAGGAAGACCGTCGCGTCGTGGAGGCCATCAAGCAGGCCGAGCTCAACACCTCGGGCGAGATCAAAGTGCATATCGAGAATCGCTGTCGAGGCAATGTGGAAAAGCGCAGCCTTGTCGTCTTCAAGCACTTGAAACTCAATGAAACCCAATTGCACAACGGCGTACTCATCTACCTCGCCATCAAGGATCATAAGTTCGCCATCCTTGGCGACGAAGGCATCAACAATGTGGTGGAGGATGGCTTTTGGAACGACGTCAAAGACTTGATGCTGAGCCACTTCAAGGAAGGCCGTTTCGTAGAAGGCCTTGAGCAAGGCATCATGCGCTGCGGCGAGAAGCTGAAGACCTATTTCCCCTACCAATCCGACGACATCAACGAAATCCCCGACGACATCTCCTATGAAAACAACTGACAGACAAAGATATACGCTATTCCTTGGCCTGCTATTCGTATTGCTCACCTTCGGCACGACGTTGAAAGCTCAATTGCCTAGTCCGTCCAACCCGCCTCGCTTGGTGAACGACTATTCCAGCACTTTGAGTTCATCGCAAATCAACTCATTGGAACACAAATTGGTAGCCTACAACGACAGCACCTCCACCCAATTCCTCGTCCTGCTCGTCGACGACCTGCAAGGCTACAGCATCGATGAGTACGGCAGGAGAATCGGACACGCCTGGGGCGTCGGACAACAAGGCAAGAACAACGGCGCGGTCATCGTGATCAAGCCTAAGAAAGGCAGCGAGAAAGGTCAGGTGACCATACAGACAGGCTATGGCATCGAGGAATACGTCACCGACGCCACAGGAAAACACATCATAGAGAATGAGATGATCCCCGCCTTCAAGGAAGGCGACTACTACCAAGGCATCGACAATGCCGTCAACGTGATGATGGACCTCTGCTCAGGCAAGTTCACGCAAGACGAATACGTCCAAGGTGGCAAGCCCATCCCTGTTTGGCTCATCATCATGGTCATCCTCGCCCTCATCCTCATCTTCAGGAGCTCCAATTCGACCTACACTGGCAAAGGCTCACGTACCATTTGGATTCCCATGGGAGGTGGTGGCTTCGGTGGCGGAAGTTTTGGAGGCGGCGGAGGCGGTGGCTTCAGCGGTTTTGGTGGCGGAGGCTTCGGTGGCGGAGGCGCTAGCGGAAGCTGGTAATTCTTTTAATCACAAAACTAACAAAACAATGCAAAACCAATATACAATTCAAAGAGTAGTGTGTGGCGACTGCACAACTGTTCGTCGCCGAGAAGCAGCCAGTTGGCATGCTTCCCATAGACACAAAAAATGGTTTTGAGAGTTTTGCAGGTTTTGTGACAATATAAAATCAATTTACAAACGAACATGTCTGAACCCATCATAGAAATAATAAACGCCTCGATATTCCAGCAGGAGAATCTCGTGCTATCGAACGTCAACCTGACGCTCCACAAGGGCGAGTTCATTTATCTCATTGGTCGCACCGGAAGCGGAAAGTCCTCCCTGTTGAAGACCTTATACGGCGAATTGCCCGCCCGCGATGGCATCGTACACGTGGCCGGCTACGACCTCACCAAGCTGAAACGGAAAGACATCCCTTACTTGCGACGCAAGATCGGCATCGTGTTTCAGGACTTCCAGCTCCTCTCCGACCGCACGGTAGAGAAAAACCTCTCGTTTGTTCTGGGCGCCACAGGCTGGACCGATTCAGCTGAGATCTCCAAGCGCATTGATGAGGTATTAGCAATGGTGGGACTGGCCGACAAGCGCTACAGCATGCCTCACCAGATGTCGGGCGGCGAGCAACAAGGCGTTGCCATCGCCCGCGCCCTGCTCAACGCACCCGATGTCATCTTGGCCGACGAACCCACGGGCAACCTCGACCCCGACACGACCCTCGAAGTGATGAAACTCCTGCGCAACATCAGTGAGAGAGGCACCGCCGTACTGATGGCCACGCACAACTATACGCTTATGCAGAAATATCCTTCCCGCATTGCCAATTGCAAGAATGGGACGGTGGTGTGTTCGGAAATGGAGTGATTTTTTTAAGCTGTTAGCTATTAGCCATTAGCTGTTAGCTCAATGCTACCATGAAACAAGCTAATGGCTAACTGCTAAAAGCTAATAGCTTCAACAATTTTTCGCGCATTGGCCTCATTATCATACAATTGGCGCATTTGGGCATCGCGTTCGTCGATGTCGTCCTCGGTGAAGTCTTCCTCCATCAAACGTTTGATTTCGGCAATCATTTGCTCCGGCTCATCGGCCACCACACAAAGGCTTTCCAATGACGTTCCCTTCACCATGTCGGCATTGACCAGACAGAAACGCCCATTGTAAAGCGCATTTAATAACTTCAGTTTCAAACCCGTAGGCTGGTTGGTCACCAAAATGTTCACCTGCGCCTGGCGCAAGAGATCAATCATCTCGGCATCGTCAGGATTGGCCACCATGGTCACGTTGCTGTATTTTTCAGCTAACTTTGCCAACTTGTCGGAAGGATTCAAACCCGAAACGATGCAATGCATATCCAGTTCAGAAAAGACATTCTCAATCAGCCACTTAGCTGCTTCTTCATTCTCACGGACCGACAGATTGCCATGATAAAGTACGTATTCTCCCCTACCCGTCTCCGAGCACACCGAATCGGTGGCACTGAAACCAGGAACAAGCACCACATTTTTATAATGTTGCGCAAAGTAATCGCTGTCCTTCTGTGAGATAGCAAAAATGCCCGCTGCATTTTTCAAAACAGGTTCATAACGCCTTAGTTTCCAAGCCTCAGCATGATAGAACAAACGTTTCCAACCGCATCGCTCGGTATCGCCCAGTCCGTTGTAATAGTCATGCTCAACATTGTGGGCACGAACATAAATCATCCTGCCTTTCAAACGCTTATCAAGCAAAATAGCGGTAGTGTGCAAGCCTTCGCAAAGGATGGGATAATCATCCTGCAACAGGTCCTGAGCCAGAGCCTCAGAACGGCGCGAGTTGACGATGAACGGTGTGAGACTCAACTGTTTGGCAAAGGAAGTGTCACGCTTGTAGTATTTCACTTCATGACAGCGCTTCAGTATGTCTTGCTCGCCACGGCCGTACTCAAAGCAATGCAGATGCACCTTGACGCCCGCCTCCGAGAGGGCTTTCACGCGGTAAAACACATCGATCACCCCGCCGTAGTTGGCGGGATAAGGCACATCGAAGGCGATGACATGTAGGTGATAATCCGAATCATTCATAATGTCTGTAGATTTCAAGCAATTTCTGTTCCTCGTTCTCCCAACACAAATCCTGTGCCGCGAGGGCCAGATTTCGTTGCCATTGTTCCCTTCTCGCCTCGTCCGACAAGGCCTCCCGAATTGTGGCAGCGATGGTGGCAGGCTCATGGTTTTCGATGAACAAACCAAGGTCGTATTGTCGGATAATTTTCTCGATTTCAGTTAGATGCGAAGCCACAATCGGTACACCGGCTTGGATAAAGTCGAAGAGTTTGTTGGGAAGACTGAAACGATAGTTGAGGTTGGTGTCCTTGTCCAAACAGAAGCCCAATTCGGCAAGTTGGGTGTAGGCCATCATCTGCTGGTAAGGCATTCGAGGGAAGAAACGGACGCGGTCGGATATTTTCAGGTCTTCAACCATTTGTTTCAAGATAGGCAGCACATCGCCGCCGCCGATGATCATGAGGAAACAATCATCCAAGAGCGACATCGCCTGCACCAGTTCCTCGGCTCCACGTTGGATGTTGATACCTGAGCCTTGCAGAATCAGCAGGTGCTTGTCGGCAGGCAAGCCCAAGGCTTGCTTGTCACCTTTGGGAGGCAGGGTTTTGCGTGGCGGGATGTTGCGGATGACATAGCAATTGACACCATATTTCTTACGAAACAGGTCGGCGATGCTGTCACAAACGGTAATCATTTCGTCCAACTTGGGCACCACAAAGCCTTCAATCCGTTTCCACACGCGTTGCACCTTGGGCCTATTAACCAACTCGGGCGTCTCGGTGAAATACTCATGGCTGTCGAAGAGCATTTTGCTACCTTTTAGGCGGGAAATGCAATAATTGGGCAGGATGGTATCCAAGTCGTTGGAGAGCAAAAGGTTGGCACGATGAAACAGCAAGAAGAAAAAGAGCCTGATATTGTACTCAGCATAGAACAACGGTCCTTTCTCGAACAGTAGTTTCATCCGTTTCGTTCCGTAGGGCCGTTCGTCCATCGGTGGACTTTTGTGCTGCTTCCGCCCAACCAAAAGCACCTCGTATCCAGCCTTTTGCAAAGCCAGGCACGACTTGTTGACCCTTTGGTCCGTGACCAAGTCGTTGATCACCGATACGATGGCGCGTGCAAAGGTACAAAGATTTCTGATGAAACGATGATAATTGACTTCTATTGTGTATTTTTGCCCCATGAAAACCAACATCAACCTACGATCTTACAACAGCTTCGGCTTTGACGCCGTGGCCAAAGAATTCGTTGAAATCAACGATGCGAACGAGCTGCAAACCCTCATCAGAAGAGGGCAACTGAAGGGCAAGGAGGTCCTTGTCCTCAGCGGCGGCAACAATATCCTGTTCACAAAGGAAGTCTTTGACGGTATCGTCCTCTACATGAACAACAAGGGCATCAAACGCATTGCAGACGAGGACGATCATGCCATTCTCCGCGTCCAAGCCGGCGAGGACTGGCCCGAGTTCGTCAAGCAGATGGTCGCCAAAGAGTTGCACGGCGTGGAGAACCTCGCCAACATCCCGGGCAAGGTCGGAGCCGCACCCGTGCAAAACATCGGTGCCTACGGCATGGAACTGAAGGACAGCTTCGTGCAATGCGAAGCCATCCATCTCGAGACCGGCAAGAAACGCACCTTCGTCAACAAGGAATGCCTGTTCGGCTACCGCAGCAGCATCTTCAAAGGCATGCTGAGGGGGCAATATGTCATCACCTCTGTGGATTTACTGCTGAAAAAAGACGCGCCGCTCAACATGGAATACGGCAACATCAAGGCCTATTTGGAGCAGAACGGCATTGATAATCCTACTTTGCAGCAGCTCCACGACGCCATCTGTGCCATCCGCTACGCCAAACTTCCCGATGTGAAGCAGATCGGTAGCGCAGGCAGCTTCTTCAAGAACCCTGTTATTGAAAGGGCGCAATTTGAGGCTTTGCAGAAGGATTATTCAACTATGCCGCATTATGACGAGCCCAACGACAAGGTGAAAGTCCCAGCGGGATGGCTGATTGAACAAGCCGGATGGAAAGGCTGGCGCAATGAACACGTGGGCGTATATGACAAGCAGGCGCTCGTCCTCGTGCATTTTGGCGGCGGCAAAGGCGAGGACATCGTCTATCTGGCCAAACGGATCCAGGATTCCGTGGAGGAAAAGTTTGGGATTAGGATTAGCCCGGAGGTGAATTTCGTATGAGGGTACCTTTTTTCTCTACCCTTTTTGAGAAAACCCAAATACTAGCTTTATTCCTTAAACACTATCCTATCCGCCAATTGCAGGAAGTAATCGTTCGACCAAATGTCGAGTTCGTGAGGGTCTTTTTTGAGGAATGGCCTGACATCAGTCTTTACATCCTCAATGTTTGTAGTGGCCAAACGCTCTTTTAAGACCTTCTTAAAATCCTCGATTGTCATTTCCTCACCATTGAATTCACAGATACGCTCTTGCAGATGCTTGAAATCAAGAGGTACTTGCCAACGCACATACCATTCAAAATCGTACCAATCGCGCCCCTTCACACGCAACTTCCAATTACGGAACACCAAGGCGTGCATCTTTCCTGCATAGAGGTCAGGCAGCTGGAAACAACGCACCATAAAGGTATAAGGCAGCGTCAGTGCCTTTTGCTCTGTTTGGAACAACAAAGGCGATTGCGTGTCGACTTCTATCTTCACCTTCACCGTCTTCTCCGTTTGGAATGCCACATTATAAACATTCGTATTGTCCTTCAAGAAAGCGGAATCCACCCTACCGAAAACTTTTTTGTCCTTCTTCTTGATTTCCACCTTGCGTCCCAAACTATCGAACTCGTCAATTATAGGCTGGAAATAGTTCTCAAACACAAACCCTTCATCAGTGGTGAGCAGAGAGAAATCCATATCCTCGGAGAAACGAGGTAGCTGATGGAACAGTCGCAGACAAGTACCGCCATAGAAAGCGGCCTTGTCAAAGAACCCTCCACGATGCAGTCCTGCCAATACCACCTGCTGGGTGATCTCATAGATGGCGTTCTGCTTGTCTTTGGCAGTATTAATCTGATAGCGCTGCAGCGCCCTCTCAAAAAAGTCGTTCATCTTTCCAAAATCTTAATCAGGTTGTTGATGGCTTGCCGTTTCTTACTTACTGCGGC
>CADBGN010000097.1 GCA_902794155.1 uncultured Bacteroidia bacterium
TGCTCCCCCAATCCTCACGACCAAGCACCAGCTTCTCAAGCATAGCACCAGTAAGAATCTGTTTTTTCATATAAAAAATAAAATACTGAATTATCTGAACTATAAAAACGTATTGAAACCTGAAACTTGAAACCTGAAACTTGAAACCTGAAACTTGAAACCTGAAACTTGAAACCTGAAACTTGAAACCTGAAACTTGAAACCTGGAACTTGAAACGGCCGAAGGCCACCTTAAACCAATAAATCTTCCTCCCCCAGCGGCTCCCACACACCATTCTTTGTCTCCAGCAACACCGTTCCCGATTCCTTGGCCCACACTCTGTGCCATTGGCCTGCCGGTACATTCACCGCAACGTTCGGACCATTGGGTCTTAGTTCAATAGATTCTGTGCAAACACGTTCCAGCTCGTCATAGAATTCCTCAACGAGGCAGCCTCGCAAGCAAACCACCGTTTCCGAAGTCTTCTGGTGGCGATGTATAGGCATGTCGCTGCCAGGTTCTATCGCATTGAGCATCCTTTGCGACTGGTCGCTCTCACTGTTGCGGAGATCCATATTCATGCGAAGCCGAGGACTCTCCTTGGCTTTCGCTGTTAAATCATCAAGTATCGCTTGTGTTATCGTCATAAAATCTTTAACCATTAACCTTTAACCTTTAACCTTTAACCTTTACACCACCCCACAAACTCCTTCCACAAAAACCTCCCCGCACTCTCATCTGCATACACCTTAAACTTCCACTGGTTCTGCATCAGGCGGTGGGCTATGATGAGGCGGCGGTGGCCCTTGTTGCGGCCATGATGCGTGTGGCTGCCACCGATGATGTCATCCCACACCCGCTGCTCCTCTTCCGTTGCCACAGACTCTGCCCTCTCTACTACCTTCGCAGGAAACCACTCCTTGGGCAGTCCCAGCCTGTGCAAGGCTATAGCCGTCAAGGTGTCGGCAAAGCGGCTCCATGTGGCCGTGCCTTTCACCTCGTCAACCTTTGCGGCCTCAGCCTCGGTGAGCTGTTTCAGGCACAACGCCCAGTCCACCACATGCCGAAGCTCAATCTTCTCGTGCAGGAAGTGCTTGTATGCGTGCCAGCCTACATAGAGGGTGGTGAAGGCAGCATTCGGGAAGCGGATGCCCGGCATTGCCGTTGGGCGGCTGTCGTTCTCGGCCAGCTGCTGCAAAGCCGTTTCCATGCCGTACATGTCGCCTTTCACGCGACTGTTGCCGAAGGCGAAGTGATGCTCCACCGAAACGTCGTCAACCCTGACGTGGGCGTGATGCCCGTCGGCCTTGCCAACTGTCAGCCCGTGCTTGGTCAGGCAGCGGTTCACCGCCTCGTAGTCGGGGCCGGAGTAGATGTCAACGTCGCTAAACTCGCGCAGTTCGGGCCGAGGATAGTGTACCGCCACCGAGAAACCCTTCACCACTGTCGTTGCCAGCCCTTCCTCGGACAGCCATGCACCCAGTTTTCTCACGGCCTCCTGCTTTTGGCGCGACTGCTCGGCCGTGCTTTGTGCGTAGGCCATCCATTTTGACCACAGCAGGAACCCCGGCCTCTGCTCCTTGGGCAGGGCCGGCATCGTGGGGAACGTCATCGCCAGCACCTGCTGCTGCCGTGCCGTCTCGAAGCACCGCTCCCAAGCCTCCTCACCCACACATTCAACCTTCAAATCCTTCCCCGTAAGCGTAGCGTTAATCAGCTCGCAAAGCAATTGACACATGAGACTTGAACCTTGAACTCTATTACACCAAATTCGGGATGCCGTTGAGTTCATTCTGGATGTAAGTCAACGAAGCAATTTTTGCTTTTGTCTCCTCCAAATCCAGTCTCTTGGTGTTATTCGAGTTAAACTCCTCGATGGTGGCGCGTTTCACGTCGCCTTCCTTGAAGAACTTGTCGTAGTTCAGGTCGCGGTTGTCGGCTGGCACGGCGTAGAAGTTGCCCATGTCGATGGCTTTGGCGGCCTCCTCTTTGGTGAGCAGGGTCTCGTACATCTTCTCACCATGACGAATACCAATCACACGAATCTCTGGGGTGTTGGGAGCCTGGTGCTTGAACAGCTCCACCACCGCTTCAGCCTGCGTCTGGATGGTGCAAGCAGGGGCTTTCTGCACGAGAATGTCGCCATTCTTGCCGTTCTCGAAGGCGAAAAGCACCAGGTCAACGGCCTCTTCCAGGCTCATGATGAAGCGCGTCATCGAAGGCTCAGTGATGGTGATGGGGTTGCCCTTACGAATCTGGTCAATCCACAGCGGGATGACCGAACCGCGGCTGCACATCACGTTGCCATAGCGGGTACAGCAGATTTTGGTGTCGCCACTAAGACGTGATTTTGCCACGGCAATTTTCTCCTCAATGGCCTTGGTGATGCCCATGGCATTAATAGGATAGGCTGCTTTGTCAGTACTGAGACAAATCACACATTTCACACCAGCATCGATGGCAGCATCAAGGGTGTTGTCCGTACCCATCACGTTGGTTTTCACTGCCTCCATCGGGAAAAATTCGCAGCTTGGCACCTGCTTCAAAGCGGCAGCATGAAACACATAGTCCACACCCTTCATAGCATATTTCAGAGTACTCTTGTTGCGAACATCGCCAATGTAGAACTTGATTTTGTTGGCCACCTCGGGCATACGTGCCTGGAAGTCGTGGCGCATGTCGTCCTGCTTCTTCTCATCACGGCTGAAAATGCGAATTTCTCCAATATCGGTACGGAGAAAACGGTTCAACACTGCATTTCCGAAACTGCCGGTACCTCCAGTAATCAGGAGGGTCTTGTCTTTGAATACACTCATTGTATATATTTTTAACTATTTCGTTGTTTTGTGATTAATATTTTCGCCAGACCATTTTGTTCACCACACCCACATAGCTCTGGATGATGCGAACGACTTTCGTCGAGACGTTCTCGTCCACGTAATCCGGAACTGGAATGCCGTGGTTGCCATCCTTGATTAATTCCACTGCAACGTCAACGCTTTGGAGCAGACCTACAGTGTCGATGCCGCTCAGCACGAAACAGCCTTTGTCCAAGGCTTCGGGACGCTCGGTGGAGGTGCGGATGCAGACAGCTGGGAAGGGATGGCCAACGCTGGTAAAGAAGCTGCTCTCCTCAGGCAATGTGCCGCTGTCGCTCACTACCGCAAAGGCGTTCATCTGGAGGCAGTTGTAGTCGTGGAAGCCAAGTGGCTCATGCTGAATCACTCGCTTGTCCAACTGGAAGCCACTGGCCTCTAAACGCTTGCGGCTACGAGGATGGCAACTGTAGAGAATAGGCATGTCGTACTTCTCAGCCATCTTGTTAATGGCGGTAAACAGCGACATGAAGTTCTTCTCGGTGTCAATGTTTTCCTCACGGTGGGCTGAGAGCAATATGTATTTACCTTTCTCCAAGCCCAGACGCTTGTGGATGTCGCTGGATTCAATCTCTTTCAGATTGTTGTGCAGCACCTCAGCCATAGGCGAACCCGTAACGTATGTGCGCTCCTTCGGCAGACCCGTATCAGCCAAGTAACGACGAGCGTGTTCTGAATAGGCCATGTTCACATCAGAGATAATATCGACTATACGGCGGTTGGTTTCTTCGGGCAGGCATTCGTCCTTGCAGCGGTTGCCAGCTTCCATGTGGAAGATCGGGATGTGCAGACGCTTGGCACCGATCACGCTCAGGCAGCTGTTGGTATCGCCCAAAACAAGAACTGCATCTGGCTTCACCTCCACCATCAACTGGTATGATTTAGCGATGATGTTGCCCATCGTCTCGCCCAGGTCGTTGCCCACGGCCTCCATGTAGATGTCTGGGTCAGCCAGCTTCAGGTCCTTGAAGAAGACACCGTTCAAATTATAGTCGTAATTCTGGCCGGTATGCGCCAGCAGGCAGTCGAAATACTGTCTGCATTTATTAATCACAGCTGCCAATCTGATAATCTCAGGGCGAGTACCCACAATGATTAACAGCTTCAATTTTCCATTATCTTGAAATTTTGCCATATCATTTAGTTTAGCACCACGTATCTCATGTATTTTCGCGTATTTATACTTGTGATACGAGTGATACGAGGAGAATAATTAAACCTTCTCGAAGAAGGTATCCGGTTTATTCGGGTCGAATATTTCGTTGCAGTACATCACCGTCACCAGATTCTCTGTCTCGCTCAGGTTGATGATGTTATGCGTATATCCGGGGAGCATGTGGATGCACTGGATGTTGTCGCCACTCACTTCAAACTCTATCACCTCATCGGTGCCGAGCTTGCGCTCTTGGATGAGGCCGTGGCCACTGACCACGATGAAGAACTCCCACTTGGTGTTGTGCCAGTGCTGGCCTTTGGTGATGCCGGGCTTGCTGATGTTGATGCTCACCTGACCGCAGTTCAAGGTGTGAACCAGCTCGGTGAAGCTGCCACGATCATCCACGTTCATCTTCAACGGGAAAGCCACTTTCTCCTTCGGGAGATAGCTCAAGTAGGTGCTGTAGAGCTTCTTGGCGAAGCTGTTGGCAGGAATCTCTGGTATCATCAGGGTCTGCGGCTGGGCAGCAAATTGCTTCAGCAGGTCAACGATACCACCCAAGGTGATTTTGTGAGTTGTTGGCACATAGCAATAACGGCCTGTTTCGACAGGCTCAACATCCAATCCATTAAACTCGCAATGATGTTCCTCACCCTTAAGGCAAGCAATCATCTCGTCAACGAGGTCGTCTATGTAGAGCAGTTCGAGCTCTACTGATGGGTCATTGACTGTGTAAGGCAGGTCATTGGCAAAAGCATTGCAGAAGGTGGCCACAGCTGAGTTGTAGTTCGGCCTACACCACTTACCAAACAAGTTGGGGAATCTGTACACAAACACTTTGGCACCAACTTCCTTGCTATAATCCAAGAACAAGTCCTCTCCTGCTTTCTTCGAGCGACCATACTCTGAGTTACCGAAACGGCCAGTCAAACTAGCCTGCTGGCTTGAACTTAGCATCACAGGGCAACGATTTCCGTGCTTCTTCAAGGTATCAAGGAGCGTTGATGCAAAGCCGAAGTTGCCCTGCATGAACTCCTCTTGGTACTGCGGACGGTTCACACCGGCAAAGTTGAACACGAAGTCGCAATCCTTGCACCAGGCATCGAGCTCTTCGGGTGTGCTGTCGATGTCATATTCATAAACGGCTTCCACGGTCACATCGCCATAGCAACGCGCCTTGCCGTCCTTGATATTATTCAATTGAGCGCAAAGATTCTTACCCACAAACCCTTTTGCTCCAGTCACTAAGATTTTCATTACAGTATTGCAGATTTAATGGTATCGACAATATATTTTACGTCATCTTCGCTCACATACGGTCCCGCCGGCAAACACATCCCCACCTTAAACATCGCCTCTGATACACCATTCAGATAGGCCGGAGCGTCCTTGTAGCAAGGCTGCTTGTGCATCGGCTTCCATAAAGGACGAGCTTCGATGCCTGCTGCATCCATATAGACTCGCAATGCTTCCACGTTGTCGTTGGGTTGGCAATCGGTGACAGCAGACGAAGCGGCATGGATAACGCCAGCGGCACCACCCACAGCACCCGTCACGATGGTCTTGTATGCGTTCTCTTGACCTTTAATCTTGACGTTTTCATCCAAAGTGATGGTGCAAAGCCAATAGTTCGAGTCATAAACTGGAACTTCAACACCTGAATCTTGGAACTTGAAACTTGAAACCGGCTGTTTATGAACACTAACACCTTTCACATCCGCTAAAAGTTGTTCATAAAGAGCCTGTACCTTCTTATGATGCGCAATATGCTCATTCACCACCGTCATCTGTCCACGGCCAATACCGGCACAGATATTGCTCATACGGTAGTTGAAGCCAATCTTCTCATGCTGATAATAAGGATAGCTCTCGCGGTACTGCGTGGCGTACATCATAATCTCTCTCCATTCGTCCTCGTTGTTGGTTACCAAGGCTCCACCACCCGAAGTGGTTATCATCTTGTTACCATTGAAGCTCAAAACCCCATATTTGCCGAAAGTACCCAACACTTGACCTTTCCAACGTGAGCCAAATCCCTCAGCGGCATCCTCCACCACGGGGATGTCATAGCGGTTGGCAATCTCCATGATACGGTCAACATTGTAAGGCACACCATACAACGCCACCGGCACAATGGCCTTGGGCTTCTTGCCCGTCTTCGCAATGCGGTCTTTGATAGCCTCCTCCAGCAGCTCTGGATCCATGTTCCAGGTGTCCTTTTCGGAATCAATGAAGACTGGCGTAGCTCCCAAATAAGTAATCGGGTGCGAAGAAGCACAGAACGTGAAGCTCTGCACGCACACCTCGTCCCCTGCCTTCACCCCGCAGTTGATCAAAGCCAGATGCACGGCTGCAGTCCCGCTCGAAAGAGCCACCACCCGCTTCGCGAGCTTTTCGTTTTCGTTTTGGTTTTCGTTAACGAACTCTTCGAGATCCTTCTCAAACCCATTCACATTCGGTCCCAACGGAACCACCCAATTAGTATCAAACGCTTCTTTGATATACTTCTGTTCAAGACCAGCCTCGCTCATGTGCGCCAGGCATAAATAAATACGCTTTTTATCAGCCATAATATGTTGTTTTTAATTATTCGTTTCTTACATTGCGCGGTATAGGGGGAAATATGACGACTGGTCGTTGAACGAAGGGTCGTTATTTCTTCTTATCTCTACCAATTGGTTATATTTTTCTTCATTAAACACTTGCTTGCCAATTGAGAACTGGTAGTCCGAAACCTTGTTGAAAGCTGCCTTAAACTTATAGAGATTGTCTTCACCAGAACCAACACCACCTCCAAGGTGGAAGGTCTTCATACCTTTCTCGCAGCCCCAAAGTGCAGCCTTGTAAAGCAACAGGTTGGATGGAGCCAAATTTCGGTATTCAATGTCTGAACCGCTCAGGTGATAGTTCAATCGGCCATTGGCATAAATCATAATGGACATGGCGATGATTTTGTCCTCCAACTTGGCGTAGAACAACTCGTAGTTGTTGCGAAGGTCGTTGTGGATGGACTCGTAAAACGGGCGTTTGAAGTAATAATACTCTTCGGCATGGTCTTTGTCCATCGTGGCGTTATAAATCTCAATGAACTTGTCGAACAAGTCCATGCCTTTGCCATGCTCTATGACGATGCCGTTCTTCTCGGCCTTGCGTATCATGTTGCGGTTCTTGCTGTGGATGTTCTCCCAGATGACTTCTGGCGAAGTCAAGTCCATAGCGATGGTCTTGCCGAGGTCGATGACGTTTGATATTGGTTTCATCGGACCGGCATTCTTCAGCACAGGGTGGTAGCGCACAAAGTTATCTACAATATGCTCTTTGGCCATCTCTTCCAAATAGGCCTTCCAAAACGTCTGGCGATTAGCCTCCGATGTATCACCCTCAAACAGCACACCACCGTACCCGTATGGCGTAACCGAATCATAAACGCCCTCTATGGCCGTCGGGCGACGCATATACACATAGATGGCCCGCAACCCGTTGTCATCGTAATACAGCAGGTAGGGGTCACCGTCGCCATGGATGTGGAACGCCTTGGTGTAGCCGCTCAGATAATAGATGTCATAGTCGCCAAACGACATTACAATATCGTCCCACTCCGCAGAATGGGCCAAGTCAAATATCTTAATCATTTTGTAAAGGTTAAAGGTTAGAGGTTAAAGGTTAAAGAATTTGAACCGAAGGTCGACGACCTTGTGGAGTCAAACCTAAAACCTAAAACTTAAAACCCAAAATCAGTAAACTATAGAATCGATTCTATAATGGTTTTCATTTGTTGAATATCATCAGCCGTGTAACGGGCATCGCAATGGATGGAAAGCATTCTTCGGGAGAAGCTTTTTACTTCATCGCTGGCTGTGTCGGGTACGTTCCAAAGCACAGCCGGATAGATTTGATTGTCAATCAATGCTTTTCTTACTCTGTCGCGTTCTTCAGGAATGTCAAAAAGCAATACCAAAGAAAAGGGATAGCAGCCCATACTTTCTGGGCATATAACTTGCACCCCATCTTTC
>CADBGN010000098.1 GCA_902794155.1 uncultured Bacteroidia bacterium
CAAGGCCACTGTGACCCTTGAGGCGCAAGGCGTGGCCAACGACGAACTCGCCCTCGTGGCAGGCCGTCTGGCGCAGGTGGTGAAGATTAAAGACAATGCCGTCACCCTGCAGGTGTTTGGCGGCACGGAAGACATCCCGACCAATGCCGAAGTGACCTTCTTTGGTGAGCCGCCTTCGTTGAATGTGAGCGATGAACTCGCTGGTCGTTTCTTCAACGCATACGGTGAGCCCATCGACGGCGGTCCGGCCGTGGAAGGCGAGAAACGCCAGATTGGCGGTCCTTCAGTGAACCCCTTCAAGCGTCGTCAGCCTTCGCAACTCATTCCGACGGGTATCGCCGGCATCGACTTGAACAATACCTTGGTCTCGGGCCAGAAGATCCCGTTCTTCGCCGACCCCGACCAACCCTATAATCAGGTGATGAGCATGGTGGCTCTCCGTGCCGATGTGGACAAAATCATCCTCGGCGGCATGGGCCTCTCGAACGACGACTATCTCTTCTTCAAGAACCAGTTCGAGAGTGCAGGTGCCTTGCACAAGATCATCAGCTTCGTGAACACCACCGACCAACCCCCTGTCGAGCGTCTGCTGATTCCCGACATGGCTCTGACTGCGGCTGAATATTTTGCCGTCGACAAGAACGAGAAGGTGCTGGTACTGCTTACCGACATGACGCTTTATGCCGATGCCTTGAGTATCGTGAGTAACCGTATGGACCAGATTCCTTCGAAGGACTCCATGCCAGGCTCGCTGTATTCCGACTTGGCGAAGATCTACGAGAAGGCCGTGCAGTTGCCTGATGGCGGTTCCATCACCATCATCGCTGTGACGACCTTGAACGACGGCGACATTACGCACGCTATCCCCGATAACACGGGTTACATCACCGAGGGACAGTTGTTCCTCCGTGCCGACCCCGACTCGGGCAAGGTCATCGTCGACCCGTTCCGTTCGCTGTCGCGTCTGAAACAGTTGGTGCAGAACAAGAAGACTCGTGAGGACCACAGCGCCGTGATGAACACTTCGGTGCGACTCTATGCCGATGCTGCCAACGCCAAGACCAAGTTGGAGAACGGCTTCGACTTGAGCGACTACGACCTGCGCTGCCTCGACTATGCCAAGGAATATGCCACTAGACTTTTGGCCATCGACGTCAATATCTCCATCGAGGAGATGCTTGACACGGGCTGGGAGCTCTTTGGCAAGTATTTCACCAAGGCCGAGACGGGTTTGAAGGAGAAACTCATTGAGAAATACTGGAAAGAAAAAGCATAAACCATGGCTATTAAATTCCAATATAACAAGACCTCGCTGAACGAGCTGAACAAGCAGCTCAAGACGCGTACCCGTGCCCTGCCCACGCTGAAGAGCAAGGAAAGTGCGCTGCGCCTTGAGGTGAAGAAAGCCAAGGAGCGTTCGGAGGGGCTTGTCGAGCAACTAGAGGCCGAACTCAAGTCGTATGAGTACATGGCCCGGCTTTGGAATGAATTTGAGCCAGGACTGGTTTCGGTGACCGATGTCAAGCTGAAGACCGTTAAGATTGCAGGCGTGCCCGTGCCGGCCTTGGAGGAGGTGCTGTTCGACGTGAAGGACATCAACCTCTTCACCAAGCCCATGTGGTATGCCGACGGTGTGCAGATTTTGAAAAACCTTGCACAGCTGGGCATCGAGTCGGAGGTCTATACCGAGGTGAGTCGTATCTTGGATTACCAACGGAAGAAGACCACGCAGAAAGTCAACCTTTACGAGAAGGTGCAAATTCCTGGCTACAACGAAGCCATACGTAAGATCAAGCGATATATGGAAGACGAGGAGAACCTCTCTAAGGCTTCGCAGAAGATCGTGAAAAACAAACACATAGCAGAAGAGGAGGCAGAAGATGGTAACTGAAATGACGAAATATGATTTCATCCTGCTGAGCGGCGATGCCGATGCTTTCCTCGAGAAGCTGCAAGCGGTGGGCGTGGTCGACATCACCCGTTCGCTGAAGCCTATCGACGATAAGTCGGAGAAACTGTCGGCTCGCGCGGAAATCTATCGTAAAGCCCTTGCTCAGTTGAAAGAGATTGAGAAGGCCGACGATCCAGGCGAAAAGCCTACCGACTTCGCTGTGGAGGTGATGGAGACCGTGCGCGACAAGGATGCCATCGCAGCCCAGCTGCCACAACTCTACAAGGATGTGGAAGACCGCAAGCCTTGGGGACAGTTCGATGCCAAGAGCTTCGACCGCCTCAAGGAGAACGGATTGAAGCTTCACTTCTATAAGGCTAAGGCTATTGAGCCTGCTTGGAAGGAGCAATATGCGCTGAGCGAGATTTCGAAGGTGGACGGCTACAGCTATTTCGTGGTGGTCTCCGAAAGCGATGACTACGACTTCCCGCTGAAGGAACTGCCTGCTCCTGAGAGCGACTTTGCCGCCATCGAAAAGAAGATTGCCGATTTGGAGGCTCAGGTGAAGCAGAAAGAGCATCGCTTGGCCCAACTGAAATGGCATGAGCCCGTGCTACAAGCCGAGTTGGACAAGACATTGTCGAAGCTCGACCTGCATCTGGCACACGTGTCGGGTGAGAAGACTGCCGAGGACTATCTGACAGTATTCGAAGGCTTTGCCCCTGCGGTGAACGAGCCCGCCTTGCGCGACATGCTTGAAAAGGAGAACGTCTTCTATCTGGAGGACAAAGCCAAGGTGGATGATAATCCTCCCATCAAACTGAAAAACAATAAGTTCGTGTCGATGTTTGAGTTGCTGACCGACATGTACGGCCGACCCAAATACGACGAGTTCGACCCGACGGTGTTCATCTCCATCTTCTTCATGCTCTTCTTTGCCTTCTGCATGGGCGACGCGGGTTATGGCCTCGTCCTCATTCTCGGCAGTTTGGCGCTGAAGAAGAAACTGGGTAAGATTGCGCCTCTGGGCATCACCTTGGGCATTGCCACCACCATCATAGGTGTGTTGTTCCATACCTTCTTCTCCACAGACATGTTGGAGTGGACTTGGATTCCCGACGTGGTGAAGAAATGCATGGTGCCTAAGGAACTGTTCGGATTCGACGGCACAATGGTTTTGGCCATCATCGTCGGTATCGTGCACATCTGTCTCGCCATGATCGTGAAGACCTACCAAAGCACCAAGGTGAAGGGCTTTGCCAACTCCTTGGGCACTTGGGGCTGGACTTTGCTTATCGTGGGCGGCATCATCGTGGGCGGCCTCGCCCTGATGGGTGTCATGGACAAGGCAGTGACCAAGTGGGTCGTCATCATTTTAGGTGGCCTCTCCGCTTTGGGCATCTTCTTCCTCAACGACCTGCACCGAAATCCTTTGCTCAATGTAGGCTCGGGTTTGTGGGAGACCTACAACACGGCTACGGGTTTGCTTGGCGATGTGCTGAGTTACCTGCGTCTGTATGCCTTGGGTTTGGCGGGTGCCAAGCTCGGCGAGGCCTTCAATGCCATCGGCACACAGGCTTTGGGCGACGGTGGTGTCGGCTGGGTGTGGTTCATCCTCATTGTGGTCATTGGCCACGTGCTCAACATAGCCATGTGTATCCTGGGCGCCTTCGTGCATCCCCTGCGACTCAACTTCCTTGAGTTCTTCAAGAATTCGGGTTATGAGGGCTCTGGCAGAAGATATAAACCATTAAAGACCTAATGACATGAGACTGTGAGACGTGAGACTTTTTTGTCCTACGTCCTAAGTCCAACGTCCCTCGTCAACAGAAATCAACAATTAAACAAATCAACAAATCAACAAATAAACAATTAAACATCATGTTAGAAACAGTATTAGGTTATCTCGGTCTCGGCCTCGTGTTGGCCTTGGCAGGTATCGGAAGTTCAATCGGCACTTCGACGGCGGGCAACGCTGCCGAGGGCGGTCTCAAGAAACGTCCCGAGGCATCGGGTAATTTCGTCTCTGCGTGGGTCTCGCCTGCATGATCTCGGCCATCCGTCAGGGACAGGTTTGCGCCAACGGTATCGTCGGCGTGAGCCAGGGTCACGACGTGTTCACCAACACGCTGATCTACGCCGCTCTGCCTGAGTTCTACGCTATCTTGGGTCTTGTGGGTGCACTGATGGTGTAAAAACTAGTAGAGACGTAGCGCGCTACGTTTCTACCATTTGACAAAAACCTGTAGAGACGCGCCTTGGCGCGTCTCTACGGGTTTATTAATTTGTTGTTTTGGAAAAAATGTGTAGTTTTGCGGTGTGAAATAACAAAAACCATGGAAAACGTTTTGTCGGATATTAAGCAACTTGCGTCGGAGGTCGTCCCTTTGGGAGGTGAAGCATGGTTATATGGTTCTCGAGCGCGTGGGACGGCTCATGCTTATTCGGATTGGGACATACTCCTCATCCTTAATAAGGAAAAACTTACCCAGTCGGATTACGACACGGTGAGTTATCCTTTTGTTTTGTTAGGCTGCGAGTTGGGCGAGGAAATCAATCCGATTATGTACACCGAGCAGGAATGGCAATCTTATCGGGCAACGCCCTTTTATGAGAATGTTCAACATGATGCAGTAAACTTATTGCAATGACGCCAGAAGAGAGAAAAATATTGGTTGACATGCAAGTTGAAAGGGCGCATCGGTTTCTGAATCAAGCTGATGAAATGATGGATATGGACTATTCCGACATGGCTGTAAATCGGTTTTATTATGCTTGTTTTCATATTGTGCAAGCCCTTTTCATTCAAAGAGAAATCGTTGCACATACCCATTCAGGGATGCTAACACAGTTTAGCTTGCATTTTGTGAAAACTGAGAAGGTTTCATTGGAAGATGGCAGTTTCCTGGCTCGTTTGTTCCAGCTCCGTCAAAAGGCTGATTACAATTGTGCGTATGACATTTCAATGGAAGAGGCTCGGTCACTCAAGGAACCTACACACAAGTTTATGGAAAGGATAGAGAAGCTAATAATTGAGGAATATTAAGTAACGTATTGAAAACTAAAAGTATATTGATAAGCAGAAGATAAGCACAATAGGCATATAATAATCAAATAGCACTTGTTGCTGTCCTTGACACTCAAATTTTCCACTAGTTCCCTTTTGTGGGGCAACATCTCAAGGACAAGTTGCAAATGCCGTATTCGTTACGGCGTGGAATACTTGTTAGAGATGTGGGCGTGGAAACCCTGAGTGTCAAGCAAGGAATTGATTCCACGCTGTTTTTATTGTCAGACAACAATTTGATAAACATAAATGATATGGAAGATAATACTAACGAAAGACAAGAAAATGTAACTGAGGATGTCTCATTGGGACAATTGGAAAACAATCAAGTAAAACAAAATGGTAAACACACAAAAAAAACGGTTTTTATTGTTTTGGCAGTATTGTTAGCAATCGGTGTTGGGCTAGTATTGAAACCGGTTCAAAAGGTGTTCTTTTCAAATGATTCGACTGAGGAAACCAAAACGAATAATAATTCTGCATATAAGAATATGGGGCTGAATAAATTAAGAGATCTATACCAAATACAAGAAAAGGAGCGTTCGGCATTCAGGAAGAGTTTACCTGAGGGTACTAGTATTAAGCAAGGGTCTATTATTTATGACAATGATAAGTATATTGACAGGTTTGGCATGGATGAGTTCGGCAAATATGATAAAGCGACAAGAGACCACCAATATAAAGAATCAGTTGTCAGGCAAGCAATTTATGATCAATATGGAGAAGATGAAGGACTTGTTTCATGGCTACAAGGGTTGACATTACAAGAAAGAATAGAATTTCTCGAATTGAACTATCAAGCGTCATACAATTACGAAAACGAATGGCAAGAGACAATTTTTAACAGCCATGTGTATGATATGGACAATTATGTTTGGCACACCATTGAGGGCTATACTATACCCATCCCCAAGACAATGTATTTGATTGTGGATACTAGTTTTAATCTTAAATACAAATTTTTTCAAAATGACCCCTCAAAAAACTCAAGCATAATTGTAAACTGTCATGATGGGGATTATTCGGAAATGTCAGGTTTTTTGGACAATCTAAACCGACACTACATTAACGAAGAAAAAGAAATCGCCCATTTGAAGAAAATTGTCCAATTCAGGGTGTCGTTTATGGATGAGGCCAAACAGATGGCTGCTTATTCCCATGCCCAGGGAATGGATATGACCAATTGTAAAGGACCTGACTTTGTTGATATTGGTGGGCAGATGGTTATACACGCAGAATATGACCAGATATTCAAAGACCCTATCACGCATGTGGATACATATTCTTTCTATTCGCCCACTAAATTTGTAGTAGTCATGACGGGTTATCCAGTTACAGAATCGAAAGAAAGCAAGGTTACATTTGAAAATGTGATTAGAGGTATAAGGAGGATTAAATAATTAAAAATCAATAGAATATGAATGGTGGTTACAAAGATGGTTCTGTTTTTGAGCAAATGCAAATTACTGAAGAAGTGGATTTGCAAAATGAAGTGAAGCCGCGCCGAGGCTGGAATTTCGGGGCCTTCACTTTCCCCTTGATTTGGGCATTGTGTAATGGCTGTATGTGGCAGGCCATAATAATGTTTATTCCAGGAATAAACCAGATTATGAGATTCTTTTTAGGCGGGTTTGGTAATCGATGGGCATGGAAGGTTTATGGTGAGGATAGGATTGGAAAGTTCAAAAAACAAGCGGATGTTGAAAGGTTCAACAAGATACAGAAAGGTTGGAATATCGCAGGTATCATAGCCCTTTCAATAATCGTGGTCATCGTCATAGTGTCAATTGCTTTAGAGTGATAATCAAATTAAAAATCAATAAGTTATGACAGAAAGTGAATTTTACAGCCATGTGTTCCAAAGCCTACCTGTTTTAGGCCTTTTGTTTTGGTGGATGATGTGCCATTTGGGAAAGAAAAACTGCGTTGAAAACCCTTTGGAGAGGCACATCGCATTAAAAATACTTGGCGGAATCTCAATTGCATATGGTGTAGTTTTGTTTATTGCTGGAGTGGTTTTTATGACCAAACTTGAGTTTCCAGAACACTCGCTTCCTCAGCCAATTACTTCAAATTCTTATATCAGGCCGATAGGAACGTATTTGCAAATCGGTTATCCAACAAAACCGCAAAGCATTGTTATTAGTGAGTTTATCGGCACCATTCAATTTGTTGGTTTGGGCATATATCTGTGGTGTTTCAGAAAATCTGGAACAAAATGGTGGCAAAAAACCATGAAAGTTGTGGCATATACTGCCATGTTTATGTTGTTGTCATCAGCTATGGATTTCCATTATTATGACCTTTATGAATTCATTTCGCCCACATTGCTGATTGTTTTGGCAACACTTTGCCTTATCAATTGGAGAGGATTGAAAAGGAACAATCGAAATGACAACAAAAATGAGCCAGTACTTGTCGAGGCTAATTTTGACAAGTCAAATGAATACGAAATAAATTCAGCGGATGTGGAATTATAAATCAAAGAGTTATGTATTGTAGACATTGTGGAAAAGAGATTGCAGAAGATTCAGCGTTCTGCCAGTATTGTGGTGAACAATTACATGAACAAGAGAAGAAGAAGTCGAGTGGCTCGTTATTGAATAGGTTTAAGTCTTTGAGCAAAGGATGGCAAATCACGATTATGATTTATGCGGTTTGGTTTTTGACAGGGCTTTGTGTATTGGTTGGATTAGGCCCTTATGGAAAATACAAAGATTATTATTTGTCAGAAGTCCTTTGGCCAGTCTTGCTGCTGGTTGTAATACTTCCTTTGGTAGCGTTTTTCTTTTGGTATTATTTTACCCGATTGAGAAAAACAGAAAAGAAAAATACAATTGAAAATCAAGCAATAACGAATAATGTCATAACCAAACCTATTCAAAACCTGAAGATGATAAGTGAACCTTTGATGGATTTCGCCAAACAATACGGTAAAATGCAGGTAAAGACCGTTGCCAATCCTACAACAAACGAAGTGCATTCGTTTTGTGCCTTTATCAATGAGCAAGGTATAGAAACTAAAGTGGAGTTTGGCAAAACATTAGGTGTTTTGCGCCCTCAAGAGATTGTCGAGAGGAAAGATCAACTTGTGGTTGTGCAGAAGTTGGATGGGAGTTTTGAACTGAAAGCGAAATAATTTATTATGCAGACTGATAAAACACCTGTCCCACGCGGTCAATGTGGTCGCTGAGAGGGGGTGCTTTTGTAATAGTCGGGCATTTTACATCTCATCCTTCAATCGTTCAATCATCCTCCGCTCCTTCTTCGTCGGTCGGCCTGCGCCGCGGTCGCGCCACTCTGCCTTGTAGGCGTGCATGAACTCGATGCGCTCGTATTCCTCCTTGGGCGTAAGGTCGTTGTATACTTCGGGCACCTGTTTGGCGGAGACGCGGTTTTTGATAACAGTCTTCACTCCCACTACCTTGTGCAACTGTTCAATCTGCACTTGGATGACATCGCCCACTTTTACTTCGCGTGAGGGCTTCACGGGGTTGTCGTCCACCTTCACCTTGCCGCCCTTGATGGCATCCACGGCCAGACTTCGCGTCTTGAAGAGACGCGCCGCCCACAGCCATTTGTCGATTCTTATAGGTTCTTCCTTGTTTTCCATTTTGTTGTTTTTGGCTTCTGGTCCTTGGCATAGTTGGCTTTTAGCTTTTAGCCGTTAGCTATTAGCTTGGCCTCACTAGGCTAAAGGCTAATAGCTAATTGCCGACAGCCAACTGCCAGGAGCCAGAAGCCATAGTTTACTTCTCCTTAAAAATCAACTGAATCGGTACGCCATTGAAGTCCCAAGTCTCACGGATCTTGTTTTCCAAGAAGCGTTTGTAGTTTTCCTTCACGTCTTTAGGTAGGTTGCAGAAGAAGATGAACTGGGGAGCGATACTCTTCAGCTGGGTGATATACTTGATTTTTAGGAAACGTCCGCGTGAGGCTGTCGGCAGTGGCACGGAGTTGATGATTTCTTGCATCTTGTCGTTCAGCTCGCGTACGGGGATGCGGCGCTCGCGGTTTTCGTAGACCTTGTGTGCCGTCTCCAGCACCTTATAAATGCGTTGCTTGTTGATGGCCGAGGTGAAGATGATGGGGTAGTCGGTGAAGGGTGCCGTTCTGGAACGGATCAGCTCTTCGTAGGCTTTGTGTGTGTTGGAGTCTTTTTCCACGAGGTCCCACTTGTTGACGACCATCACCAAGCCTTTCTTATTCTTCTCGATGAGACGGAGGATGTTCATGTCCTGAGCCTCGAAGCCTTGTGTCGCGTCGAGCATGAGAATGGCGACGTCGCTGTCTTCGATGGCGCGGATGGAACGCAGCACGCTGTAGAACTCGATGTCTTCTTCCACCTTGCTCTTCTTACGCAGACCAGCGGTATCAACAAGCATGAACTCCATGCCGAAGGCTTTATAGCGCGTGTAGTTGGCATCGCGGGTTGTGCCAGCGATGTCGGTGACGATATGGCGGTCGGTACCAAGGAAGGCATTGATCAATGATGATTTTCCGACATTGGGTCTTCCCACCACGGTGAACTTGGGCAGGTCGGTGTCGAAGTCGGTGGTGTCGGAGGGTAGGAGTTCGCAGACTTTGTCAAGGAGCTCACCCGTACCTGTGCCTGTCATGGCCGACATTGGGAAAGGCTCACCCAGACCTAAAGCATAGAATTCACCTGCCAAGATTTCCTTGTTGGGTTCATCTATTTTGTTGACGGCCAGTAGGACGGGTTTCTTCTGCTGCCTCAAGATGACTGCTACATCCTCGTCGAGGACATGCAGACCTTCGCGACCGTCGACGATGAAGACAATGACATCTGCCTCGTCGATGGCCAAATCTACTTGTTTGCGGATTTCTTCTTCAAAGATGTCGTCCGACCCAACCACATAGCCGCCCGTGTCGATGACGGTGAATTCCTTGCCGTTCCAGTCGCTCTTGCCATAGTGCCTGTCGCGCGTCACGCCACTCGTCTCTTCCACGATGGCCATGCGCTGCTTCAGCAGACGGTTAAAGAGCGTCGATTTTCCCACATTGGGTCTCCCCACAATTGCTACAATGTTTGACATTTTTCTTTGAGTTTGAAATTTGCGGCAAAAGTACACATTTTTCTGATTCAGTGTGCTGAAAGCACACCATTCTGTTTATCTCATACGTGGTGTGGGGGTGGAGACATGACCTAGTGCTCGTACATGGCGTGTCGGAGACACGCTACATCATCGGATTGAGTCTGCTGTGGTGTGCCGTTGGCACGCGGTGAGATGTTGGGGGCCCATACACTGCGAGTGTAGGTTAAGTAAGGATATCGTGTCTTCGACACGCGGTGAGATGTCGAGATCCCCTACACTGCGAGTGTAGAGTAAGTGGGATGCCAGGTCTTTGACACGCGTGAGACGTTGAGGGCCCCTACACTGCGAGTGTAGGGTAAATAGGATACCGTGTCTTCGACACGCTACGCTTCGTAGCCAAACCTTTTCAGTTCTGCTTCGTTGTCGCGCCAGTCTTTGTCGACTTTCACAAACAGTTCCAAGAAGATTTTCTTTCCTGTAAACTCCTCGATGTCGGTGCGGGCCTGCATGCCGAGTTTCTTGATAGCGCTGCCGCCCTTGCCGATGATGATGGCCTTCTGCGAGTCGCGGGCCACATAAATGACGCTGCGGATATGGATGCGGTGCTCGGTCTCCTCGTAGCTCTCCACCTCGACCTGCACGGAGTAGGGAATTTCCTGCTGGTAATTCAATAGAATTTTCTCTCGGATGATTTCGGTGATGAAGAAACGCATTGAGCGGTCTGTAAGTTCGTCCTTGGGGAAATAGGGCGGGCACTCGGGCAGTTTTTCCAGAATCTGTTTGAAGATGAATTCCACGTTGGCATTGTATTGCGCCGAAAGCGGGAACACAGTGGCGTTGGGCAAGGTCTCGCGCCATTGTTCCACGGCTTGTTCCACCTGCTCCTGCGTGGAGAGGTCGATCTTGTTGATGAGCACGAAGACAGGGATGTCGGTGGTCTTCAGTCTTTCGACGGTCTTTTCTTCAACCTTTTTGTCGGTAATATCGACGACGAAGAGGATGAGGTCGGCATCGATGAGGGCCACGTTGACGAACTGGTTCATCACCTCGTGCATCTTGTAAGCCGGGTCTTTGATGATGCCGGGTGTGTCGGAGAAGACGATTTGGAAGTCGTCGCCGTTGACGATGCCGAGGATACGGTGGCGCGTGGTTTGCGCTTTCGAGGTGATGATGGAGATTTTCTCCCCAACGAGCTGGTTCATCAGGGTTGACTTGCCCACGTTAGGGCGACCTATAATGTTGACATAGCCTGCTTTATGCGTCATAGTGAAATTTTTTCTTGATTTTTTACCCTGCAAAGAAACAAAATTATTATTTTTGCAGCCGATTTCGGGAGCAAAAATTTTTGTTTTCCGAGATTTTTCGCACGATGCGGGGTAGAGCAGAGGCAGCTCGTCGGGCTCATAACCCGGAGGTCGGAGGTTCGAATCCTCCCCCCGCT
>CADBGN010000099.1 GCA_902794155.1 uncultured Bacteroidia bacterium
TGCTAACGGGAATTGCTATTCTTCAGCGAGTTACTACAACGACGATTTAAGGGATTGGGAACTGGAAAGCACGATGACCTACAATTATGACCTCTCGGTGCCAGTGGAGACCGTTGCGGGTATCATGATGGTTTGGGATGAGGAGCTGCCCATCCATAACAAGTTGCTGGATTGGGAGTTGCGTGCAAACGATGATGGCTATACCACCACATTCTATTATTCCGAGTGTGAAGGCTTGAATGAAAAACCTGGAAGCTTGTTGACTGTTTATCCTAATCCTGCCAGGGAGAAGGTTGTTATTGAAGGCGTTGAGGCTGCCGAGGTGCAAGTCTACAATGCCCTCGGGCAGCTGGTGAAAACTGTTCAAGGCATCAACGAAATCAATGTAAGTGGTTTGCCTGCGGGCATCTACTCGATTCGGGTCACAATGAATGACGGAAACCTATTTTTGAATAAAATCATAAAGTTATAAAACCATGAAAATCTTGAAGAAAACAAACCTATTTGCATTCGTTTTGTTGCTCCTGACTGCATTTTCAGGATGCGACAAAAAGAAGCCAGAAGAGCCAGTAGTCATCTCGCTCGTTTCCACGACGGAAGTCGAAAATGCCGATGGGACGATTGTCGAGGCCTTGTACTCCGACAGCACAAGAATGTATTTCCGACTGCTTAACGAAACCACTGCCGAGGTGGTCAGTTACTACGACTTCTACGACTATGAGCATGAATCGGCGGGGTGGATCTATCGGGGCAAAGTAACCATTCCCGAAAAGTTTTCCCATTCTGGGAAAGACTACACCGTTGTGGGCATTGGCGACCATGCCTTTGGCTATTTCTTTGATGGGCATAGTCTCTATTATGCCAGTTTTGTGACCGAAGTGGAATTGCCCAATACTATCACCCGTATCGGTGACCAGGCATTTTACAGCTGCGACGAATTGGTTTCCATCAATCTTCCCAACTCTTTGACTTACATTGGCTATGCAGCCTTCGACAGAACAGGTCTGACTTCTGTAGAAGTGCCTAATTCAATGACGGAAATCATGCACAGTTGCTTTGCAGGTTGCGAACACCTGAGCACCGTGAAACTGCCCAATACAATCGTGTGGATAGGCGACTGGGCTTTTGGCGAATGTCCTTCCCTTACCACCTTCGAGATTCCAGAATCAGTTGAATCCATCGGCATGGAAGTGTTCATGCATTCCGCACTGAAGTCCTTGACTTGTCGCCCCATGACACCCCCAGCAAAATCTCCGTATGGTATCATTTATGAAGGTCCTTTGTTTTTAAGCGACTCGCTCGAAACCATCTATGTGCCCATGCAAAGTGTTGAAGCTTACAAGAACGACTATGTTTGGTCGCGCTATGCCGACATTATCACTGGATTTTAACCATATAAAACATTGAATATGAAAATGATGAGAAAAATAACGAGTATCATGCTTCTATTGCTTGCCTTGGTCGTTACAGGATGTGTAAAACAAGACGAGAATAAAACCCTCAAAATCGTTTCCACTAAGGAAGTGACCAACGACGGGCGTATTATTGTGGAAGCTACTTTCGAAGACGCAACAAGAATGTTTTTCCGTATCATTTCGGCAACGGAAGCCGAGGTGACATACGCCAACATGTTTTATTTCGAAGATGAATCAGATTGGAAATATGAAGGGGATGTCGTTATTCCTGAAGAGTTTATGCATTTCGGACAAACCTATCGTGTTGTAGGCATTAGTGGAGGTGCGTTCAATGCTTGCGAAGGTCTGACATCCGTCGAAATTCCAGAAACGGTCAACAAATATATTTATGGCGGCGCGTTTGCGGAATGTAGTGAGTTAGTGAGGGTTAAGATGCCTTCCCATATCGAGGAAATCGATGATGCTGCTTTTTATGGATGCAAGAAACTCACTTCCATCACCCTTCCTGAAGGAATGAAAACGATTTATAACTATACATTCCAAGGTTGCGAGAGTTTGGCTTCAATCAACGTTCCCAATTCCGTTGAGACCATTGGCCTTATGGCGTTCGCCTTTTGCAAGAACCTGACATCGGTCGAGATGCCTTCGGTGTATTCTTTGGCTTCTGGGGCGTTTACTTCTTGCGAAAACCTGAAAGAAATCAATATGCCGGCCATGAAACATATCAACAGGACTTCTTTCGGCAATTGCACCAATCTGCAATCGATTGAACTACCTGAAACTCTGGAGGAATTGACGGATTATGCTTTCAGGGACTGCACGTCCTTGACGTCAGTGACCTGCCATGCGACCACGCCACCCGTAACCAATTATCCTCCCCAGGCCAGTGACAACCCGTTTTTAGGCTGTCCTTTGCAAGAAATCAAGGTGCCATCAACAAGTGTGGACGCCTATAAATCCGCCTGGGGATGGAGTCAGTTTGCTGATATAATTGTAGGGTTTTAGATATGATTTTGCTTACTTTTGCCAATGAAAACCAAACGCTAATGAAAAAGACACTTTTAATCATCGTTGCATCATTTCTCTTTGGCGGATTCTTTGCATCTTGCACTGCCAACAGAGGCTTTGTCTCCTCCTTGACTCGTGCCGATATTAGACAGGTGCAGCAATTTGAACCACTGAATTACGTCGGGATCATCGAGAAGGGCAATAATATCACCCACAGCGACTCGCTTACGGAAGTCGCCAAAACGCTTTTTGAAAAAGAATTGTCACGAAACAAAACCTTGCCTGTCAAAGGGCACATCGTCATTGAGGACAGCCTCGTAAACAACAAGGTTCAGTATGAAATCTACATGTTGATGAACTATCTCGAAAGCAACGTCAAGGCAAAGGACATCCCAATTCCACCACTCATCGATTCCATCCTTGAGGCACGAAACGAACGCTTCGGTTTGCTGGCCTATAACTGGGGCTTCACCAGAACTGGGGGCAACTATGCTGGTCAGATTGGTAAAGGTGTGCTCATTGGGGTGCTTACCATGGGAACCATGTACACCGTACCTTATAAAGACATGAGCAAATGCGGCCTTATCATCGTCGACAGCAGATACAACAACCTGGCATACGTGGCCACGACGAACCGCGAGAGCAACCCTTTAAAAGCTGAGACTTATCGAAAGCAGATGGAAGATTTGCTGAAGAAATACAGGAAATAAAGGTGTTATCAAAAAGGCCGTAAGGAGCCTACCAAAACCCTTATCCAAAGCGGTAAGGAGCAGACTGACAGCCTGAAAAAGGACTCGGTGGAGGCCTTCGATGAGCAAAAACTATTTCTTCAGCGCCTCCTCAGCCTGTTTCACCGTGCCGCGCTCGCCGTTGACGAAGGCGATGACGAAGGCATCCTTGTAGCCCAAGGCGCGCACCTCGGATTGGCGTTTCATGGCGGCATCCTTGCTGGTGAACTTGCCTGAGACGTAGCGGAAAGCACCGTTGTATTCATAGACATCAACTTCTTTCACGCCGCTGAAGGTCTTGTCGGGGGAAGCCGCTTTCTTGTCGCGGCTAGCAAACTGCACGGTAAAATAGGTGTCGCCCACATTGCTTTTTTCGGCTTTCGCGCTTTTCTCTTTTTTTTCGTTGACGACGGGTTTACTGGTTGTGTTGTTCTCCGCCTCAAACTCACGTTTGTATTCCTCGAAGGCGCGATAAAGTGCCAAAGCCAACTGGGTCTGGCCTTTTTCGGAGTTGAGGAACTGTTCTTCCTTGGCGTGGTTGATGAAGCCGAGCTCCACCAGGATGCTCGGCATGGAAGTCTTCCAAAGTACCAGGAAACCAGCTTGTTGCACGCCGCGATTGTGGCGACCTTTGCTGGCAAACTGTTTTTGTACCTTGCCGGCCAAGTCGAGGCTTTGGCTTTGGTAGAGGCTTTGCGAAAGCGAGAAGAGGATATAGGCTTCGGTGCTGTTGGGGTCGAAATTGTCGTAGGCGTCAGTGTTGTCTTCGAGCAAGATGGCCGCGTTTTCCTTCTTAGCCACAGCCAGGTTTTTCTCGTTTTTCGACTCACCCATGACGAAGGTCTCGGCACCGTATGCCGAATTCGGTGTTCCCGTGGAGTTGCAGTGGATGGAGACGAACACGTCGGCATTGTTCCGGTTGGCGATGGCGGCACGCTCACTCAGCTCGACGAACTTGTCCGTCTTACGGGTATAGATCACCTTCACATCGGGTAGGTTTTCTTCGATATAAGCTCCGAACTTGAGCGCGACGGCCAGATTCAGCGCCTTTTCAGTGGTCACTTTGCCCAAGGCACCTGTATCCTTGCCGCCGTGACCCGCGTCGATGACGATGGTCTGGATTTTTTCGCCCTTTTGTGCCATGGCGCACAAAGGCAGCAGAAAAATCAGGAAAAAAACACCAAATCGGGAAATCTTTCGTTCTATCATATTGAGTTCGTTTATTTATGCGCGAAGAAAAACTATCTTTGCAGCGGATTTGAAAAACTATCTTTGCAGCGGATTTCAATCGCACAAAAGTAATCGTTTTCACGTTGAAAAAACGCACGATACATAAGAATTATTTTCCGAAGGTGGCATTTTGTCTGTTCGCCGTCATGGTCGTGTTGTTCTGTGGGTGTAAGCAATTATCTCATACTGAGAAAAATAAGCATGATTTCGACCCAGCAGCGATGGATACCACCATGAAGGTTGTCGAACGTATTGTTGACACGATTACTTTTGTTTCGGACACCATTCAACCTGACTCTACTGCGTTTCACGTTGCTGATTCTTTGGCTTTTCCGACCGATAGCGTTGCACTTTCCGATTCGTTGAAGCTCCCTCTTGACAGTCTTCAAGTTGACACTTTGCTTAGTGACTCATTGAACAAGGTAAAACGTCAACGCATTGAGCCCCGACGTTCGGAGTCGGCCATCGAGACCAAGGTGATTTGCTCAGCCGCCGATTCGTCGTATCGCGACATGAACAAAAAGAAAATTTTCTATTATGGTAGCGCCAAAGCCGAATACGACGACATCACCCTTGAGGCTGATTATTTGGAGTTTGACCTCGAGACCAGCACTTGCATCGCCCGTGGCGTTGCCGACTCGTTGGGCAAGATCCAAGGTCGCCCCGTCTTCAAGCAGGGCGAGTCGACCTTTGAGGCCATGGAGATGCAATACAACTTCAAGTCGAAGAAAGGCATCATCACCAAGGTGTGGACTGAAGAGAGTGGGGGATACCTGCACGGCGAGCGCATCAAGCGCATGGATGACAACAGCATCAACATCCGCACGGGCGGCTACACCACTTGCGACCTCAAGGACCATCCGCATTACCAGTTCAAGTTCACCAAGGCGAAGGTCATCCCCGACGACAAGATTGTCACCGGCCCGATTTACATGACCATCTCCGACATTCCTTTGCCGTTGGCCTTGCCTTTTGCCATCATCCCCAATACGAAAGGTAAGAAGTCGGGTCTAATCATTCCCACCTACGGTGAGTCGGCCAACCGAGGCTTTTACCTCGAAAACGGCGGTTATTATTGGGCCATCAACGACAACTATGACTTGCAGGTTTTGGGCGACATCTATACCCGCGGATCATGGGGCATCAAGCCGACCTTCCGCTACAACAAACGCTACCGCTTCAACGGATCAATGGCGTTGGGCTTCGCTGTCAACAAACTCGGCACGAAAGGCGCCGCCGACTACGAGGAAAGCAACGACTTCAAGATTCAGTGGACCCACAAGCAAGACCCCAAGGCTCATCCACGGCGCAACTTCTCGGCCAACGTCAACATTGTGAGCGCCAGCTTCAACAAATACAACGCCACGACCGTAAACGACCAGTTGAGTAACACCTTTAGGTCGAGCATTGCCTACCAAACCAATTTCTGGGGTAAGGTCTACCTTACACTCAATGCTAGCCATAGCCAAAACACGTTGACGCGCCAGGTGACGGCTTCGTTGCCCGAGATGACCTTAACCGTCAACACCTTCTACCCCTTGAAAAACGTGGGCAAGGCAGGCAAGAAACGCTGGTACCAAAGCCTGAGCATGGGTTATACCATGAACGGCAAGGCCTACATCAACGATGCGGACACCGCGCTCTTCCGCGGCTTCACCGATGACTTTGGCGGTTGGGCCCGAACGATGATACGCGACCATGTGCAAACAGGCATCTCGCACAGAGTACCCATCAGCGCCACCATCAAGCTGTTCAAGCACTTCTCGTGGACCAATAACTTGACTTTCAACGACTATATGTACTTCAAGCGTGTCGAACGCCAATGGATTCAAGATAGCGACTCGACAGGATATCTTCAGATGGACACCATCCACGGTTTCCGTAATTTGGTGGACTTCAACGCGAGCACCAACCTCACCACTAAGATCTATGGCATGGTCAACTTCGCCAATGGTCCCATCCGTGCTATCCGACACGTCTTCACTCCGACCATAGGCTTCACCTACCGTCCCAATTTCGGCGATCCGAAATGGGGCATTTACGACTCCTATATCGACGGCAACGGCAAGGAACAGGTCTACAACAAATATGCCAATGCCCTCTATGGCACACCATCGCAAGCCCAACAAGGGTTGCTGACCTATAGCTTTGCCAACAATTTGGAAATCAAGGTGCCGTCGAGCTCCGACACTATCACGGGCATCAAGAAGATCCCGATTTTGGAATCGTTCAGCATCTCGGGCAATTACGACGTGACCAAGGACTCGGTCAACTTCTCGCCTGTGTCGATTAGTGGCCGCACCACCTTGTTCAAGAAGTTGGGCATCAATTACAGCAGCTCATGGGATCCTTACGCTGCTGACTCTTTGGGACGACGGATCAACCGCTTCGAAGTTTTGGACAACGGACGCTTGTTCCGCAAGACAGGGTCGTCATGGAGGTTCAGTTTGAGCTATTCCTTTAACCAAAACGACCTAAAGAAGCTGCAAGGCAAGAAAGGCAGCCAGGCCTTGCGTGACGAAATCAACGAAAACGCCAAGAAATCGGGCAATTTCGACCCCGACGAGCTGAATGAAATCCTTGGCAATCCCAATGCCTACATTGATTGGACCACGCCCTGGTCTCTTTCGGTGAGTTACAACCTAACCTATACGACATCCATCGCATACGCTGCTTTTATGGGTATTGCCACTAATACTCATGTGCATACCATCGGCCTTAACGGCGATATCAGCATCACACCAAAGTGGAAGGTGACCTTCTCGACGGGTTGGGATTTCGTGAACAACAAAATCTCCTACACTAACCTTAGCGTTTACCGCGACTTGCACTGCTGGGAGATGCGCTTCAACTGGATTCCTATCGGCAGCTACAAGAGCTGGAACTTCACCATCAACGTGAAGGCGCAGGCCTTGAAGGACTTGAAGTATGAAAAGAAGAAGGACTATCGCGATAATTAATGGCTTTAACCAAATTAATATAGCAAAATTGATTCCATGAAAATAATCATCCTACGTTCCTCGTTCCAGACTGACGAATTTGTCAGAAACGAATATGCCGACCTGATTCAACGGTTGGAAAACGAATGCCGTGCTGATATTGTTATCATTGGTGACGAAATGGTAGAGACGGTGTATGCACCGTCTCTACAAACAACAATACCCGATGCATTTATGATCGCCACCGGCGGCGTCGAAAACCTTTTCAAACGTATTTGGTCTACCATCGACGTGGAGATGATATGCACAACACATCGTCCGAAAACCGTCACGATGATTGCCGACGGTCGCAACAATTCCTTGGCCGCCTCATTGGAAATTTTGACCTATTTGGGGAATATCGGGGTGGAAGGAAAGATTTTGCATGGGACGAATAGGGAGATAATATCGGCTGTTATGGAGACGCGATTAATCGCGTCTCTACAAGGCAGAATCGGGTTGTTCGGACAACCCTCGGATTGGTTGATTGCCAGCGGCGTGGACCGTGATTATCTGCGCCAACGCTACGGCATCGAGACCATCGACATCGGCCTACAACGCCTTATCGACGACATCAAAACCGTTGCACCGACCGAGGCAGAAAAGGTAGCGCAGGCCATGGTGAAACGTGCCAAGGCCATAAAAGAGCCTTCGGATGCCGACATTCTGGAAGCCGCAAAGGCATATTTGACCATCAAACGCATTTGCCAAGAGGAACACTTGGACGCCATGACCGTCCGTTGCTTCGATATCGTGAAAGCCTGCGGCACGACCAGTTGTCTGGCTTTGGCCCTGCTCAACGACGAAGGCATCGTGGCAGGTTGTGAAGGTGACATGCAGACGCTGATGAGCATGTATCTGGCCAAACGTTTGTGTGGCGAGGTGGCTTTCATGGCCAATCCGTCGCAGCTCACGGATGAAACCTCCATGCTGGCGCATTGCACCATTCCGCTGACGATGTGCGACGAGACCGTGGTGCGTTCGCATTTCGAGTCAGGCATCGGCGTGGCTATACAAGGCCTGCTGCCTTTGACCGACTACACCTTATTTAAATGGGGTGGTCCGCAGCTGGACCGTTATTTCGTTGTCGAGGCACAAGCCGTTGAAACGCCTTACAGCAACCATTTCTGCCGCACGCAAATCACACTCGATGTGAATCTGAAGCCTTATCTGTTGCAACATTCCATAGGTAACCACCACATCATTATCCGTGGACGACATGCCGAGGAGATTCGTCGTTTTATGCAGAAAAACAAGGTTTTAGAACGTGTAGCCGAATGAGAAATATACTCCAAAACGGTTCACCGAGGTTCTTCTCGACCAATGCGCTGTCAGTGAGATGGGGCCCAAAGGACTGTTGTAGGAATATTTCAACCCTGCACCTTGTGCTTCAAGAGGATCGAGCTCGTCTTCAAACTGCATCAACGGTATCATATCCCAATTGATCAACAAATTGTACATGGCAGTCAGATAGTGGTTGCCATAAAAGTTGTAACGTAAGTCCGCGCGAAACACACTGGCATTGTCGTTTGCCGGCTCCACTGAACCAAAACCGATGAAAGGCATTTGGTCACTGAAATGACGTCCAGAAATCTCGCCGCCATAAACATTCCACAGGTTGAAATAACCAGGATAACCTGACACATAGCGGCCATACACTTGGGGAATGATGGTGAATCTTCCATCCCATGGTGTGATATAGGATTGTAAATTGTATGTGACATCAAAGTATCCGCTTTGTGGATCTAAATCCTCTTCAGAAAAGGGATTCAAGTCAATATGGTAACGCCCCGACAGGCTAGCTTTGATGCCATGTTTGGCAAAATAGGTGTCATCAAGATTGTCAAATTCCATGTTGACAAACGGCGTAACTAACTTGTTAGACACAAAGATAACGGAATCATAAATATTACCAGTTATAGAGGAAAGATCAAATGTCGTATTGGTGTATGATACGCCTAACTTGGTGCTGAAATTGAGCAGGTGAAACTGTGAGATATAGGCGCTTAGCTTATTCTGTTGGTAACTCAGATTGAACATCTTATCCACGATAGCCGTTGTCCTAAAATGCTCGTTGCGAAAGTCATATGCTAGATTGAAATTGGCCAATGACGACCTCGAATAGGTGTAAGTAAAGATGAGACGTGGATTGTAACTCAGCTTTGCATTGAGATGGAACTTCGAACCGTTGAATTTCTTTTCATTCAGACCTAAGTTGAGCAGCAGTGCTGCACCTTCCTCAGTGTCGTAACGAACGCCTAATCCAAACACATGAGGCATGGCAGGCTTCATGCTGATTTCCAAGTTGTAATAATCAGAGAGACGATTCCCTTGATGAATTGAGTCGTTTTCCTTGACTTGGTAGGTAATCTCATCGAAACAGCCTGTGCCGCGAAAAGTCTTCATGGCTTGTTCGATGTCGCTTTCTGTATAATAGTTACCCACTTTTAGCTTGCTTTTTCTGAGGAGCCAACGACTTTCGCGGTCGCTGACATTGTTGATGGTGACAGAGCGAATCAGTACGGAGTCGTTGGCTAGGTTCTTGGCATGAGGTGCACGGAGCGTTTTGCTCACGGGATGTCCTGCCGAGGCATCAACGGCTTGTTTGATGGCAAGGAGCTGGTCGTGGAACTCGCTAGCTCGCTTGTAGCC
Organism: uncultured Bacteroidia bacterium; assembly: GCA_902794155.1. Taxonomy (GTDB): domain Bacteria; phylum Bacteroidota; class Bacteroidia; order Bacteroidales; family F082; genus Limimorpha. The sequence goes on from CADBGN010000099.1 coordinate 10,012, forward strand.
TCTACCCACCAAAGTGTCGATAGCCTCGGGAGTGAAGCTGAGCATGCCAAAGCCAGTTATATCGGGGATGATATGCACAGCGCACTTTTCGCGATTTTCTTTTCGTTTGGCGCTTGTGCTGTTGGTGACCAGGCGAGCAAACACTTGAGGTAATGATTTCAAGTCGTTGATTGTGACATCCTTAGTGGAAGTTACTTCAACGCCGATGATGATGTCGGCTCCCATCTCATGCAGCACATCGGCAGGGAAGTTGTTCACCAAACCGCCGTCAACAAGCACTTTGTCTCCCATCATCACAGGCGAAAATACACCGGGAATGGCCATGCTGGCACGCATTGCAGTAGGCACACTGCCGCTCCGCAGCACCACTTCGTTGCCCGTAATCATGTCAGTAGCCACGCAAGCAAAAGGAATGGGCAAGTCGTTGAAGTTCATCTCTTCTTGATAGCCTACACACAGGTCGTTGAACAAATTAATCAAAGAGCTGTTGTTGACGTATGCACTCGGCAACTGGCTGATAAAGGTTGAGTTGGGGTCGTGGTCAAAGAGGTTCTCGTGGCTGAATGGCACCTGAAATAGCAAAGTGCTATTGCGTTGCCTAGCTTCTTCCGACATAAAGGGGCGGTCAATCTTGTTGCCAATATATTCCGACCAGTCCATGCCGCTAATCAGTTCTGTGAGCTCATCGGGCGAATATCCCAAGGCATAGAATCCCCCAATGATGGAACCCATACTGGTGCCCGCCACATAATCAACGGGAATGCCCATTTCTTCGATGTATTTCAGTACACCAATATGCGAAGCGCCTTTGGCACCGCCGCCGCCTAGCACTACGCCCACTTTGAGGCGGGGTGGATTGATAGTAGTGTTGTTGATTTGAGCCCATGATGGCAGTAATGCCAAACTTAAAAGAAGTATAAAAAAGCAACGTTTCATCTCTTAGAGTTTTATCAGCACAAAAATAGAAAAAAAAGAAAGGCAAAGAAAAAAATCTCTGCCTTTCTATTCAATAAGAATTATTCCTAGTTGGATTTGTGATTACATATCTAGCTTCATTAAATTCACGGAAATATTCCCGTATACGGCATGGGCGGTGCAAACGCCACCGATTTCGAGCCATTCGATAGGCTTCACTGAAAGGCCGAGGCCATAGTTGAAGTGGTTGTTCCTGTTTTCGACTTCATAATCGTGGTAGACAGAATGGTTTTCAAAATCTATGTTGAGGGTGTTGCAATCTGTCCAACCAGTGGTTTCGTTGCTGTAGCCGATGAGAGGAGTGACAGTCAGCCAAGACAGAACAGGGACTTTGTAACCTGCATTGATAGTCAAGGCGGTGTGATCATGATAAACCATAGGGTTGATCTTCCTGCCCCAACGGTGCTCAGGCGACTGATAGATAAAGTCGACATAAACGCCCATAAAAGAAGCACTTACACCACCGCCAAAACCAACATAGGTCTTGTCGATTTGGCCATCAAAATGATAGCCTACCGCACCGAGGTTTAAACCGATGGTGATGTCGTTTCTATTTCGTGAAAAATCAAGGAATTGTGCATTGGCAGTGCCGAAAAAGACCGCCAACAAAACCGTTAGTAAAAATGCTTTTTTCATTAGTTTTAAGTTTAAAATGGGTTATTAGATTTAGATAAAGAGGGAGTCGTATGTGACTCCCTCTAGGGATTACATCATCAGGAACGACATCATCACACCAGCTGCCACTGCCGAGCCGATAACGCCAGAGACGTTGGGGGCCATGGCGTGCATGAGCAGGTGGTTCGACGGGTCGTACTTCTGACCTTCCACTTCGACAACACGAGCGCTATCCGGCACAGCCGAGACGCCAGCGGCACCGATCATCGGGTTGATCTTCTCCTTCAGGAAGAGGTTCATCAACTTGGCACCGAGCAGACCGCCAGCGGTGGCCACGCAGAACGAGGCAGCACCCAAGGCGAAGATCTTGATGGAGCTTGCAGTGAGGAACACAGAGGCCTGAGTGGAGGCA
>CADBGN010000100.1 GCA_902794155.1 uncultured Bacteroidia bacterium
CCTGCCGCAAGGCCGACGAGTTCGCCAAGATGGAAGGCCGTCGTCCGCGTATCATGATTGCCAAGATGGGACAGGACGGTCACGACCGTGGCGCCAAGGTGGTGGCCACCGGTTATGCCGACATCGGTTTCGACGTCGACATGGGACCGCTGTTCCAGACGCCCGCCGAGGCTGCCAAGCAGGCCGTGGAGAACGACGTCCACATCCTGGGCGTGAGTTCTTTGGCTGCCGGTCACAAGACCCTTGTGCCGCAGGTCATCGAGGAGCTTGAAAAGCTCGGTCGTCCCGACATCATGGTCACCGTGGGTGGCGTGATTCCCGCGCAGGACTACCAGTTCCTCTACGATGCCGGCGCTGTGGCCATCTTCGGTCCCGGCACGGTCATCAGCGATTCGGCCATCAAGATGCTGGATCTGCTGATTGCAGCCCGCAAACAGGCATAATTTGGTAGAGACGTTTCCTGAAACGTCTCTACATTTAAACCCAAAGGAGACGTGTCAGGAAACGTCTCTACATGCGTAAAAATTGAAAATCCCGTCAATTCATTGGCGGGATTTTTTATTTTTGCAAGAAAATACACCAATATGAAACGCATCTCATTGTTTCTATTAATCCTCATTGCCCTTATTTCCTGCGATGGCAAATTGAAAGTCAGCATTACCAATCTAAATGTAGAGCAACAATTCCATGAGCAGGCATTGGCTACAAATCAGCCGCGCTTCAGTTGGAACTACAAGACCACAGAAAATGAAATAGTGCAACAAAACTACCGAATCATCGTGGCATCGACAGCTGAAAAAGCCAAAAACGGTGTGGGTGACCTTTGGGATTCGGGCGTAATTCCTTCTAACCAAATGCTTTATATCTCTTATGAGGGCAAGCAACTACAAAGCCGGGAGAAGGCTTTTTGGAAGGTCTTCGCAACCGTTTCCAATAAGAGAAGCAAGACAAGGCTTGAAAGTGAAGTCAATTCTTTTGAAATCAGCTTGTTGAACCAAGAGGATTGGCAGGCCAAATGGATTGGTCATGCGTTTGATGACGATGTGCTGGTGGGTAAAACGCGTCTCGCCGCCCGTTACCTTCGCAAGGATTTTAACCTCCTCAATGAAGTCAGTGAGGCTCACCTTTATGTCAGTGGCATGGGTGTCTATAGTGCCTACCTCAACGGCAGCGAAGTCGCACCTCAAGAATTGCTGAAGCCCACTCTTTCTTGGTACTCGAAACGCGTGTATTTCAACTCGTATAATGTCACGGACATGCTCCAACAAGGCGAAAACACCATTGGCGTCATCCTTGAAGGTGGGCGCTTTACTTCCATTCGTTACAACGAAGCCAACCCTAACTGGGACGGCTCTGAACACGTGTTCGGATTTGGTATCCCGCGCCTGTTACTGCAACTTGAAGTGACTTATAAGAACGGTCAAAAAGAGACCATTGTTAGCGACGAGACATGGAAGATCACCAACCGAGGTCCCATCCGCACCGCCAACGAATGGGATGGCGAGACATACGATGAGAACTATGACCTTGGCGATTGGAACACCGCCGGCTATGACGATAATGCTTGGCTCCAAGCAGAACTGGTAGAAGCTCCCGAAGGTCAACTTAGCGCCCAGCCCAACCCTAACATCGCTGTGATGGAGAAATTGAAGCCCGTCGAAATGTTCCAAAATAAAAATAAATGGTATTTAGATATGGGTCAAAACATGGTTGGTTTCATCGACATGAAGGCTCGTGGGCAACAACCCGGCGACACCATCACTCTGCGTTTCGCCGAACTTCTCACCCCCGATAGCACCCTTTATACGGCCAACCTTCGCAGCTCCGAGAATACCGACCACTACATCGTCGCCGACAACTCTAAATTGACGCCGTCGAATGCTTCGCATTTCTCAACGCTCAACGCTCAACTCAACTGGCATCCGATGTTCGTCTATCATGGCTTCCGCTATGTTGAAATCTCTGGATTACGCGAAACGCCCATTTTGGATGATTTCGAGGGCTGGGTTATCTATGATGAGATGCCGGTCACAGGCTCGTTTGAGACCTCCAATGAGGTTATCAATGCAGTGTACCATAATGCCTATTGGGGCATCCGTGGCAATTATCGGTCCATGCCCACCGACTGCCCACAACGCGATGAGCGTATGGGTTGGACGGGCGACCGCACTACTGGTAACTACGGCGAGTCGTACATTTTCGACAACCATCAGCTCTACGCCAAATGGCTCACTGATGGAGACGACAGCCAACAGGAAAACGGCTCGTTGGCTAATGTCATCCCGCCCTATTGGCGCGGTTACACCGATAACATGACCTGGCCAGGTGCCATGATCACTGTGACGGATATGCTCTACACCCGTTTCGGAGACAATGAACCCATCCGCCAGCACTATGCGGCTTGGAAAAAATGGATGCTCCACATGAAAGGCGACTACATGCGGGCAGGCCTCATGCCTCGCGACACCTATGGTGACTGGTGCATGCCCCCCGAGTCGCTCGAACTGATCCACTCCAATGACCCGACTCGCATTACTGATGCGACGGTGTTGTCCACACCGTTCTACTGCCATCTCTGCGGCAAGATGGCCAAGTTTGCCAAGGTCTTGGGCTTCGATGAAGATGTGACATTCTTCCAAAAGGAGATTACTACCAGCACTATAGCATTCAATGACAAGTATTTCAATCGCGTGACGGGTATTTATGCCAATAATACGGTGACTGCCAATATCTTACCATTGTGGTTTGGCATGGTTCCCAAAGGATTGGAAGATAAAGTGTTGCAAAGTATTGTTGACAAGACTGAAAACGAATGTGGTGGTCATGTTTCAACGGGTGTCATTGGCATCCAGCAACTCATGCGTACCCTGACGGAGTATGGTCGTGGTGATTTGGCTTTTAAGATTGCCTCTAACGACACATATCCAAGTTGGGGTTATATGTATCGTAATGGGGCCTCTACCATTTGGGAACTCTGGAATGGCAATACGGCCGATCCTGCCATGAACTCAGGTAACCATGTGATGCTGCTCGGTGACCTTATCCTTTGGGAATATGAATATCTAGGTGGCATCCGGGCTTTGGAACCTGGTTACAGCAAGATACAACTTAAGCCCTATCCCATTGAGGGACTGGGTTTTGTGAATTGTTCATATAACTCTGTCTCCGGTCGTATCGAAAGCCGATGGAAACGTGAAGGCAACCATTTTGATTGGGACTTTGTCATTCCAGCAAACACCACGGCAGAGGTCTGTCTGCCAACAGCCATGGGTTACGAAACAAAGGTTTATGGTAGCGGGGAATACCATCTATCATCAACTTTCTAAAGACATGGTAACCATGTCTTTAGAAACAAAAAAACGGGAAAAAAATGTTCCCGTTTTTTTGTTTTCATTTCAAGGTTTTCAGCCATTTCCACTGAAACAGCAGCATATAAAACACTCCGACTGTGATGGCCGCGTCAGCGAAGTTGAAGATAGGGCGGAAGAAGATGAAATGCCCGTCAGGGCCGAAGAAGAAATCAGGTAGCCAGGTAGCATTTTCACGGGCCACATCGATGATGGGGAAGTAGAGCATGTCGACCACACGCCCGTGCAGCCAGCCGGCATAGCCGCCCCCGTCAGGGAAGAGCGTAGCAATCTGGGTGTAGGTGCTCTCGCTGAAGATGCGGCCGTAGAACACGCTGTCGATGATGTTGCCCATGGCACCTGCTGTGATGAGGGCGAGGCCAAACAGCACGCCGAACTTGGTGCCTTTCTTCGCCTGACGGATCAAGATCCAGAATAAGGCGACGATGGCCACGATCCTGAAGAGGCTCAAGGCCAGCTTAAGGAAACCGCCACCGCCCAGCCAACCGAAGGCCATGCCGTTGTTTTCGACAAACAGCAACCTGAACCAACTCCCGATGACAGAGGTGTCCTGTCCGAGAGTCATGCTAGTCTTAACCCAAATCTTGAGGATTTGGTCGAAGAGTAAGACAAGAAATATCACCACAAACGACCAGATAAGGCCGCGGCTGCCTTCTTTTTTCACTTTTTCTTCAGTTTAGCGTCGAGGCAACGGGTGGTGATGGGCACGCAGCGAAGTCTTTCCTTGGGGATGAGCCGTCCAGTCTCGCAGCACACGCCGTAAGTCTTGTTCTCGATGCGCATGAGGGCAAGTTCGAGGTTATGGATGTACTTCTCCTGACGGGCCACGAGTTTGGCGTTTTCTTCTTTCTGAGCCACGGCATAGCCGTCTTCCAACACTTTGAAGGTGGGGGCGGTGTCATCGGTGCTGTGCTCGCCACCAGAGAGGTTGGCCTGCAAGGTTTCCAGATTGGTTTTTGCCTGTTCGAGCTTCTCGAGTATCAGGGCTTTGAATTCCTCAAGGTCTTCGTCGGAATAGCGCACTTGGGGTTCTTTCTTGTTAGTGTCCATGGTAGTGTAGTTGTTCAGTTGTTCAGTTGTTAAGTTATTCAGTGGCAGCTGGCTGCTGGCTACTGGCAGTTCCATGTAAAGGAGGGTTTTCCCTTCTGTTGAGATTGCCAGAGGCCAAAAGCCAGAAGCCAGAGGCCAAAAGCATTATTTCTTCTTTATCATTATTTTCACGTTAACGCCTTCCACCAATTCCTCAGCTTCAACGCCCTCCAAGGCGTCCACTTCGGTGATGGTGGCTAGGGTTTCGTTGCAGATGTAGTCGCCGTATTTTGCCACGGCGTTGTTGATCTTATCGTTCTTCTCGATGAGCAGTTCGATGCGGTCGGTCACCTCGAAGCCTCCCGTTTTACGGAGGTTTTGCACGCGGTTGACAATCTCGCGGGCGAGGCCTTCTTGCATCAGCTCGTCGGTAATAGTCATGTCGAGGGCGACGGTGAGGTCGTCCTGTGAGGTGACGGCCCAGCCTGGGATGTCTTGTGTCGCAATCAAGGCATCTTCGAGGGTCAGCTCGACGTCGACGCCGTCCACATCGAGATGGGTGCCGCCGTTCTTCTCGAAGGCGTGGATCTCGTCTTGGCTCATGTTGGTGAAGTAGGCCTGGATCTGTTTCATCTGTTTGCCGTACTTCTTGCCCAAGGTCTTGAAGTTGGGCTTCACGTTCTTTACCAAGATATTGTTGTCGGGCGAGAGGAACTCGATCTCCTTGATGTTGACCTCACTCTTGATGAGGTGCGACACCTTCTCGATCTGGGCTTTCATTTCCTCATTGGCAACAGGAATCATGATCTTCGACAGGGGCTGACGCACGCGGATGTTGGCTTTCTTACGCAGCGAGAGCACCAGCGAAGAGATGAGCTGAGCGGCTTCCATGCGTTCCTCCAGGGCCTTGTCGATGAAAGATTTGTCGGCGACGGGGAAGTCGGTCAGATGGACGGATTCGGCCTTGTTACGCCCTGTGACGTTGTTCAGGTCGCGATAGAGCTGTTCGCTGAAGAACGGAGCGATGGGCGAGGCGAGGCGTGCCACGGTCTCGAGGCAGGTGTAGAGGGTCTGGTAGGCCGATAGTTTGTCCGTGTTGTCCTCGCTCTTCCAGAAACGACGGCGCGAGAGGCGCACATACCAGTTACTGAGGTGGGCATCGACGAACTCGGCGATGGCACGACCTGCACGAGTGGGCTCATAGCTCTGATAGGCGTTGTCTACCTCAAGGATGAGGGAGTTGAGCTCCGAGAGAACCCAGCGGTCGATTTCGGGACGGTCTTTGATGTCGATGTCAGCTTGGCTGTAGTCGAACTTGTCGATGTTGGCGTACAAGGCGAAGAAGGCGTAGGTGTTGTAGAGGGTGCCGAAGAACTTGCGGCGCACCTCGTCGACACCGGCCTCGTCAAACTTCAGGTTGTCCCAGGGCTGCGAGTTGGTGATCATGTACCAACGCACAGCATCGGCACCAAATTTCTCGATAGCACCGAATGGGTCGACGGCATTGCCCAGACGTTTCGACATCTTGTTGCCGTTCTTGTCGAGCACCAAGCCGTTGGAGATGACGTTCTTGTAGGCCACACTATCGAAGCACATCGTAGCGATGGCATGCAGGGTGAAGAACCATCCACGGGTCTGGTCGACACCCTCGGCGATGAAGTCGGCAGGGAAGGGCAGCGGTTGTCCTTCCGTCCTAAGTCTTCCGTCTTTAGTCTTTTCCCCCATGTAGTGGTATTGGGCATAAGGCATGGCGCCGCTGTCGAACCACACGTCGATGAGGTCAGGTTCACGCATCATTTTCTTGCCGCTTGGCGAAACCAAAACCACGCCGTCGATATAAGGACGGTGCAAGTCGAACTTGGTGTAGTCTTCACTGGCATAGGGGTTCTCTGTCATGAAGCCCGCCTTGATGGATTTCTCGATCTCGTTGCTGAGCTCTTCGACGCTGCCGATGCAGATCTCTTCCTTGCCGTCCTCGGTGCGCCAGATGGGCAACGGTGTGCCCCAATAGCGCGAACGCGACAGGTTCCAGTCGACGAGGTTCTCCAGCCAGTTGCCGAAACGGCCGCTGCCGGTAGCTTCAGGCTTCCAGTTGATGGTCTTGTTGAGTTCGATCATGCGGTCTTTGAGGGCCGTGGTCTTGATGAACCAACTGTCAAGGGGATAGTAGAGCACGGGTTTGTCGGTGCGCCAGCAGTGCGGGTAGTTGTGTGTATGTTTCTCGCTCTTGAAGAGCTTGCCTTGTTCCTTGAGGAGCATCACGATGTCGACGTCGAGGCTCTTGTCTTTCTCGGTCTTGGTGGGGTCGTAGGCGTTCTTCACGAACTGGCCGGCGTAGGGACGATAGGCCTCCACGTCCATGCAGTTCTTGACGAAGTCGGGGTCAAGGTCTTCGATGCGGAAGAACTTACCCGTGCGGTCCACCATAGGCTGTGGCTTGCCGTCCTTGTCGATCATCTGCAAGGGTGGGATGCCAGCGGCGGCGGCCACGCGCTTGTCGTCGGCACCGAAGGTGGGTGCGATGTGGACGATACCGGTACCGTCCTCAGTGGTGACATAGTCGCCAGGGATGATGCGGAAGGCGCCTTCGCCCGGGTTGACCCAAGGAATCAATTGTTCGTACTCGATGCCGACGAAATCCTTACCCTTGAATTCCTTCACGACCTCGGGGGTTTCCTTGAACATGGTCTCGACCAAAGCTTTGGCCATGAGGATATAGCAAGGCTCCTCGGTGTAGGGATGCACGGTCTTCAGCAGCACGTAGTCGATATTCGGACCGACGCAGAGAGCGGTGTTGCTCGGCAAGGTCCACGGCGTTGTCGTCCACGCTATAGCGTATGTAGGGCTGTCACACTGTGGCAGCCGTACATCATTTTTCAATTTGAACAACGCCACGCAAGTCAAATCCTTCACGTCGCGGTAGCAGCCAGGCATGTTCAGTTCGTGCGAGCTGAGGCCGGTGCCGGCAGCGGGCGAATAGGGTTGGATGGTATAGCCTTTATAGAGCAGGCCTTTGTTGTAAAGGTCTTTCAGCAGGAACCACAAGGTCTCGATGTAGTCGTTGGTGAAGGTGATGTAGGGATCGTTGAGGTTGACCCAGTAGCCCATCTTGCGGGTGAGG
>CADBGN010000101.1 GCA_902794155.1 uncultured Bacteroidia bacterium
CCATGGTTCCTACCGCCTTTACACCGAACTGGATAAATTAATCGCCGATTGACAAAAGGGCTCGATAGAGTGCTGTGTCGCTAGGGGTTGTGAGACACAGGGTGCCACCGCGCAAGCGACCATTCTCTATCACGGGAGCGGCATGGCTGCGCCACGGCTCACTAGCACTGGAGCGCTGCTCAATGCAAAAAGAGCCAATACAGCCTGGAGCCACAACCCTATCGCCCAGCACACTCGTCACAGCACCCATGGTGGGACGCAAGTTAAGCTCCACACATGGATTAAGGCGCATTGCACCCGCCAGGAATTGGTGTGTCATACTCCCCCCTGCCCCCTCTATCTTAGAGGGGGAGCTGCACTTGCTTCCAGAGCACGACAACTGCTCCTCTAAGATAGAGGAGCTGGCGCGAAGCGACTGAGGAGTATGATTACCGGCAGTTGACGCTGTCATACTCCCCCTTGCCCCCTCTATCTTAGAGGGGGAGCAGCCTATGCTCTCCACTGTCCCACCTGAGTGGGAGGTGGCTTGACATCGCAATAGTTCTTGCAAGCGCAAGTGAATGTTGATGGTAAGCCTGCGATGAGAAAGACCTCGCAGGTGATATATTTCGTCTTTAGTGGGTAGTAGCTGGCGGTCGGCACCCCATTTCACGAGCCTTCGACGCAGGTCCAGGCACCATCCCCACGGCATGATGCGGTAGCCTGTCAAGTGGCTGAGTTCCCTGCGACCGATAGCATGCACATCCAGCGCAAGCAAACCATTAAGCCGCTCGAGCCAGCGGGCATCGGCATCACTGTCGGCAATGTCGTAGCCAGCTGCCTTAAAGCGCGATGCCAAGGCATCGGTTTCATATAGGTTGACTCGGCATCCTAAAGTCTTAAACGCAATTTTCATCACCTATTGTTAACTCCTAACTCTAAACTCCTAACTAATCAACTCTCCTTCAATGGATAACGGCGAAGCCGAAGTCACTGTTACCTTTACAATCTTCCCGATGAGGCTAGTGTCTCTTGACGCAAAACGAATGACGATCTTGCCTTCGGTGTGGCCGGCAAGGTAGCCGTTTTTGCGGTCTTGTGTCTCAACCAACATTTTGACGGTCTTCCCGATGAGACCTTGGTTGTAGACGAGGCTGTGTTTCATCAGTTCCTCGGTGAGGCGGTGATAACGTTCACGCTTCACTTCCTTCGGCACGTCATCGTCCCATTCCGATGCCACTGCTCCCGGACGCACGCTGTACTGCGCGATGAATGCCATGTTGTATTTGAACTCTTCCATGGCCTTGCGTGTGTTCTCAAATTCCTCTTCTGTCTCATGGGTGAAGCCCACAATGATGTCGGTGAAGATGGTGGCCGTTGGCAGTTTCTCACGGATGGTCTCGATGATGTGGCGGTAGGTGGCAAGGTCGTGATGGCGGTTCATGCGCTGCAGCATGTTCTCGTCGCCCGATTGAATAGGGATGTGGATTTGCTTGCCAAGGCAATCGTATTGTGCCATCACCTCGATGACGTCGTCCTTCATGTCGCGGGGATGCGGTGCAGTATAATACACCCAAAACTCTTTGCCCGATGCCTTGCCATATTCGCCCACGCGTCGCAACAACTCGGCGAAGTCAATCTCTTCGCCTTTCTTGTCAAGACCGTACGAGTTGACGTTTTGTCCCAACAGGGTGATGCTCTTATAGCCTTTTTCAACGAGGTCTTTCAACTCGGCTAGTATCTCTTCCGAAGGACGCGACACTTCGCGGCCACGGGTGTAAGGTACAGCGCAATAGGTGCAGAACTTGTTGCAACCATTCTGGATTGGAATGAAGGCCTCGAAACTGGAGGTCTGCGTCGGCGTGATGGCCCAGAACTTGTCCATATTGGCCGAGGGGTTGATTTTGTCGTCCTTGTGGAACAGCGGAGCCAGGGGCTTGACCACAGGCTGGTATTCAATCTCTTCTCCATATTTGAGTGAGGCTGGCGTGACGATGCCATATTGACGGATCATGTCGGGGAAGTTGGGCAACTCGTTCATGGCGAAGACCAGGTCGAAGAGCTTGAGGAAACGCAGACGGTCGGCGGGCAGGATGCAGCCCGACACGAAGGTGATGACGTTCTGGCGATTCTTCATGGCGTTCCATTTCTCGATGCGACCATACACCTTGTCGATGCCTTTCTGGCGTACGGAGCAGGCGATGATGCCGAGGATGGTGGCCTCGTCTTCGTTTTCGGTTTGTACGAAGCCCATGCCGTTGAGCACCGTACGCACGCGCTCTGTGTCGCTCAAGTTCATTTGGCAGCCTAAGGGGAGAAGATAGTATTTCATTCAGTTGTCAGTTGTCAGTTTGCAGTTATCAGTTGTTCAGTTGACGCTTCGCGTCATTGCGAGGCCTCATTCCGTGAAAACGGAAAACGACGAAGCTATCTAGGGATGATTCTTTAGGTTAAGATATTGACTTCTTGAAAGCTGTCACTCTAGACTGCTTCGTGCTTCGCAGTGACGCTAAGCGCGTCCTAATCGGCCTGCAAAAATACGAATAATTGTTCAGCCGTAAATCAAATGGATGATGTCGTGGATGATTTCGCTGTCGGAATCGGAATCGGGCGCAGATTTGGTGGAGGCACCATGCAGCAATTGCTCGGCCTGTTGAATGGTCTCTGGCTCAAGGCAATCCGTTGCGATTTGAGCGTTTTTGATAATAGCGTTAGCTTCATCAACTTGTAATGCGATTTCCACGCCACCCCATGGGAAACGGTTTTTTTTCGTGGTCTTGAACTCTTCCCAGCGGCCGAAGAGGAAATTCCGGGACGAGATTTCCGACTTGATGACCTGCACTTCTCTGTTATTGATTAGGGTGGCGAAGTCTAGAATCTCGGCCTTACCATCATAAACCTTTTCAAACGAGGCAATCAATGGTTGTTTGATGTTCTCGGAGGTGAGTTTGGGGACGAGTTCGCTGAGGTTGACAACGCGGCTGGCCACACTTTTTACGCCGTTTTTCAAGAGTTTGGCCTTGTCGACGATGAGGTAACGTTGCATCATGGCACTGTCAGTCTTGATGAGGATGGTGCCGTGGTGCAGGTTGTTCTGTTGCCCTTTGGCGAAGGCGTTGCCACTGAATTTGCGGCCCTCGCAGGTGAGGTCGTTGCGGCCAGATATTTCGGTCTGCAAACCGTATGCGTGGAGCGCATCCTGGATGACGGAGAGTTGTTTCCTTATGTCATACAGTCTCTTGTCGGCAATAAACGAGAAATTGATGTTGCCCAAGTCATGGTAGACCGCCCCGCCGCCAGTGCCGCGCCGCATGAGGTGGCCGCCTTCTTCCAAAAGCAGTTTGACATTGCACTCGGCGTAGGGGTTCTGGTTATAGCCGATGACGACGGTCCGCTCGTTTTTCCAGAGGTACATAGTAACGACTCCTTCCTCTTGGCACTCGGTGAGGTATTGCTCCACGGCGCGGTTGAGGAAGGGGTCGTACTGCGGGCTAATGATGATACGTAGCCTGCTCATTTCGTGTGTTTTGTGTCTTATTTCTTGTCAATCATCACTTTTTGGCTGACCAAGTGGCCGTCTTCCGTCAGGCCTTGGATGATGTAGACGCCCGTGTTCAACTCGTTCATGTCGCTAACCGAGATACATTGGCCTTTCATGTTGTAGACATTCAGTACTTCGACAATTTTGCTGCTTGTATTCTCTTCAATTCCAGTGACATCGATGGAGACATAATTCAAACCATCAGGTGTGAGGGCAAAGTCAGACTCACACTCCTCGTAGACAGCAGTTAGTCGGTACACAATGGTTCCGATAACTGTTGTTTCGTCATAATAGGAGGTTTCGGTAGGTTCGACCTCGATTGTTGTTGAGCAACCCGTAGGATCGATCACATAGAGGTTATAGTGCAAGGGTTGTGTTTCAGGTGCGGTCCATGTGAGCATGGCTCCGAAAGTCTGTGTCTCGTCGATGTAGACATATTCGCCGTTAAAGTCAACCGGAGCAAGGCAGGGCTGCACGGGCTCAATGTAGCCCATGGCGCCGTCGATGCCGATGTTTTGGCCATACAAACCGCCATTATTATGGTTAACCCACATCATGATGTTTTGTCCGTTGTGGAAACCAGTTGTGTTGTTTGCTGCCACTTTCCAGTCATTGACGTTGTTCATTACAGTTTCCCATTGTAAGGTGCCATCAGCATCAAATCCTTTTGCCTCGATGATGGAGCTCTCTCCCCAGCCGCTGTCTTGTCTCAGATAAGCCACCATGAATCCGTCGCCGTTAGGGTAGGTGTCCACTCTGATGTCGTGGCATGGTGCAGTGCCGTTGTCAATAACTTGGATGCCATCGCCCCAAAGCACTTCGCCATCTGGGGTGATGCGGTTGATCCACACCGAACTCTCAGATTGTGTATACGCGTCGGTCTTCTCGTAAGCCAAGATGATGTCTTGAGTGGCAGGGTCAACAGTGGCGTAACCTTCACCATAATAATGGTCAGGGTCGGGAGTATGCACTGCTACCCCTTGTTGACTTTGGATGGTCGAGACGCCGTATTGATCGAAGTGGAACACGTATAGGTTGAATGCATTTCCATTGCCAGGATGCCAAATATAGACATAACCGCCACCTAAGCCGTCAGAGATGGCATAATGGATGTAGGTCGACTGGAATGTTTCAGATTCCGACATCAACACGGTTTCAGGACTTACCTGTGTGCCGTCAACATCATAACCCGCAACAACTATTTCTTTGTTGGTGTACATTCCACCGTTTGTCTTCTCGTAGGTCACAAAGACTTTGTTGTCTTTGCCAAGGGTAAGCTGTCCGAACATGCAGCTGTGGCTTGGATCAGAGATGATGATATTGGGATTCAAGGTACCGTCGGCGCTGACATATTGGGCAAAGAGTCGGCTGTAGTCGAAACCTAATGTCCAAACGCCGCCATCTTCGCCAGCGATGACTTCAGTACGAGAGAAACCGAGGCCATCGAAAAGCCTTACGCCTTCTTCTCCCCAAGCATAGGAACCGTCGGCATTGAGTTTTACGGCGTATGAGTAACCATCGTAAACGGAGAAGCAGCTTACCACACCGCCATCAGTCGTTGCCACCATGGCAACGCCTTCTGCAGAGGAACTGAATTGATGATAGCCGAGGTGTATGCCGTCCATGCCCCATTGCGGCACGCCTTCTGCGTTGAGGCGCTGCAATGTCGGCGACCAGCTGTTGGGCCCGAATTGCATCCATTGAACGTAGGTGTCGCCCGTATTTTCGTTTGTTGAAAGATACACCTCGCCTGCGTCATTCGAGCAGTTGGCGACGAATGTGTTGGTGGTTGGGTCGTCGACCCACTGTGCATGCATTGCTGTGAAAGCGAATAAGCCTGCTAAAAAGAGTACAAGTTTTTTCATGATGATATGTTTTTTAAATCCTTATTCATTGTTTAATATGACTTTCTTTGTAACCAATTTCCCTGTTGAGGTAAACCCTTGGATGATGTAAATACCAGGACTTAGCTCAGCGGTGCTGGCATTGCGAATGACTTGGCCGCTGGCGGAATAGGTTTTTAAGAGCGTGACGATTTCGTTTTCGTTGTCGTTTTCAGGAACCGATGTCACCTCTATAATAATATAATCTTCTCCATCGGGAGTTAGGGCGTATTCCGACTCGAAGTCATCGTACATGGCTGTGAGCCGGTATTTATATGTGTTGGGCGTCGTCTCGTCAAAGTATGATGTGGCCTCGGCATCAATTTCTATGACATCGGTTGTTCCGTCATCCAGATTTTCTCGGTAGAGGTTGTAGTGTAAAAAGCTGTGGGCAGGAGCTTCCCAAGTGAGCATGGCTCCGAATGAAGAAGTCTCTTCTTGGTAAAGGTATTCGCCTTCAAAGTTTTCAGGTGCGTAGCAGCAGGGGACTGGAGGAATAGGGAGGCCCATGGTGCCGTCCCAGTAGATGTTTTGCCCATAAACGCCACCATTTTGCGCGTTGATCCATGCGACTATGTTTTGGCCATTGTGGAATCCTGAGGTGTTTTCACTGATGGTCTTTTCATAGTTGCTGGTACTCATCGTGGTATACCAAGTCTCGCTAAGATCTTGGTCATAGCAGACAGCTTCAATGGTGTTGGTGCTTGAGCCATAGATTACGGTAAAGCTAGAATAGTTTTCCAAGTGGTCAACTCTGATGTCGGAATAGCTGATGCCAAAGTAATCGGCAACCAAAAAGCCGTCGTCCCACAATCTGTCTCCTTGGGCATTGATGCAATTTACATAGACTCTGTCTTGTGTTTGCGATCCTGCATCGGTTTGAAGGTAGGCAATGATGAGTTGCCCATCGGCATCAACAGTGGCATAGGCATTCGTGTAGAAGTGAATCGGGTCGATGCTGTGTACTGGGATACCATTGGGTTCTGTGATGGTGGGCTCGCCTTTATCATCGAAATGTGTGACGTAGGTGTTATAGGCCCCGGCGATGCCGTTGTGCCACTGATACACATAGCCGCCCCCCATGCCGTCTGAAATCGCATAATGGACATAGCTGGCGCCAACGGTTTGTTGCCCCAACAACAGTGTTTCAGGCACGATCAGATCGCCGTCTTTGTTGTAGCCTGCCACGTAAATTTCCTTGTTGTAATTGGTGTATCCTTGTAGGGTTTGCTTCGCATATACCACAAAGACGCCTTCACTTGTTGGAATCAATTTGCCGTTGGTGCATTTCTTTGTCGGGTCGGTGATGGTGGCCATGGGTCTCATGGTGCCGTCGGGGTTGACATATTGTAGGAATGAGTTATCCATGTCGGTGCCCAAGACCCACACGCCACCGTCATCGCCTGCGATCATTTCGGAGCGTCCTCCACCTTCGCCGTCGAAGAGCATGATGCCATGTTCGCCCCAGGGGAAAGTGCCGTCGGCATTGATCTTGACTGCCCAGTGATGGGGGCCAAGCGTGCGGAACATGGATACTACGCCTCCTTCTACAGCGGTCATGGAATAGCCTGGCGACCAGGTGGCGAAGTCGGGCGTGGTGACATGGATGCCGTCGGCAGGCCATTGCGGGACGCCGTTGACATCCAGACGTTGTAGCCATGGCGACCAACCGTTTTCGCCTTGGTAATGCCATTGCACGTAGGAGTCACCAGTCGAAACGTCGGTTGAAACATACACCTCGGCGGCACCATCGGCACAATTGGCGATGCGGGTATTGGTGGCTGGGTCGGCGACCCATTGGGCTTTTAACGTTACAATAGAAGCTAAAGCCAAGAATAGTAAAATTAGTTTTTTCATATCTATCGCTTTTTTAGGGTGTTTCTTGCTGCAAAATTAGAAAAAATCGTTTCTTTGCATCAAAAAACTGAAATCATGGACGAAAAATTCACCCAAGTGGAACAAAAGGCCATCGCCAGTGTGCTCTACAATCTGGCCAAGGCCGACTT
>CADBGN010000102.1 GCA_902794155.1 uncultured Bacteroidia bacterium
GTCGTGGAGAACTGGGACGACTGGGAAGGCAACACCGATGCCAACGGCCAGGCCTACGACGGTGACGGCTACGATGTCATCCACTACGACAACTCCACCCTGGCCTTCTCGCCTTCGGCCATCCTGAACGGCTTCGTCACCTTCCACCACAAGGGCTTTGAGGCCACTTGGCACACGAACTACGTCTCACGCATGTACCTCGACAACACCCAGAACCTCGACCGTTCGTTGCCGGCCTACAGCACCTCCAACGTCAGCCTCGGCTACACGTTGAAGCCCAAGAAGGTCGTCAAGGAAGCCATCGTGAAGGTGAGCTTCAACAACATCTTCAACAAGCGCTACGCCGCCAGCGGCTGGGTCTACTCGGCCATCTGCGACAGCTACGGCCACCCCAACGACAACCGCTACTACCAAATCGGTTTCATCCCGATGGCAGATTTCCATGTCATGGGCAATCTGACGTTGAGGTTCTGATCGAACGAATCGGTTATATATAAAGAATCCCGCTCCCATGGGGGGCGGGATTCTTTTGTGTTATTTATCCTTCTTTGCAATGCGTTTCGCCACGCCGATGGCGCCTGTGGGACAGACGAGTCGGCAGAGGTGGCAGCCCACGCAACGCTTTCCATCGAGATGCGGCTGACGCAGGTCGGCATCGAAGGTGATGGCCTGGTGGCCGCCGTCTTGGCAAGAGGTGTAGCAACGGCCGCAACCGATGCATTGCTCACGGTCGAAGGTGGGATACACGATGGTGTCGCGGTCGAGGTTGGTGGGCGTGTCGAAATTGGGCAACTCCTCTCCTACCAGATCCGACAGGTGCTCGATGCCGCGTTCCGCCATATAGTTTTGCAGTCCCAGCACGAGGTCGTCGATGATGCGGTAGCCGTACTGCATCACGGCGGTGCACACCTGCACATTGCTGCAGCCCAGCTGGATGAACTCAAGCGCGTCGCGCCAGGTCTCAATGCCACCTATGCCACTCAGCTCGATGCGTTTGCCATCGTTGGTGGCGGTGAAAATGGGGTTCTTCGCCATCTCAAGGATATGACGCAAAGCGATGGGCTTCACGGCGCGGCCTGAGAGTCCGGAGACGGTCTTTTTATCGGCCACGGCACCGCGACTGTTCATGGTCACGCTCTTGATGGTGTTGATGGCCGACACCGCATCGGCGCTGGCAAAGTGGGCAGCCATGGCAGGCTGGTTGATTTGGGTGATGTTGGGCGTCATTTTGGGGATGACAGGAATCTTGACGTTATGCTTCACGTATGCCGTGTAGAACAGCACCAGCTCCGAGTTCTGTCCCACGTCGCTGCCCATGCCAGCCAACTTCATCTGCGGGCAGGAGAAATTCAGCTCCACCGCGTCGACGCTAGCCTCTTCAGCCATTTTCGCCAGCGTGATCCACTCCGTCTCGGCGTTGCCCATGATAGAGGCGATGACAACTTTGTTGGGATAGTCCTGTTTCAGCCTGCGCAGGATGTCGAAGTCCACCTCCACAGGGTTCTCGCTCAGCTGTTCCATGTTACGGAAGCCGAAAAAATCTGACCGTCCCGGCTCGCTAACGGCATCGAAGCGCGGCGACACCTCGCGAATGTCCTCCATACAGATGGTCTTGTAGAACACGCCCGCCCAACCTGCTTCGAAGGCCCGCGCCACCATCTCGTAATTAGTGCAGATGGCCGACGAGGCGAGGAAGAAGGGATTCTCGCAAGGAATGCCGCAGAAGTCGATGGCAAGGCTGGGCAAGTCTTTTTGTGGTTTCGTGCCTTTAACGGCAGTCGCCAATTCCTTGATGCGAATGGGGCGGTCGTAGTGGATGCAGGCCTGCTCGGCGGCTTGCAGTTCGACATCGCTGCATGGGTCGAGCCACAGTCCGGCGACGGCTTCGTTGTCGAATCGTATGGCGCGTATGGCGCGTGCCGGGTCGCCATTCTTGCAGGCCTTGCTGCACGGCGCATTGGCGCAGAGCAGACATCTTGCGGCTTCTTCTTGGAGGTGCATAGTTTTGTTCATAGAGACTTTTTTAGATTATTTCCGACACAAAAGTAGAAATAATTCCACATCTATAAAAAAAGTCTCCACGAATTCTGTTATCTATTTCCTTTCGCCCTATTATGGGATTTGCATAGCATCTGACAGTTGGCAATGTCCGTCTCGCCGCCTTTACTCCAGGCCGTAACATGGTCGGCATCCATCTCGGATAGTTTCCAAATGCGGGTGCGGTTGGCATCGTGACCAATGGCGCAATACGGACAATTGGAAACGCCTTCTGCCTCGGCAGCCTCGGTCTGTTTGGCATAGACGGTCTTCTTCGTAGGCTCGTCAAACACACGGACATTCAACAGACGCGGTTCCTGACAACCGCCAAGAATATACTCAAAAATGCCTTTCTTTTCCTTGACGTAGAAACTTTCGTATAACTCACGAACCTTGTCGGCAACATCCGTAGGATTATAGGCATTCTTGTGGTATTTCTCATACAACTCGCCCCATTTCAGGCCACACATCTCTTTCTCAGGCACAATGTCGAAGACCGAGGTAATCCAGTCGATGACGGAAGTGAAATAGGCCTTCAGCTCTTGTATGTTGTCATCATAGCGATGGGTGGCCATATAATCCTCTGCATGACCGCGGCTCACCCAATCGATGGCGGCGGCAAGGTAATCCTGACGCTTGGCCGTGCCTGGAATGAAACAACTCCACTTGTTGATGTTGGTATTATTAGAGTTACTGAACTCCTCCTTGGCCTTAGTCACAAATGGACCGGAATAAACGGCGTTGAGCGTCTCCTGCACGTTGAGCGGGATGCCCACGATGTTGATGGTGCGGAACCAGTCCTTGATTTCCCTTTCAGTACCATCGCAGACATAGATGAGCAACTTTGTGTTGAGGAACTTCTCTTGCTCGTCCTTGTTGAGGGCGGTAAAATACCACGGACGGCCATCAGCGTCAATCCAAGCGAATTTCTCGGTTAGGAAACGACCCAGTGCGGTGATGCGCTGCTGACCGTCGAGCACCTCATAGCGGTCGTCGCCCGCTTTCGAAAAATAGATGAGCCCCAGCGGATAGCCGTTGCGCACGCTTTGGATGACATCCACTTCCTTTTTGCCACCATTATCGGCATAGAGGTAATGACGCTGGAACTCCGGCTGAATGGTGAGCCGTCCCGAAAGGCCGTAAAGGCCCTTGCCTTCGTATTCGTTATACTGGAAACCCTTGCAAATGTCGCCGATGGTCCAGTCTTGAATGAGTGTTGCTATCATGATTGTTGTTTTTTGCGGATGACTATTCTTTCGTATAAACGAACCAATTCTCCATCTTTTTCGATATAAAACCTCGGGCCACCACCTGCTTTTCCTAGTCTTTTCTTAATGATACTCATATCTGCCAGTTGCAGGCTATGACCGATAATTTCGAATTGTTCAGGACAATACTTATCAAGAAAAGAAATAGGTACACCCATTGCACCCTCATAATCATCGGGGATGGAATCAGAATATGGAACTTCAATAGCATCATAATTCACATAGTGCCGATAGCCATCTTGTCGAATCTCTTTATGCTTGCCAAAACGAAGATTGTCTTTCATTGACATTAATTGCATTGGTTGATGACGTCTTCCATGTTCTAAATTGGTAAACCATCTAACACCTTTAACACGAATGTATTTTTTCCCATTATCGTCAATACGCCATCCAACTGCTTCAATAGGATATGATTCTGGAATCATAAATTCTCTGTCTCCACTTGATATTGAGGGACCGTACCATAGTTTATCTCCTTTAATTAAAGGAAAAACCTCTTTATACCCCAAAGCATTCATACTCCCAATAATCAAAAACTGTTTATTTGCCTCCACAATCCATCCTAAAAACTCCCTAAACAAACTAAAGGGCGGATTGGTCACAATGATATCCGCCTCATCGCGCAGTTGGCAGACCTCCCTGCTACGGAAGTCGCCATCGCCTTCGAGGTAATGCCATTCGAGGTCATCAATGTCAATGCGGCCATTTTGGTTGGTGTCGCGGGTCAACTCGAAAATCTTGCCTTTGACACGGGTCTTGTCGGCATCAAACCAAGGCGACTCCGTCTCGAAGAGCGTGGGCTGGTAGTCCTTGTATTTCTTGCTCTCCACGGCATAGGAGGTGCTGATAAGCCGTTTCAGGCCCAAGCGCTCGAAATTCTGCGCAAAGAAACGGGTGAAATTGCTCCATTCAGGATCGTCGCAAGGCAGCAGCACCGTCTTGTCGCGAAAGGTGTCAGGGTTGTATTCCAGATAGGCATTCACCTCCTTCTGGATATCGGCATACTGCGTGTAGAACTCGTCGTTCTTCGCCGCCTTTGCCGCGCCGAGGTTCGTATTGTTGGCCATACGCTATGCATTTATGGCGTATTGCTTATCTTCGGATGGCAGGCATTAGAGCACAAAAAAGCATGGACGGCTATCCATGCTTCAAAGGCCCTGAGATGCCCACCAAACCGGATAAGTCACGTCCATGCAAAACGCACAGACGTTTGCGACTTATTCTTCGGTTTGGACTTTTTGAATTTCTCAGGTTCTTGAAGCAATTCCGAATAAAAGCAAACGCTTGTTAAACGAGCTCGGATTTCTCCCCGAACTCGGTGCAAAGATACAAAAAAGGATACAAAACGAAATTGCAGCGGTTATTTTCTTGTTTTTGTCACAAAGAAACAAAAGAATGCCGTCTTTGTCATCCTTTGCGGCCAATAATCCGCAAATTATGCGGATAATTAACCGCAAGATTTGCGGATTATTAAAATAATGTGTATTTTTGCAGCCGAAATATTCCATTAACTATGACATCCTACATCCATCAGAGCAAACAATGGCCGCATTTCACTTGGGACAAGGATCTTGTCGCAGACAGATTGGCTTCCGTCAACAAGACATCGGGATTCCTTATGGGCAGACTCGACGCCATAGGGTTCGACGCCCGCCTGTCGGCCAATGCCGAGATGCTCTCCAACGACATCATCAGCTCCTCTGAGATTGAAGGCATTGCATTGAACGCCAAGCAAGTGCGGTCTTCTATCGCCAGAAAGTTAGGCATCCCTTCTGATGCCGATGAACCCACCAGCCACTATGTGGAAGGCATTGTGGAGATGATGCTTGATGCGGTAAGCCATTACCGCCAACCCCTCTCCCACGACCGGCTTTTCGGTTGGCACAACTGCCTGTTTCCTTCTGGCAGAAGCGGTTATTCGAAAATCGACGTGGCACAATACCGCAAAGGCGAAATGAAAGTGGTGTCGGGCAATTACGGTCGCGAAAAAGTGCATTATGAAGCCGTCCCCGCTCAAAACGTGCAGAAGGAAATGGATGTTTTCTTGGACTGGTTCAATACCGACATCGTCTCGCCCACTTACCTGAAATCCGCCATCGCCCACTTTTGGTTTGTCTGCATCCACCCGTTCGACGACGGCAACGGGCGCATCGGTCGCGCCATCGCCGACATGGCGCTCTCGCAAGCCGACGACTCTGCCATGCGCTTCTTCAGCATGTCGCGACAAATCAACAAAGACAAGAAATCGTATTACGATGTGCTGGAGCGCGTCAGCCGACAAACGGACGCTGACATCACGGAATGGCTCATCTGGTATCTCGACTGCATGGCACGCGCCATCAACGCTTCCGACGAAGTGCTTTCATGCATCCTCCAAAAATCTGTTTTTTGGCAAAGCCATGCCAACATCGCATTCACGGAGCGACAAAACAAAGTGCTGAACATCTATTTGGATGGTTATGTAGGCAAATTGACCGTGAAAAACTGGGCCAAGCATTGCAAGGTTTCGGTCGACACGGCCTCTCGCGACATCAAAGACCTTGTCGAAAAAGGCGTTCTCGAACCACAACAAGGCCGCATGAGGGATGTGTATTACGGCATCCGTTGCGACGATACGACACTGCTTGTCCCCGGTCCGCAAGATGATGACGATGATTGATAGTCAAACCAATCAAATTAAACCCTATCTTTGCAACGCAAAACTACCCCATAATGGCATCCGACACCGACCATACCCTCCGCCGCAAAACGCCGCCCATCGCGCTGGTCTCCATCGCGATACTGGCCGTCGGCATCGTGCTGTTCGTCCTGAACCTGCGCTACGGCTCGGTGTCGATCCCGTGGAATGAATTCTGGGACGCGCTGCTGCATGGTGACACATCGACCTACCGCGCCATCATCCTCGACTACCGTCTGCCACAAGCCATCACGGCGCTGCTGGCGGGCATCGGACTCTCCGTGTCGGGCCTCCTGATGCAGACCCTTTTCCGTAACCCCCTAGCCGACCCTTCACTACTGGGCATCAGCAGCGGCGCGAGCCTCGGCGTGGCCTTCGTGGTCTTGCTTGGCACCGCCACGGGCCTGTCGGTCAGCACGCTGTCGCTGTGGTCGACCTTCGGCGTCACCATAGCGGCCTTCCTAGGTGCCTTCGCGGTGCTGCTGCTCATCCTCGCCCTCAGTTCGAGGCTCCGCAGCATGGTCAGCCTGGTGCTGGTGGGTATCATGATCGCCTACATCGCAGGCTCGGTCACCGACATCCTGAAGTTCTTCAGCCAGAAGGAAGGGCTGCACTCTTTCGTCATCTGGGGTCTGGGCAGCTTCTCCAACGTGAGCAAGGCCCAGCTGCCCTTCTTCGCCATCGCGGTGGCGGTCGGCACCATCGGTTCGTTCCTGTTATTCAAGACCTTGAACCTCTTGCTCCTCGGCGAGCGTTATGCCGAGAACCTCGGTGTCAACATCCGCCGGAGCAGCATGCTCATCATCCTGGCCTCGGGCTTCCTCACCGCCCTCATCACGGCGTTCTGTGGACCCATCGCCTTCCTAGGCTTGGCCGTGCCGCACATCGCACGTTTCCTCTTCCGCAGCAGCGACCACAAGCTGCTCATCCCGGCCACGGCCTTCCTTGGCATGGACCTGGCCTTGTTCTGCAACCTCATCGCACGCCTGCCCTCCTTCGAAGGCAACCTGCCCATTAACTCGGTCACGGCATTGATTGGCGCGCCTATCGTGCTTTGGGTGATCTTCCATCGGCAAAAAGTCAGTCATATACAATGATGATATTAAACTACAGATTATACAGATTATACAGAATGACGCTACATAATTATAAGGACGCAAGCGTCCAAATGACACAGATTCTCTTCTACCCTTGGCCATCTGTAATAATCGGATGCTTGCATCCCACCAATTGCCGGACTCAAATCGGTTTAATCTGTCAAATCTGTAGTTAAAACAATTCCTGTCCATGAGCGAAGTCCTTCATACAAACCATCTGTCAATCGGCTACAAAGGCCAAGCCCTGATGCCCGCCATCGACGTGAGCCTCAACGAAGGCGACATCGTGGCCTTGGCGGGTCCCAACGGCTGTCAAGTTGTTTGGTAAAGACTTGCGCGACTACTCCCCCACCGAGCGCAGCTCGCTTTTCAGCCTCGTGCTCACTGAGAAGCCCGACGACCTCTTTTTGAAGGTCTTCGACATCGTGGCTGCCGGTCGCTATCCCCATCTCGGCCTCTTGGCCAAACTGAAAGCCGAAGACGAGCAAATCATCTACGACAGCCTTGAAACCGTCGGCATCAGCCATTTGGTCAACCGGAACTTCGTTTCCTTGAGCGACGGCGAGCAACAGAAAGTAATGATTGCCAAGGCCTTGGTGCAGGACACGCCCCTTATCTTCATGGACGAGCCCGCCGCCTTCCTCGACTATCCGAGCAAGATCGAGTTGGTCAACATCATGCACAAGCTCTCGCGCGAGAAAAAGAAAACCATCCTCTTCAGCAGCCACGACCTAGATTTGTTGCTCCGCCACGCCGACGTGATGTGGGTAGTGGCCCCGCAGCAACCTTTGCGCCAAGGCACGCCGAAAGAATTGGTTGAACAAGGGATTATTGATGAATATTTTAAGCCGATTGTTGCTAAGGAAGAGTTTTTCTGGATGAAATAGACTCACTTTTTCTGCTTTTTTGTAATTTTGCACCTTCAAATATTGCAGCAATTTTTACTAAAATGCAGAATATCAGAAATATAGCGATTATCGCTCACGTTGACCACGGCAAGACCACCCTTGTGGACCGTATCCTTTACCAATCCCAACTCTTCAAGGAATCGGATGAAGCCCCTGGCCAACTCATTCTCGACAACAACGACCTAGAACGCGAACGCGGCATCACCATCCTTTCGAAGAACGTGTCCGTTCGCTATAAAGATGTGAAAATCAATATCATCGACACTCCCGGCCACGCCGACTTCGGTGGCGAGGTGGAGCGCGTGCTCAACATGGCCGACGGCGTACTGTTGCTCGTTGACGCTTTTGAAGGCCCCATGCCGCAGACCCGCTTCGTGCTGCAGAAGGCCATCGAGCTGGGCCTGAAGCCCATCGTGGTCATCAACAAAGTCGATAAGCCCAACTGTCGTCCCGATGAGGTGCAAGAGGCCGTCTTCGACCTGATGTTCAACCTCGGTGCTACCGAGGACCAGCTGGACTTCCCCACCGTCTACGGTTCCTCCAAACAAGGCTGGATGTCTGACCATTGGGAAAACGTCACCGACAACGTCTCCTACCTCTTGGATGTCATCATAGACACCATCCCGCCTGCGAAGTTCGAGGAAGGCACGCCGCAAATGCTGATCACCTCGTTGGATTACAGCTCATACGTAGGCCGTATCGCCGTGGGTCGTCTGAAACGCGGCACCTTGCAGGCTGGACAGAACGTCTCGTTGGTGAAACGCGACGGCTCCGTGACCAAGTCGACCATCAAGGAGCTCTACACCTTTGAAGGTCTGGGCAAGGAACGCACCAAGAAACCCGTCGAGGCTGGCGACATCATCGCGCTGATGGGCATCGACGACTTCGAGATTGGCGACACCGTGGCCGACTACGAGAACCCCGAGCCGCTGCCGCCCATCCATGTGGACGAGCCTACGATGAGTATGCTGTTTACCATCAACAACTCGCCCTTCTTCGGCAAAGAAGGCAAATACGTTACCTCACGCCACCTGCGCGAACGCCTCTACAAAGAGACCGAGAAGAATCTCGCTTTGAAGGTGGAAGACACCGATTCGCCCGACTCGCTGATGGTCTACGGCCGTGGCATCCTGCACCTCAGTATCCTCGTCGAGACCATGCGCCGTGAGGGCTATGAGTTCCAACTTGGCCAACCCAAAGTCATCCTGAAATACATCGATGACGTGAAGTGCGAGCCTATCGAATGCCTTACCGTCCTCGTTCCTGAAGACTTCTCGGGCCGCGTTATCGAGCAGGTCAGTGCCCGCAAAGGTGAGATGACCCAGATGGAGCCCAAGGGCGACCGCATGTGCCTCGATTTCGACATCCCGTCGCGCGGTCTCATCGGCTTGAGAAATACCCTGCTGACCGTCACCGAAGGTGAGGCCATCGTCTCGCACCGCTTCAAGGACTATGAACCTTGGAAGGGCGAGATGCCTTCACGCAATGTCGGAGCCCTGATTTCAATGGAAACAGGACAAGCTATCCCCTACGCCATTTGGAAGTTGCAAGACCGTGGCATCTTCTTCGTCAACCCGAATGAAGATGTCTATGCCGGCGAGGTCATCGGAGAAAACACCCGCAGTAACGACATTGTCATCAACGTTTGCAAGACCAAGCACCTCACCAACGTGCGTGCCTCAGGCAGCGACGAAGCCATCCGCCTCATCCCGCCCGTTCGTTTCTCGTTGGAGGAATACATGGAGTACATCCGCGACGATGAGTACCTTGAGGTGACGCCCAAGAGTCTGCGTCTGCGCAAGATCATCCTCGACGAGTTGGAGCGCAAACGCGCCTCACGCCGTGGAGAGGAATGATCCTTGAAAATTAATTCCTAAAAGTCGGGCTTTATGTCCGACTTTTTTTGTATTATTGCACGTTTGTAGAGCATATAACGAGCAGACTCAACATAATCTATTGTTTCTATTTCCAAAAATTTGAAAATCAAAACTATAAGCAATATGTCAACATTCAAGAAAACCCTTATTATCCTGTTCGTCACGATGGGACTCGCTTCATGCGACGTACTCACCCAAGTTGCGCAAATGGCCAACTTTGCCAATTGCAAATTCAATTTCGACAGCGTCAACAATATTCAAATGCTCGGCGTGAACCTAAGTAAAGGCATGTCGAAGAGCGATCTCAACGCTGCACAACTCCTCAGTCTCACCAATGCTATCGTGAGCAGGAAGCTCCCTGTGACCTTCGACGTCAACGTAGGTGTCAACAACCCCAACACCATCCCTGCCTCAATGACTAAGATGGATTACGTCGTCAGCCTCAATGGCAAGGAAGTCATCAGTACCACTTTAAATAAAAGCGTCAGCGTGGGTGCCAAGTCAAACAGCGTGGTTTCCATTCCCATCACCACGGATTTGTTCCAGCTGTTCAGTGGCGAATCGGCCGATGCCATCATTAACTTGGCCTTCAAACTTGCGGGTGCCAGCAGCGATCCCGTCAATGTGGGACTGAAGGTGAAGCCTTACGTCAGCATCAATGGCCAACAGCTCGCCTACCCTGACTTCATCTCAATGAACAAAGTGTTGAACTAATTTACGAAAACTAGCAAGAAATGGCTGAATTTTTTAAGGAGAGACGCTTTAGTATCGATCCAGGTAAAGGGAAAAAGATGGATGGTTGTCCCTACTCAATTTACGAGGATGGACGCGATGTTAAGGACTATATCATTCCTCCGAAAGGCTACACCTTTAAGGGTTTTCAGTTCGACCCGGACGCCAATAACCAGATTTACGATGGCAAACTCATCGCAGAGTATGAGAAAGAGCCTTTTAACGATATTCTGAAATCGAACCTTTGGAAATTTTTACTCGCTTTAGGCATCATTGCCATACTTACAGTGGTGGCCATCTTGGCGTTCAATGTGTTCAACAAGCCCAAGACCGTCAAAACGCCTGAACCTATCATTGTAATGAATGGGTCGGAAAAAGACAACAACCAACCTGAGCCTACAGAAACGACGGACACGGTTGCACTTGCACCAGTGGTAGGAATGGATAATGCTACCGCCAAAGACGATGATGTCATACTCGACCTGAGTGCCAAAAAAGACACCGTGAAAGAAGAGCCGCAGCCTACTGCCGATGATCCCAACGTGCAGTTCAAAAATGCCTTCTGGACCTTAATCCACGAACGCACCATCACGATGGATCCCTACGACTTCCTTTACAAGGACAACAAAAACAAGGTGGAAGGCGAAGAGTATGAATACCTGCGCCTTACTATCTTGAAAGACTTCAACTCTTTCAAAGCGTGGTCGGGCAAACTGCATAAGATTCCCGTCAGCGAGCTGCAGTCTATCAACACCATCAAAGACCTCAAGAACAAGCTCTACACAATCGAATAACAACAATTTAACAATTCAACAATAAAAAGTTTAACAATGATCAGAAACAATTTCATCAAACGCCACAACGGCCCCACTGCATCGGATGCTGAAAAGATGCTCAAGGTCATCGGCGTGAAATCGCAAGAACAACTTGTCGACGAAATCATCGCTCCCGAGATCCGTCTGCCGAAAGACCTCAACATTGGCGAAGGCATGAGCGAATACGAAGTCATCAGCCACCTCAAAGCTTTGGGCGCCAAGAACAAGCAGTTCCGCAGCTATATCGGCTTGGGCTACTACAATACCATCACCCCAGGTGTCATCATGCGCAACATCCTTGAGAACCCGGGGTGGTACACCTCATATACTCCCTACCAAGCTGAGATCTCGCAAGGCCGTCTCGAAGCCCTCGTGAACTACCAGACCGTCATCAGCGACCTCACCGCCCTGCCGTTGGCTAACGCCAGCTTACTCGATGAAGGCACCGCCGCCGCCGAAGCCATGCTGATGTTCTGGCACGCCCGCAGCCGCGCCCAAGTGAAGGCCGGCGTGAAGAAGTTCTTCGTCGCCAATGACGTGTTCCCGCAGAGCATCGAAGTCATCAAGACCCGCGCCCACTTCCAAGGCATCGAGGTCGTGATCGACGACATCAACAATTTCGACTGCAGCGAGGAATACTTCGGTGTGCTGATCCAGTGCCCCAACCAATTTGGTGAAATCGTTGACAACCGCGCCAAAGTCGCTGCATGGAAAGAAAAAGGCATGCAAGTGGCCGTTGCCGCCGACCTGCTCAGCCTCACCCTCATCACGCCTCCCGGCGAATGGGGTGCCGATGTGGTCTTGGGTTCCAATCAGCGTTTCGGTCTGCCGATGGGATTCGGCGGTCCTCATGCCGGTTACTTCGCCACCACAGAGGCTTACAAGCGTGAAATGCCTGGCCGTATCATCGGTATCAGCGTAGACGCCCTTGGCAATCCCGCTTTCCGTCTTGCCCTGCAAACCCGTGAGCAGCATATCAAACGCGAAAAAGCCACGTCCAACATCTGCACGGCTCAAGCTTTGCTCGCCATCATGTCGGGCTTCTACGCCTTGTATCATGGTCCGGAGGGCTTGATCGAAATCGCACATCACATCAACTGCCTCGCCGGCAAACTGACCTCAGAGTTGGCCAAACTCGGCGTGAAGCAGCTCAACAAATACTTCTTCGACACGCTGTTGTTCGAACTGCCCGAAGGCGCCTGCACCTGCAAGGTGAAGGAAGCCGCCGAGAAACACGGCATGAACTTCCGAATCATCGACAAGCAACACTTTGGCATCAGCCTTGACGAGACCACGGCCCGCGAAGACATCAACGAGATCGGCCAAGTCGTCGCCGAAGCCCTCGGCAAGCAACACGAGGAGCTCGTCTGCGACCCGAACTGCCAGAAATTCAGTGGCATCCCTGCCGAGATGCAGCGTACCTCCAAGTTCATGCAGGCCCCGATGTTCTTCAAGTACCGCAGCGAGACCGACATGATGCGTTACATGAAGAAACTC
>CADBGN010000103.1 GCA_902794155.1 uncultured Bacteroidia bacterium
CTCCGCCAAGTGCATGCCTACTTCTCCGTCTCCAGCTATTACGATGTTCATGGTTTACAATATTTCAAAACTGCAAATGTATAGTTTTTTTCGTAATCCCTACCAAATATCCGACCAAGTCACCGAAATCACATGGTTGGTGGATTTCTCGCCTTCCTTGAAGACATTGGCCATGCCGAAGGTGTAGCGCACTTCGATGAACCAATAGCTCAACGCCGCCGTGAGGCCATAGTCGATGCGGTTGAAGCTGCCCGGCTCCCAAGGAGTGATGTACTGCTGTTTCTTTTTGCCTTTCACTTCCATGACGTTGTTGCCGCCTACGCAAAATCCGATTTGCGGTCCGATACGTAAGCGTGGTATCATGGATTCATCTTCGTCGTCCTCTTTCCATTTGCGAAGATAGATGTTGAGCAGCAGTGGCACATTGATATAGTGCGACTTCTCCATGAAACGGATTGTGTTGTTGCCGTCATCTAGGCCTTTCTTGGTGCTCATGCCTTGTCGCGAATACAGCACATCGATTTCGGCACCAATGATGGAACGTTCAGGGATGAGGGCGATGCGAACGCCGCCCATGAAGTCGGGGCGGAAGCGTGTGCTGTCGTTGCCGCTGATGTTCATGGTGCTGAAAGCCGGTCCTAGCATCAAGCCGCCACCGAGACGTTGGGCAAAAAGGGAAGGCAACATCACCAACGATAGCAAAAACAAAAATATTAGTCGTTTATAAGTCATTCAAAAACTGGTTTGCACTGCAAAAGTAAAAGATTTGGTTGGATTTGTTCATTTTTTTCGATGTTTTGTGTTTTTGTATTCGAATTAATCATATTTTTGCAGCAAAATATGAAAATTCATACTAATCACAAAAATCCAATCATTATGGAAGCAGAAAACGGAAAATACATCTTTGGTGTAGTGAAAGTGGGTGATCGCGGACAAATCGTCATCCCAAAAGAAGCCCGCGAAGTTTATGGAATCAAGGCTGGCGACAGCCTTCTGGTGCTTGGCGACACGAAAGGCATGGCCGTCATCAAGACCGAGATTTTTCAAGACAAAATCGACGAAGTTTTAGGGGAGGGCAAGTGATGGAACGCAAACATTGGATCGACAATCTCCGTTGGGTGACGGTGCTTTTGGTGCTGTTTTACCACGTCTTTTATTTCTACAACAACAAGGGTGTCTTTGGTGGCATCGGCGGTTTTGGCGAATACCCAGAATGTAAACAGTATCAGGATGTCGTCATGTATATCCTCTATCCTTGGTTTATGCCGCTTTTGTTCCTTTTGGCAGGCATCAGTGCGCGCTATGCCTTGACGAAACAGTCAGCCAAGAAATGGTTTGGGTCGCGCACCCGCAAGCTGTTGGTGCCTGGCACTATCGGTTTGTTCGTGTTCCATTGGATGGTCGGTTATTTCAATACCGTTGTGGCCGAAAGGCAAGGCGTGTTTGACGGTGTGCCTGCCATAGCGAAGTATTTCATCATGGCTTTTAGTGGCACTGGTCCGCTGTGGTTCATCCAGGTGCTGTGGCTGCTTTGCTTGGTCTTGCTTCTGGTGCGTGTGATCGACAGAAAAGACAAGATTTGGAACTGGTGCGGGAAGGCCAATCTCGTTGTCATCATCCTGCTGGGCGTGCTGTTTTGGGCTGGCGAGCAGACCCTCATCAAGAATCCTCGTCCCGAAAGTCTGGACGGCCTCTTGAACTTGTACAAACCGCTTTTCTATCTGGTTCCCTTCCTGCTGGGTTATTTCGTTTTCTCGCACGACGAGGTACAAGAGAAGTTGAAGAAAGCATGGATTCCGTTGTTGGCCTGTGCGGTTGTTGCAGGCACGGTGCTGGTTGTCACCACCTTTGGTCAGGACAACACCTCACCGAAGTATCTGGGTAGCCCGTTGAATTGCCTCTACGGCTGGCTGATGTGCCTGGCGATGATGGCCTGGTTCAAGGCGCGCTTCGATCGTACGGGTGCCTTCGCAGGTTATATGACACGCTCTAGTTATGGTATCTATATCCTTCATTATCTGGTGATTGCCGCGTTGGGTTACATGATGAAACAATATACCTCGTTGGCACCATGGATGATGTATGTCATCCTTTTCGTGGCGGTGATGACCATCCCTGTGGCATTATACGAAATCATTAGAAGAATTCCAGTAATAAGATGGTGTGTTTTGGGTGAGACAAAGCGATAATGTGTATTTTTGCACAATAAATTGCTTACCCAAACTATGAACCCCGTCGCCCTCCGATTACTCAACCAGCAGCTCATCTGCCAGCAGTTTGACAAGCCCGAAGAAGTTGTCAAACACATGGGCGCGATGCAGGCACAGGAATATCGTCTGA
Source organism: uncultured Bacteroidia bacterium (assembly GCA_902794155.1). Classification (GTDB taxonomy): domain Bacteria; phylum Bacteroidota; class Bacteroidia; order Bacteroidales; family F082; genus Limimorpha. Next base: position 2,341 of record CADBGN010000103.1, read on the forward strand.
TGCGCTGGGCGGTGGCGATGCGGACCAAGAAACCCTCAGCCAAAGCCTTTAAGAAGGCCTTCGACAGCGGGCAGATCATCCGTTTACACCTGATGCGCGGCACTTGGCAACTCGTGTCGGCCGAGGACTATTGGCCCTTGCTCGAGCTCTGTTCGGCGAAGGCTCTGGCGGTCATCAAGGGATGGATGAGCAGCAATAAAATTAGCATTCCCGAAGAGGAGGTAAAACGCATCAGGGAGATCCTTGTCCAAACGACAGCCGACAAGGGCAGTGTCACCAAGGAAGACTTCGTTCAGGCCTTGGCGGAGAAAGACATCCACATGGACGACCATCGTCTGTCGTACCACATCCGCTATGCCGAGTTGTCGGGGACGCTTTGCAGCGGCGACCTATTGCCAATGAAGGCGACATACGCCCTCGCCGCTGATAAGGTGAAAAATCGCGTCAAGATGGACCGCGACGAAACCTTGGCGATGATTGCGCGGAAATATTTCCAAAGCCGCCAGCCAGCCACCTTGGAGGATTTCGTGTGGTGGTCGGGGCTGAATGTCAACGATTGCAGGCGGGGAATTGAGATATTAGGTAATTCCCTGCATGTAGAGACGCACGGCCGTGCGTCTCTACCACGCAGGGAATATTATTTTACGGATAATTGCCGCACCCGAGGTTTTCGCAAAGGCAAATATCTCCTGATTCCGCCTTACGACGAATACCTCATCGGCTATAAGAGCCGCGACATCGTCCTTTCTCCCGATTACCGCCACAAGGCACACAACAACAGCGGCATCTTCCAGCCCGTCATCGCCCACGACGGCATCATCTGCGGCAACTGGACGCCTTTCAAGGATGACCTACAAGCAACGTTCTTCATGGGTGAGCATGAGGCTGACCTCCAAGAGGAATGGCAACGATATAAGACTTACCAACTAAAATGAAATGAATATGAAAGAAAAACCTTCGTCCGGCACCAAACAGTTTCTGTTGACGCTTCTCGCGACAACCTTCTCCATCATACTCACCTTCGGCACCTCAGCCATCATCGATAGACGCCACAAAGAGGCGGCCAAGAAGGAAATGGTCATGATGATTATCTATGACTTTGACAAAACCATTGAACAATTGGAAGATGTAAGATCCGCTTTCCAGAAGGCAAAACGGAATCAACAGGAGCTTGCCTTTCATCCGGAGTATTTCGACAGCCTTCGTTTCCAATTTACAGATGCTTTTAAGGTTATCCAAATGGAGTTTTCTGAAACGACAGAAAACATTTTTTCCTCCAATATAGAGACTTTCAACACCCTCGGCAATGTCAATTTTATTCATGAAGTTTCTTCTTTCTACAGCATGCGCCATAAATACGAAGAAAACCTATTGGTAGGATATAAAAAAGAGATGGAGTCAGGATTAATGGAGCCTATAGGAAAATTTCTCGAATTTGACTTTCCAAATTATTATTTCACGAATCAACTTTATTTGAACGCATTGAAGAGTACACGAGACCTTTGCATGAAAATGATGAAGGTCAGCGAGGATGAAATGAAAGAATTCAGCAACCAACGCGTGGTAAATGAAGATCATGGAGAAGATTATGGAATCTCTAATGAACAGTTGATGAAAGAGATGTTTGAGGAAGAGGAAATTCTCAAACAGGCCAGAGAGAAGCTTACACAGAACCAATAAACACCCAAAGATGACTATTAGATTAGAACAGCCCAAAGACTATCGAGAGGTAGAGAACCTCACGCGCGAGGCGTTTTGGAACGTCTATCGCCCAGGATGCTTGGAGCATTATGTGCTCAACCAATACAGAAACAACCCCGACTTCATCCCGGAACTTGACTTTGTGATGGAGGAAAATGATAAAATCATAGGTCACATCATGTTCTCGAAAGCCGAACTTATCCTGGATGACGGTACCAAGAAGCCCTCGTGGACCTTTGGCCCCATCAGCATCCATCCCGACTACAAACGCAAAGGCTACGGGTTGAGGCTTTTGAATTATGCATTGGATAAAGCGCGTGAATTGGGTGTCGGTTTCCTCTGCATGGAAGGCAATATCGACTTCTACAAGCATGCTGGCTTTGACCTTGCCAGCAAATTCAAGATCCATTATCACGACGAGCCGCGCGATGCCGAGGTGCCTTATTTTCTTGCCCAAGAACTCATCCCTGGCTGGCTTCAGAAAGAAGACATTACCGAGGCCACCTACTGCCCGCCAAAGGGCTATTTTGTCGCGGATGAGAACCCTGAAGCGTTTGAGGCATACGAATCCACTTTCCCGAAAAAGGAAAAACTCCGCTTGCCCGGACAGTTAGGATACGAAGAATAACCATGAAATTATTCAACAAATACCGATTTGGATTCGACGTCTGGGGCTTGATCCTTTTCCTGTTGGTGATGTTCCCCAACTTCATCTGGTTTGCTGTTCCTGCACCCAATGATGTGTTGAGATCGGAATCGGCAACGCCCATAGTGGACACGGTGGCTTCGGTTTTTCAAGTCTTGACCATTGCTTGTTTGTGTTTTGTCATCAACAAGGAAAGGAGCCAACTGCGGTTTTCGCCGTTGGTCATCGCCGCAATCGTATGTGTCGCGGTTTATTACGCTGGGTGGGCATCGTATTACCTTGGAATTGCCAATTCATTGGTCATTATCATATTGACCATGCCGCCTTGCTTGGCATTCATCTTGTTCGCCGCCGACAGGAAAAACATTCCGGCAGCTTTGTTTGCCACGGTGTTTGTCGTGTGCCATTTGATTTTTGCAATGATGAATTTTATAAGTAGATGAGCAGAATTAGTTTACAAAAAAAGCAGGGGAATTTGGCCGTCAGCAGTCAGCCTTGGTGCTACCGAGCTGATAGCTGACGGCTGATAGCTTACAGCTAAGAAGCTTATAATAATGCAGTTTAATTTTGAATAGATACTTAAATAAATAAACCTATGGAACTAAAATTTTGTCAGAGCTGCGGAATGCCGCTCACCCAAGAGATTCTCGGCACCAATGCCGACGGAAGCAAGAACGAAGACTACTGCATGTATTGCTATAAAGACGGCAAGTTCACGCAGGACTGCACCATGGACGAGATGATCGAGTTTTGCTCGCAGTTTGTCGACGAGGTCAACAAGAACATGCCCAAACCCATGACCAAGGATGAATATAAGGGCATGATGCGGCAGTTTTTCCCGACGCTCAAGCGTTGGAAACAGTGAATTCATGGCGCAACGGACGGCAATAATCATCGGCGCAGGCATCTCGGGACTTACCACGGCTGTCTATCTGCAGCGTTCTGGCATCCAGACGCTAGTCTTGGAGAAAGCCGCTGGCCCAGGAGGAGTCTCCACCAGCTGGAAGCGCAAAGGCTACACTTTCGAAGGTGGCATCCATTGGCTTATCGGAGCCAAGAAGGAAATCCCTTTGCATCAGATTTGGTTGGAAACGGGTGCATTGCAGGATAACAACCCTGTCCATTTCAAGGACCCTATCTACACCTTGGTGGACGAAAAAGGTAGCAAGCCGCTATATCGCGACTTGCATGGGTTGGAAATCACTGGCTTTAGGGACAAGTTTGCCTTGTGGCGTCTCCGTTTTCACTTGGCCTGTTTCAAGAATTTCCATCAGCCTATTGGAGATTTGCGTGGCCTAAAAGTCCGAAACCCTAAGCCGTTTTCCGTTTGGGAATATGTCAAGATGCTGCCCGCCGTCCTTGTCACACCGTTTTTGATGGCCCAGTCGGCGCGAGCCTATGCCAAATGGTTCAAGAATCCACGGATAAGGGCACTTTTGGCCGCTGTTGTGGAGCCTGAAATCAATGCGTTGTCGTTCATCTACACCCTGGGCACCTTTCATGTGGGCGACAGCGGCTATCCTAAAGGCGGCTCGCTACGCATGGCGCAAAACATGGCCGACACATTCAAAAGTTGTGGTGGAGTAATCCTATATCAGACCCCTGCGGAGGAGATTTTCCTTGAAGGGAAACAGTGGTCGGTTCGTACCAAGGACGAGATGCTTACGGCAGATGTCGTAGTCGTTTCGGCGGATGCCCGAAGTGCCATCGACACACTTTTCAAAGAGCCGATACAAGACAGCTGGGCCAAAAAGATGCGATTGGGGCTTCGGACGACTCAATGTATGTTTATCGGTATCGGAGTCAATACTGATTTGTCCTCATGGCCTCGGTCCATGCAGATTGTGCTGCCTCATCCCTTGCATGCCGCTGGGCGCACCTATCAAACGATTGTCGTGAACAACTATGTCACAGAGGAAGGCTATGCTCCCGAAGGTTGTAGTGTCATCACCTGTCTGTTTCACGGCCCCACCTACGGCTATTGGAAAGCGGCCAAGGAAGACGGCAGCTATGCAGACAAGAAAAAAGAGGTGATGGCAGATTTCATCGAAGCCATCAGCGAGGTGATTCCCGAAATCAAGGATGCCGTGGCTGTGACCAATATGGCCACGCCGCTCACCTACGAGCGATATTGCAGCACCTTCGAGGGAAGCTACATGACGGACTGGCCGCCCTTCCGACGCTTGTACCACGCGCCTGTCCGTTACCGTGAAGGCTTATATTTTACGGGGCAACGGACGGCCTATTCCGGTGGACTTCCCCCGGCAGCCCAAAGCGGTCGCACCACAGCACAAACGGTTTGCAAAGACCTTGGCGTGGAGTTCGTTGGAGCATAATCCTGCATGGAAAAGATGAAGCGTCTGAAAAAATTTCACTCCTGAAGTCACCTTTTGCCATCCAGACTTGTTATAAGGGCGAACTGGTTCAAGAAAAACAGAAGTCTAACACTTAAAACGATAGGAAAAATGGATAGCACTTTTTTAATTCTGGATGAACTCATCAACATGTTACCCGTCATTTTTTGCGGAGGCGTACTCCCCATAATGGTTGTCTGGTTTGTGGTTCGAAAGAAAATAAATGAGACAAACGCTCGCACGCAAATCATCACGGCAGCCTTGGAGAAAAATCCCGACATGGATGTCGAGGAACTGCTCAAAAAGATTTCGCCGAAGAAAAAGCTCTTGAAGGAGAAGCTGCTTTCGA
>CADBGN010000104.1 GCA_902794155.1 uncultured Bacteroidia bacterium
CATCCTCGATTTCCTTGATTGTGAAGACCCTGAACATATTCTCCGCATGTTACGCTGTCTGGACTATTATTTCGACCCCCAAAACCATTGCGAATTCCCATGCCGAGACGAAGTTTACAATGTTCTCATAAAACTGGAGGATGTCACGGACGATGAAACGATCAAAGCGGAAACGCGTCGGGTTTTGGATAAATGGAAACCTGTACGATCAACAGGCGAAACCGAATAGCTTGGTCATTTGAAACCAAAGAACTCCTTCAGGCCTTTCTTCTCTTTCAGCTCGTCGGGTGTGAATCCATAGTGTGCAGCGGCCGAAAGCGTCACCACATTTTCAAGGAATTCGTCGTAGGGCAATTCGAACCATTCCTCGGGGATGTCGGTGTGGATGGTGCCGCCGTCGTTGTGGCCGCCGCCCCACCACCAGGATTCGTCGAGTGCCGCCTCGTAGGTGCCATCGTCCATCTTGACGAAGGCATACCAGGTAGTCCATTCCCTCATCCCTTCCGGCGTTTTTTCACCTTCATAATGCGGGGCGGAATGGTCTTTGTCCGAGTAGCATGGCTGCCCTTTATTGGCATCATGTCGATACACCCAAAAACGCTCATTGGTCTCATTAGGAATCCTTTCCAAAGTAAGGCCGTCACAATGATATATGGATCTCTTCCTGCCCTTTACCCGATTTTCAGCCGTCATCATCTTCGTTATGGAAGCGATAGGTCTCTTTGTGTTTTTGTCTTTCAACAGACCTTTTTTTTCAAGGAGGTCCTTGATGGGCTCAAGTTCATTTTTCCAACTGTTGACGTAATACCTGCAAGTATTGTCTTCGTAAACGTAATAACTGCCCACAAATAGGTCGTTGTAGGTGATTTTGTAATGATCAATAATCCAACCCATGTTTTTTTTGTTTAATACTAATGGCAATTTTCAGCAAAAATACGATATTTTTCGTTTTTGCCAAAACCTGGAATCAATACAAAATTGTTTTTCTTCAAAACAATCATTCATGTTCAAAAACAATGTACCTTTGCACCGTCATTTGCCGTTATTGAATAAATGTTGGCATTGTAGTATTTTTAATGCATTAAGCATCGGCTATGGATAAGGAAAAGACTTGGCTTCGGAGAATAAAAGGCACAAAAGGATTCGAAATCTTGAGTGCTTTCATCAAATCGGCAGTGGTCGGTTTGTTGTTTGCAGTTTTGTGTTTCGTTTATGATATCTATCACGACTCGGAGCAAGACAAACAACTTGAGGAATCCGTTGAAAAACTGGAGAATATCGAGAAATCTGTCGAACAATTGGAAAAGATAAAACAGAGCCTCTCGACGCGCTATTTGGGTATATTTCCAGAATATATCTCCGAAATCAATGCGTTGTTTGAGAACCTGGTTCCCTCCGACTCTATCATCATCTTCGAAGATGTGCTCTACTACGGCATCAAAAGTCGTCCCAGTGAATTCTTCAACCTTAATGTTCAACTATTTAATCATGCGATGGATGGTGGAAACATAACGATAGCTTATTATGACAACCGTAATTCAGAGAATAAACCTGTCATGGATGACTTATTTCATAAGATGATCATCGAGAGTCGCATTGGTTCGAAATTTCATGCAGATTTGAGTGAGTCACGAAATGAAGAGATGAAAAAACTAAGTCAAATGAATCAGCTTAATATTGCGGCATCTAGACGTATGGACTCACTTCTGTGTGAGAGGTTTTTTGCGGCTACTAGGAAAGATAATTACGTGAAGTTCAAAAAAGACGTTGACGCCTATCTAGGCAAAGAACTCATTGATAAAGACACAACAAACCTGACTGAGGCTGAGTGGATTACCTATCAAATGTGTTTGGAAATCGATAGTGTAAAGCAGCACTATATTGGCAACGGGAAGGCATTAGAAAGCATTCTTTTCAGTGATTACGAACAGATGTACCGAAGTATGAGTGATATCATAGCGAAGCATTATACCAAATACGGCTTTAATTTGGTTCCTTTGGATGAGTATCTCACCATGAGCTGTTGGATGGTCCGGGAAGAAAACCACAAGGGCGTGAAGACAGTATTAGCTTTTCCAAGCAAGTATTCGTCCGATGAAATAGGCTTCTATTCGCAAGATGAGGCTTTTTCAAAATATATTGGCACCATGCTCGAAGGCGTGAGGCAAAACAAGCGTATCCGACATGACAACTGATGTGCAGTTACCATTGCGGTTGACGTTTAGGAAAACGCATTTTTAACTCTATTTCTGAAATAATTCTTAAATTTGCAGTCTTATTCTAACAGAACGAAATAATCAAACACAATACAAGATGAAAGTACAAGAATTAGTTGAAAAACTCAACCTTAAAGTATTGTCGGGCGCGAACGGCCTTGACAGAGAGATTGATGGCTGTTACATCTCAGACCTCTTGAGCGACGTGATGGGTAATGCCATGGAAGGCAACATCTGGATTACACTCCAGACCCACAAGAACGTAATGGCTGTGGCATCGCTGAAGGAATTGGCTTGCATTATCCTGGTGAAGAACCTTGTCCCCAACGACGAGACCATCGAGCAGAGCAACGACGAAGACCTGCCTATTTTGCAGACCTCGCTGCCGACGTATGAGATTGCTGGATTGGTTTATAATCTGTTACATGAATAAATAGCTGGTTTGTAGGGCTGTCGTACCACGGCAGCCGCTTATCGCATATCGCGGAATAGCGGCTGCCACGATGTGACAGCCCTACAGCCACATCGTTATGGAATTAAACGCATATAGAGCCGACCTCCACATGCACACGGTGCTTTCGCCGTGCGGTGACCTCTATATGAGTCCCTCCGCCATCGTCGAGCAGGCTAAGAAACTCCACCTTGACGTCATTGCCATCTGTGACCACAACACAACCCGTCAGGTGAAGGTGACGCAAAAGATTGGGCGCGAGAATGGCATCCTTGTCATCGGTGGCGTCGAAATCACCACGCAGGAAGAAGCCCATGCTCTCGCTTACTTCGAGAACGACGAACAGCTGGACAAATTCCAGGAATTTCTCGATGCACACCTCCCCCACATTCCCTTGGATGAGGAGAAGTTCGGTTATCAACTCATCGTTGACGAGAACGAAGAAGTGGTGGGCGAAGAGGAATGGCTGCTGTGGTCGGCGTTGGATGCCGATTTGGACCAACTCTATGATGTGGTGCATGAAATAGGCGGGCTGTTCGTGCCAGCGCATGTCAACAAGCCAGCGAGCAGCTTAGTGAGTCAGTTAGGATTCGTGCCGCCCGACATCAAGGCCGATGCCTTGGAGATCTCGAAACATGTCACCAAGCCAGACTTTCTCAAGAAATATGCCTACTTAAAGAAGTTTAACTTCACCAAGAGCAGTGACGCCCACTTCCTGCACATTATCGGAGAGGTGCACTGCGTGCTTCACATGTACGACAAGACCTTCGATGAGTTCCGCAAGACCTTACACGGAGAGGACGGACGCTATATCGACACTGAACCCAAAGAAAAACTACAACTCATTTTTGGATGAGTAAATGAACAACATTAGCATACACATAGGACGCGAGACTACGAGACACGAGACGCGAGACATTGAGGTTGTCCCGCGTCCCGAAGTCCCGCGTCTCGTGTCAAAGACAAGACTATGAAAGAACTATCAATGCATGTTTACGACCTGATGGAAAACTCGACGGCGGCCAACTCCACCCTCGTCGAGCTGACCATCCGTGACAGCCTGAAAGACAATATATATGCCTTCACCATCAAGGACAACGGCAAGGGCATGACGCCTGAGTTTTTGGCCAAGGTGACCGACCCCTGGACCACCTCGCGCACCACGCGCAAAGTGGGTCTCGGTTTACCCCTCATCAAGATGAACACCGAGAATGCTGGCGGTGGCATGAAGATTGAAAGCGAAGTCGGAAAAGGCACCGTGCTCAACTTCTGGTTCCAGCACGACCACCTAGACCGTCCGCCTATGGGTGACTTGGCCGGCTCGTTGGTGATGCTCTTTGCCGCACACGAGGACATCCATTTCATCTACAAGCACATCACTGACGACGGCGAGTTCGTCTTCGACACCGACGAAATCAAGGAAGCCCTCGACGGTATGTCGATGAACGATGTAAGTATCATGAAATACCTGAAGGAGATGATTCAGGAGAATTTGGAAGAAATACATTATAATGATTAATAGCCATCAGCTGTCAGTAGTCAGCTTTCAGCCAAGTTACTGCATAGCTGACTGCTGATGGCTGAAAGCTGATAGCTTAAAAAATACACCAATGAAACTCAGAGAAATATCTGAACTTTTGAACGCCACAGTGCGTTGCGGCGAAGACCGATTGGACGAAGAACACGAAACCGCCTTCGCCTCCGACCTAATGAGCGATGTGCTCACGCTCGGCGACTACAACCCGGTCATTTTGACTGGACTCTGCAATATGCAGACCATCCGCACCTGCGAGATGGGCAACCTAGACATTATCGTCCTCGTCAGGCGCAAAAAAGCCACTGAGGAGATGATCGAAGAGGCCGAGGACGAAGGCATGGTGGTTATGGAGAGCGACTTCTCCATGTTCAAGGCCTGCGGACTGCTCTTCAAGGCGGGCATGCAACCCATTTTCTGATGTCTAACCAAAATCGAACGCCATGCACTTAGAATACCAAGTATATGAAGCGGACTTCGTGAATGCGGGAGCCGCATCGAGCGCAATCAAGAAGACCTTGAAGCAGCTCAACGTCAGCCCTCAGATTATCAAGCGGGTAGTCGTCGCCTTATACGAGGCTGAAGTCAACGCCATCGCTCATGCCTACGGTGGCACCATCTACGCCGACATCGAACCCGACAAAATCACCTTGAAGGTGGTTGACACTGGTCCTGGTATTCCTGACATCGACTGGGCCATGCAGGAAGGCAACTCCACAGCCTCGCCCGAGGTGCGCAACATGGGCTTCGGTGCAGGTATGGGTCTGCCGAATATCCAGAAGAATGTCGACAAATTGAATGTGACCTCTACCGTGGGCGTTGGTACCACCGTCGAGATGGAGGTCAATTTTACATAGGAATTTGCTTCGCAAAGAAATCTGTCAAAAATCAGATTAAAATCAATCAAAAATCAAATTACAACCACCAATGATTTTGTAAGATTTTGAGAAACAGATTTTTGTATAATTTCTACACGAAGTGTATTGCACAAACAATTCAACGATTCAACAAACAACAATTCAACGATATGGAAAAGACCCCGTTCTTCCACGCCTTAAAGATAGATGAAGACACCTGCATCGGCTGCTCGCGTTGCATGAAGATTTGTCCCACTGAGGCATTGCGCGTGCGCGATGGCAAGGCCGTCTTGATGCCCGACAGATGCATCGACTGCGGCAACTGCTTCAAGGTTTGCCCCACCCGTTCCATCTTTATCGAACAGGATGATTTTGAGGACATCTTCAACTTCCCCATCCGCGTGGCCTTGGTGCCTGCGGTCTTCATGGGTCAGTTTCCCAACGACATCACTGTGTCGCGCATATACGGCATCTTGAAGGATTTGGGATTCACGCATGTGTTGGAGACCGAGTCTTCCATACCCATCTATACAGCAGCCAAGAACAAATATGCCGCCGAGAATCCCGACATCAGGCCGCTTATTTCGACCTTCTGTCCGGCCATTGTGCGCCTTATCCAGGTGAAGTTTCCTGGACTAACAGAAAACCTTATCCCGCTGCGCGCTCCGCTCGACATCTCAGCCATGTATATCCGCCGTAAGATTAAAGAAGAGCTGGAAGTGAAAGACGACCAAATCGGTATCTTCTATATCACGCCATGTGCAGCCAAGATTGCTGCCGTGAAGAACCCCGTGGGCGAAGAAAAATCCTTGGTCGACGGCGTCATCAATATGGACTCTCTTTACAACCGCGTCTATCATGAAATCAAGAAGCAAGGACATGGGTACAAGGAACAGAAACTGCCCGTATCCCAGCTTTCTGCAGATGGTGTTTTGACTTCGTTGACCAATGGCGAGCGTCGCCTTTCCGATGCCCATCACTCCTACTCTATCGATGAAATCCATAATGTCATCGAGTTCCTAGAAAAGGTGGAGAACGAAGAGATTGAGGATGTCGATTTCCTTGAGCTGCGTGCCTGCGACCAGAGCTGCCCTGGCGGCATCTTGACATGCGACAATCGCTTCCTCATTTGCGAACGTGTGTTTGGTCGTGCCCGCAAAATAGCCGACCGTGAACGCAAGGGTGAACAGACCAAGGATCATGAGCTAGAGGAAGAGCGCAACTACTTGATGCGTCATATGAAAGTTGGTGAAATCAAGCCACGTAGCATGCTCGTTTTGGACGATAACATCGCCGTGGCCTTGGAGAAGATGAAGAAGATCGACGAATACCGTGCCCGCCTGCCTCAGACCGATTGTGGCATCTGTGGTGCGCCCACCTGCGATGCCTTGGCCCGCGACATCGTGTGCGACAATGCCGAACTCACCGACTGCGTTTTCATCCAGCGCAACCTCGAAGCCCGTGGTAATATGGATGTTCAGGAATCCCTGAAGATAATGGAAGTGATTTGGGGCAAGGCTAAGATGAATGACTATGTCAAAAAGAAGTAAGTCAAAATGAGATTCCCTTCGGGAATGGAGTCGTATGTTATTACAAACAGCTGCGGCCTATAGATCTTACAAAGCGTAAGTTTCATTTGCCGCCGCATTATTATTAAAATGCGCTGACTCCATTCCCCGAAGAGGAAACTCCTATCATCAGTACAAAACTTTATAAAAAACGACCGCTCTCATTCGAAAGCGGTCGTTTTGCTTTTAGCAAGTGAAGGTTTTATTCGCCTTTTTGAGCTTTCTCTTGTTTCTCAAGGTTTTCCTTCAGACCGGCAAGAACTTCTAGGTCGCCGAGGGTGCTGTGCTCAATGTTGTCATTGATTTCCTTCACAGTACGCTTGGCTTGCTTGGCTGCCTTTTCAGCTGCCTTTTCCTCTGCGCTCTTGGGCTCTTTCTCTTCCTCTACCTTGGGCAGAGCAAGGATGATCTTCTTGCTTTCCTTGTTGAACTCAAGGACCTTGAACTCGAGGCTGTCGTCAACCTTGGCATTGGTGCCGTCTTCCTTCTTCATGTAGCGGCTGGGACAGAAGCCTTCCACGCCATAAGGCAGTGAAACGACGGCGCCCTTGTCGGTAGCGCTGATAACGGTGCCTTGATGCATGGAACCGACGGTGAAGACGGTTTCAAACACGTCCCAAGGATTCTCTTCGAGTTGCTTGTGACCGAGGCTGAGGCGGCGGTTCTCCTGGTCGACGTCGAGGACGACGACTTCGATGGTCTCGCCAACCTTGGTGAATTCGGCCGGGTGCTTGATCTTCTTC
>CADBGN010000105.1 GCA_902794155.1 uncultured Bacteroidia bacterium
GGTGCTCACCTCCGGTAACCGACCGTTACTCGAAGGAGCAGGCTCTGTAAGCCACTCCCAAGCCTTGGAGAAGGCCACCGCTGAATACCGCAAATACCAAAGCAACACCCTCTCGCCCGTGGAAGAGGCCTATTTGGAGACCGTGAAGGAGACCGCCAAGCTGGTGAAGAAGAACGCTAAAAGCAAGAAGCAATGAACGAACTACACATAGATAAAACCCACTAGAAGAAAAGATTTGCGTTTGTGCGGATGGAGATTGGGGAGAATGATTTATTACGAAAATGTGATTGAGAAAAAGAAGCGTTCATAATCAACTGATAACAGTATTGGAAATAGACAACAACAACAACAACAACAACCTACACCTATAAATACACAATCAAAATGAGTACATTTTCTATACTCTACAACAAAACAAAAAACCTAATCGGTAGCGTTAGATTTTACTTTATTATTACACCGATATTCATTTTTCTTGCAATACTATGTTTTACATGGAAACTTTGGAGCTCTTTCTCATTAGACTTCCCTATCGATCATGCTATTTGGGGACAATTCGGTGATTTTATTGGTGGAACACTTGGTACTATATTTTCATTAATTAGTGTTGTGATGATTGCTTGGACTTTTAATATTCAAAACAGAACAGCAGTAACTCAAAGATTTAATGATTTGTTTTTTGAATTGTTAGACATCTTTCAATCTCAAGAAAAAGAACTACAATACTATCATGAAGAAGATGGTCACAAACTAGTATTATCTGACAATAAGGATTTTTTCTTTGAGCTAAATAAAAAAATGGCGACTAACTATGTACCATCATTATCTTTTTCCCAAAACAGAAAAAATGCTATAACCACATACACCAATACAACTATTGATTATAAAGACAAATTATCCATTTGCTACAGAACATTATATCAATTGCTTAACTTGGTTGAAAATGGGGACTTGAATCAAAAAGAAAAAGTTGAGTATTTAAAAATATTACGTTCTCAACTTACAGAAAGTGAATTGCTGTTTTTACGGTACCACATTAAGACAGGCGAGTATATTAAATTTGCGTTTTTAATCAACAAATCAAATCTAATGAAACATTTACCATTATTTGATTTGTTGGAATTCAAGTATTGGAGAGAAAAGTTACAACCAATTGAAATAAAATACGCAAATGATTTCTTTATTAGCCTTTTCAAAACAATTAGAAAACATGGAAAAAGAATTACCTCGGTAGACAAGTCCATTTCAGCTTCAATAATCCAGACAAAAACCTCACTAAAAGTAGAAATTACAAAAAATGCCAAGTCAGCTTGGGTTAACAAGTTTAACAACAAGGAATTCGAGAATTTATGTGAAGGCGTTTTAAAAGAAATAGTAATGTTCTCAAACTATTCTTGTTATAACAATTACAAAGAATTAGTGTTTTCACCAGCTCAAACTAATAATAACGTTACCACCGTAGAAGTACATAACAAAAAAGGGAATGTTGTTAAAGTTGCTTTTGACAATAATATGAATTACGAAGATATTAAAACACTATTTTAACCATATCTTTCAATAAACTAAAACCTATTAGCCTTAGTGTTATAATTAAGACTGATGCCAATTGTTACATAATCCTATATTTAATCAAAAACGGAAGGAAAGAAACAATGTCCGAAGAGACGAAAAGATTCAATTATCGATTGTCGAAAGCGGCAAAAGAGTTCAATATGGGGAAGGATGCTATTGTGAAATTCCTTGCCAAGAAGGGTTTTCAGATTGATTCGGCACCCAACACGAAGCTCACTGCAGAGATGTATGCGCTGCTTGTGAGGGAATTTCAAGGAGAGAAGGATGTAAAGAATGAAGCCGAGAAATTGGGCAATCTCTCGTACAAAGGAGGTAGTGTTTCCGTTGAATCGATTATTGACAATGCGTCAGGTACGGCTCCAGCGAATGAAGAGCACAAAGAAAAAATAAAACCAAGTCCTGATCCAACGGAAGAAGAGAATAAGATAGAAAAAGAGATTCTTATTTCTCTTAGAAAGCTACACTTCGACACCAATGTCATATCCCTAAAAACCGGGTCGATCGAGTTTGTCTTATGGGAAAAGGGAATATCTCGATTATTGAATTCTGAAAAGAAAAACCCCATAATTAATAATGCATCTACCAAAATCCTCTTGAATTATTCTAATCACACATTCAAGTTCTTGGATTCGCCATTGTTGTCTAAATTAAAAGATCTTTCTATTCGTTTAGATGTTGAAAAGGAAAAAGAAAAAAAGGAGAAAGATGCAGAAAAGAAAGAGAAAAATATAGAAAGACGTGAGAAAACTGAAAAGAGTCCAACCCGAAAAATGAGCATAGAGGTTCCTTTTTCCGCACTAAAATTTGGCCAAGGTATAATCTCTATTTCATACAAAGAGAGACTTTTTGTATATATAGATTCTATAATAACAGACTTCGATAAAACACTTGACCTTATCTATAAAAAAATCTCTGAGGCTAGTAAGAATGCCGCGGCTGCCATTGCAAGCATGAACGCCATTAACAACTCAATTATTAGGGTAAAAATTGATAATAAAACAAGAACCTTTACCTTTAAAGACATAGACATTCACATATATGTCAATCGTCTTAAAGATATTTACTTGCCAAAAAACAACGTGGTTGAACATTGCAACGAAGCACCATCAAAAAGCAAGGATATTCCTCAAAGACCATCGTTAGCATTAAAGTCAATGATGCTTGGGGCAGGCAACATTCGTTTTTTCAACGGGTATTATTTGATTTTCCAAACTAACAATGGAGAGATTGACAATTCTGTTGCCCCATGCAGAATCAATGACCCTGATTCAACTGAAACACTCAATCTTGTTCAAAAATACTTTGAGCAAAAACTTGAACAAAGTCGAATCTTTATTAAGTATGACGAGGCGAAAGTGCTTGAACCAACAAGACCCGATCTATTTCAGCTTAGCAATTATATTAAAATCTTAAAACGCAATTTGGACATAAAAGGAGAATGGTGGGAAGAACTTCAAAACAAGCAAAAGCCATCCTTGACAAAATGCCGTAATATTTCTTCAGAAATAGTGAAGAAAAAAGTCTCACTGAAGAATGGTTATCTTGACAACCTTTCTAGTATGCAAAGCGAGAAAAAACTACTTTCTGTCTATGAAGTCAACCATGGAAAAGAAGAAGATGCTTTCATCTTTACCATCAACATGTCCAACAACAGATGTGCGATTGTTTTTGAAAATGCATCAAACGATGCCTCAACAACAACTTGGGTTTTTGTGGCAAAGAATGAAAACTACGAGTCATGTATAAACCTAGTATTTGATTACTTCACTGATTATACACTTTCTTCTAAACGTTCTACCCTACGAGTTAAAACCGTTAATTCTCCAGAAAAGTTCAAAGCAGAGGATTATACTTTCATTGACCATGACGATTTAGGGCAATGGTTGAAAAAGCTAAACAAAACTCTAGATCAATCATCCGAGCCTTCTGATATTGCGTTTGTTCCAGGTCTTCACATTCCTGATAGTTCCGAAACTCGCGCTGGCCATGGCGACACAATTACCACAAAACATCTTCACAATCAGCTCATGCGCAAACTCTATGACAAACTTTGCAGTGAAAGCGGCAAAGATAATGTTGGTACAGAAATCAGAGTGGGGACAAAACGAATTGACTGCGTTGTCAAAGGTAATGACTGCTACGACATCTATGAGGTCAAGACTGCTAATAATCCATTTGATTGTGTCACCGAAGCATTAGGCCAGTTATGCCAATATGCCTATTTATTCTGTCGCGACAAAATAGGTAAGATGGTTATTGTAGGCGCATCGAAAACGACAAAAGAAGTTGAGCAGTATTTAGCAACGCTCCGAAAGAACCATTCTTTAGAGTTGTATTACATAAATGTATAATACGCAAAAAGCGCGTCTCGGTTGAGACACGCTTTTTTCATTCAAATAAATTCCGATTCTTACTCAGCCACTTCCTTCGCCTTCGCCCGGAAGTTCACCAAGTCTTCCTCGATGAAGTTCTTCACGTAGACGCTCTTGCCGATGACGTCTTCCTCAGCGGCATGGACGTAGACATTGGCCGACTGGGTGAAGAGATGCGGGGCGTGGGTGGCGTCGTCGAGGATAAGCAGCGACATCATGATGTCGCCAGTCATGTCGTAGAGACGACGGGCCAAGAAGTCCTGAACCTCTTGGTTGTTGGCGCCCTTCACGTAGTTGATGCTCTGCTCGTAGAGTTCCACGAGGGTGCGCACCGTGTTCTGCAAGGGCTTCAAGTCCTCGGAGACCTCGTTCTCTAGCATTTCCTTCATGATGGTGAGATAGGTGCCGTTGGTGATATAACGAATGGCGGCCACCACCTGCAGCTGCGTCGTGCCTTCGTAGATGGAGAAGATACGGGCATCGCGGTAGAGGCGCTGACACTTGTACTCCATGATGAAGCCCGAGCCACCGTGGATGCTGATGGCATCGTAGGCGTTCTGGTTGGCGTACTCGGAGTTCATGCCCTTGGCCAAAGGCGTGAAGGCATCGGCGAGGCGCGAGTACTTCTTGCACTCGGCGCGCTCTTCAGGCGTCAGCGGACGCTCGCGCTGGATGTCCTCAAGGCACTTGTAGATGTCCACATAACGGGCAGTCATGTAGAGCAGCGAACGACCGGCGTCGATCTTGGCCTTCATACGCGAAAGCATATCGTAGACAGCCGGAAATTCGATGATTCTCTTGTGGAACTGCTGACGTTCACCGGCATACTTCAGAGCCTCATTGTAAGCCTCCTGTCCCAGACCGACGGACTGCGCAGCAATACCGAGACGAGCACTATTCATCAGAGCCATGACGTACTTGATAAGGCCCAGACGGGTCTCACCACAAAGCTCAGCCTTGGCATTCTTGTAAGTCAACTCGCAGGTCGGAGAACCGTGGATACCAAGCTTATGCTCGATGTGGCGCACGTTGACGCCACCCTGACGCTTGTCGTAGATGAACATCGATAGGCCACGGCCGTCCTTGGTGCCTTCCTCGGAACGGGCCAGCACAAGGTGGATGTTGGAGTCACCATTGGTGATGAAACGCTTCACGCCGTTGAGCAGATAGCAACCGTCCTTTTCACTATAAGTAGCCTTCAGCATGACGCTCTGCAGGTCGGAACCGGCATCGGGCTCGGTGAGGTCCATCGACATGGTCTCGCCAGCGCAAACGCGCGGGATGTATTTCATGCGTTGCTCCTCGTTGCCGAATTCATACAAGGTGTCAATGCACGACTGCAGCGACCAGATGTTCTGGAAGCCGGCGTCGGCACTGGCCACCATCTCGCTCAACATGGAGAAGACAGTGATGGGCAGGTTCAAGCCACCGTAACGGCGCGGCATGGAAACGCCCCAGAGACCGCCCTTGGTGCAGGCATCGAGGTTCTCCACGGTCTTGGAGGCATAAATCATGCGGCCATTCTCCAAATGCGGGCCTTCGAGGTCGACGCTCTCGGAGTTAGGTTCGATGATGTTGGCAGTGATGTCGCCCGTGATGTCGAGCACGCGGCGATAGTTCTCCATCGCGTCTTCGTAGTCGACGGGAGCATCTTCGTAGGTGTCCTTATCCGCAAAATTGCGTTCCTTCAGCTCAACGATGCGCTTCATTAGCGGATGGTCGAGGTAGAATTGCAGGTTCGGGTTGTCGTTATAATAATTTGCCATTTTTCTTTCATTTTTGCTTCTGGCTTCTGGCTCTTGGCTTCTGGCAGTCCCTCAGTGTTCAGGAGATTGCGGGGCCGCGCCCGCAATGACGGTTCCGAGGGAGAAACTGCCAACAGCCAAAGGCCAGTAGCCATTAGCCATTATTTACTGTTCTGCTTATAATATTTGATCAATTTGGGAACGACTTCCTCAACGGTACCAACGATGACATAATCAGCAATGCGGTTGATAGGTGCATCGGGATCGCTGTTCACCGAGATGATGATCTTGGAGTCCTGCATACCGGCGATGTGCTGGATCTGACCACTGATACCGCAGGCGATATACACCTTCGGGTGCACGGTGACGCCCGTCTGGCCAATTTGGCGGTCGGTGTCGCAGAAGCCCGCATCGACGGCGGCACGCGAGGCACCGACTTCGCCGTGGAGCACCTTGGCGAGTTCAAACAGCATGTCGAAGCCTTCCTTCGAGCCCATGCCGTAACCTCCCGCCACCACGATGGGTGAGCCTTTCAGGTTGTGTTTGGCAGCCTCCACATGGTGGTCGAGGACCTTCACAACGTATGCCTCGGGCGAGACATACTTGCTCACTTCGGGATAGACCACTTCGTTCTTGGCCTTGCCTTCATAAACGGCTTTCTGCATCACGCCCGAGCGGACGGTAGCCATCTGCGGACGGTGGTCGGGATTGACGATGGTCGCCACGATGTTGCCACCGAAAGCGGGACGAATCTGATACAGCAGGTTGTCGTAGTGCTTCTTGGTCTTGACATCGTCGAAGTCACCGATTTCGAGTTGGGTGCAGTCGGCGGTAAGGCCGCTGGTCAGCGAGGAGCTGACACGCGGGCCGAGGTCACGACCGATGACGGTGGCGCCCATCAGGCAAATCTGCGGTTGTTCCTCCTTGAAGAGGTTGACGAGAATATCAGTGTGCGGTGCAGAGGTGTAGGGGAACAAGCCCTCGCCGTCGAAAGCGAAGAGTTTGTCCACGCCATAAGGCAGGATTTGGTCTTCCACCTTACCTTTGATGCCAGTGCCAGCCACGACGGCGTGCAGTTCCACGCACAGCTGGTCGGCCAGTTTACGCCCTTTGGTGAGCAACTCCTGAGACACTTCGGCCACTTGGGTGCCTTCGGTCTCGATATATACGAATACGTTATTCATAGTTCATTCTATTTTATTGATACATGACTTGATGTTTTGGCTTTTGTGGCTCTTAGCTATTAGCCATTAGCTTATTGGCTACCAAGCTAATAGCTAACTGCTAATTGCTAAAAGCCAAACATCGTCAAGTCTCTCATCATCCGATAATCTTCTCCTCTAACAATTCCTTAATCAATCCTTCCACATCGGCATCGCTGGCGGTGAGGGTCTTGCTCTCCTTGGCCTGGAATACGATGTTTTGCACGGTTTTCACCTTGGTGGGACTACCTGAGAGGCCGCACTGGTTGGGGTCGCCATCCACATCGGCTACGCTCCACTGGTTGAGGTTGAGGTAGTCGCGGCTGGAATAGAGGTCGGCACGAGGATCTTCGGGCTGACGCTCCAGCGGGCATGAGGCATACTTGTATTTCATCACCAACTTGGCGTTGCAGGGACGGCAGGGT
>CADBGN010000106.1 GCA_902794155.1 uncultured Bacteroidia bacterium
ATCCGTACCTATATGCCGCACTATGCCAACCGCATGAACATCAGTTGGGAACGCTTCATGGGCTTGGGCCGTTTCAACCCCAACAACCCGAACGAGAAGTTCTCGATGAGCGTGTTGGCTACTAACCTCAGCCAAGAGGTGAACGGCGTGAGCAAGATCCACGGCCGCGTGTCGAGGGAGATGTTCCAGTCGTTGTGGCCGGGTTATTTTGCTGAGGAGAACCACATTGGATTCGTCACCAACGGCGTGCATCTGCCCACTTGGAGCAACAGACTCTGGCAGCGTCTCTTTAAAGATACCTTTGGTCCCGATTACATCGACACCCAGTCGGATGTGAAAATGTGGGAGCGAATCTACGAGGTGCCGGATGAGAAGATTTGGGACATCCGCAAGCAATTGAAACATGAACTGATCGTATATTTGGGAGAGAAGATCAAAGAAGACATGCGTCAGCGTCAGGAGAGTCCGAAACTGATTATGCAGACGGTCAACAACTTGAATGAGAATGCGTTGATTGTCGGCTTCGCCCGTCGTTTCGCCACCTACAAGCGTGCTCATCTGCTCTTTGGCAACTTGGAGCGCCTGTCGCAGCTCGTCAACGACCCGAAGCGTCCCGTCATCTTCCTCTTTGCCGGTAAGGCCCACCCCAACGACAAGGCTGGTCAAGACCTCATCAAGATGATCATTGACATCTCGCGCCGCCCCGAGTTTATTGGTAAGATACTGTTCATCAGTAACTACGATATGGAACTCGGAGGCCGTTTGACCAGTGGCGTGGATGTGTGGCTCAATACGCCGACGCGTCCGCTCGAAGCCTCTGGCACCAGTGGCGAGAAGGCCGTGATGAATGGTGTGCTCAACTTCTCCGTCTTGGACGGCTGGTGGGCCGAGGGCTATCGTCCCGACGCCGGCTGGGCCATCCAGGAGAAGCGCACCTATCAAGACCAGCGTTATCAGGACGAGATGGATGCCGAGACGATTTACAACACACTTGAAAATGAGATTGTTCCGCTCTACTATGCCCGCAATGTGCATGAAGTACCCACGGGTTGGGTGGCGGCCATGAAGAAATGCCTCAACGAGATTTCGCCGTGCTTCACCATGAAGCGTATGATGGACGATTACTTCGAGAAGTATTACAACAAGTTGATAGACAGGACCCATTGGATGCGCGCCAACCGTTATCAGAAGGCATTCGATATCAATGCTTGGAAGACACGTGTGCGCAACAACTGGGATAGGGTGGAGGTGAAGTCACTGATCTTGCCCGACACCAATGTGCGTCCTTTGACTTTTGGTGAGCAGTTCATCGCCGAAATAACGTTGCTTACGCCCGACCTTGAACCTGGCGACCTTGCCATCGAGTTGCTCTTTGGAAAGAAGAACAACGACTTGGTGGATGAGATTACCTCTGTCTACAAAATGAAGCTTGTCGATTCGGGCGATGGTTGGGTGAAGTATTATATTAAGGTGCCCATCACGCGCGCTGGCGTTTACGACTTCACCTTCCGTGTGTATCCCACCAACAAGATGCTGCCACATAGGCAGGACTTCCCATTGGTCAAGTGGATTTGATAATGATATGAAAGGTTGCAATATTGCAACCTTTCTTTATTTCTGAAAAAGATGTATATTTGCAGAATAAAAACGTGCTGCTATGGAATACTACTATTGGCTTATTGCTGCAATCGTGCTAGTGATTCTTGAAATTATGACTGCCGGTTTTGGTGTCATTTGCTTTGCAATTGGTGCTGCTATGGCTGCTTTGGTTTCTGGTTTGGGGGGAAGCTTGACTTGGCAAGTCATCGTGTTTGTGGTCGTATCTCTGTTGGCCTTCATTTTCTTGAGGCCCGTCGTGATGCGCTTTTTGGATAAGAAGTCGAAAGACGTGAAAACTAATGCTGAAGCCATTATTGGGCGGAAAGGTGTTGTTTCGGAACGTATTGATGGAGAACAGCACACGGGTCGTGTAGCAATCGACGGCGATGACTGGAAAGCGGTATCGGAAGATGGCACAGTGATCGAGAAAGGCACCAATGTGGAGATTGTAAAGCTTGATAGTATCATCGTGACGGTGAGGAGATGCAACGTTTAATCAATTGAATAGTTTTATTATGTTAGTTTTGTTTTGGATAAGGGACTGTGAGATGCGAGACCTTGAAGGATTGGCTTGTCTTCAAGTCCCGAAGTCAAAACACTTCTCTGTTTGTTGTTGAAAATCCTTTAACTAATATCATTATGAGTGTATTAAACATCGTACTAATCGTATTGGGAGCCCTAGTTGTTATATACATACTTAGGGGCATCAAGATTGTTTCGCAGTCGGAGACGATGATAGTGGAACGTCTCGGAAAGTATAATCGGACTTTGAATGCAGGCATCAACATAGTGTTGCCTATCATTGAACAGGCCAAAGAGGTCATTGTCCGCCAACAGAATGGCAGACTCTATCGTGCCAATCGCATTGATATGCGTGAACAGGTGTATGATTTTGACAAACAGAGTGTTATCACCAAGGATAATGTGATGACTGAGATCAATGCTTTGCTCTATTTCCAAATTGTGGATCCAATGAAGTCCACTTATGAAATCCAGAACCTGCCGGTCGCTATTGAAAAGCTTACTCAGACCACACTTCGTAATGTGGTGGGTGAGATGGAACTTGACGAGACTTTGACTTCGCGCGACACCATCAACTCAAAGCTCCGTAACGTGCTTGACGATGCCACTAACAAGTGGGGCGTAAAGGTGAATCGAGTCGAATTGCAGGATATTACTCCACCAGAGAGCATTCGCCGCACGATGGAACTACAGATGCAGGCCGAACGTAATCGTCGTGCCGAGATTTTGAAGGCAGAAGGAGAGAAGCAAGCCCAGATTTTGAATTCTGAGGGTGAAAAGCAAGCCGAAATTAATGCTGCAGAAGCAGACAAGCAGGCCAATATCCTCAAGGCAGAGGGTGAGGCGCGTGCCAAGGTGCTGCAAGCTGAGGCCGAAGCCACGGCTATCCGAAATGTCGCTGAAGCTGTCGCCGACCGCGGTGCCGATCCTGTGAATTATCTTTTAGCCGTGAAATATATCGAGACTTTGAAGGAAGTGGCTGGTGGGCAAGAGAACAAGACCGTCTATCTGCCATACGAAGCCTCCAATCTGTTGGGGTCTCTTGGTGGAATTAAGGAATTATTAGGCAAATAAGTCTAGTTACGCCAAATCGACCGTTCGTGAGATAGTGGATTGTTATTCCACTATCTCACGTTTTTTTTTTAAACGTTTTATAAAAAGAGCCTTCTTTTTCTATTTTTGCCGTAAACATATTGATATTGCTTCATGAAAAAAACGATGCTCTTCTCCATATTACTGTTATTGTTGGCTTTGTCTTGTAAAAAAAACTTTGTAGATGATACTCTTTTGGTTGACTGGCCTGAGTTTTCAGAGGTTTATGCCGCGCACGATACCTTGCCAGATAGCGCATTGGTTATGAAGGCTTTCAGCTACTATGACTCGTTAATGCCAGGGCGCGACTATTCTGGCCATGAAAAGTATTTGAGCTTTCAGAAGGCACGTGCCTATTACTTTAAAGCAATTATAGAAGAATATGATGGTAAAAAGTATTTGGATGCCTTTTCCGATTATCTGAACGCATTGTGGATTATGGAAGGCTTGAAAGGGGAACGGTCTGTATTTGCTTTTTCTGACAACAATGCTGAATACGAGCATTTTACCGCGTTGCTATATGATCGATTGGCTTGGTTCCTTTACACCCATGATGCTTGGAATATGTCTTTGGAGTGTTTGGAAAAATCAAGCGAGTGTTTCAAGAGGGAAAACAATACTAAAGGCGTTGCCACTAATTTTGAGTTAATGGGCGATGTAATGTTGGCACAAGGCGATAAGGTGAATTCTTTGAACTACTATACGAAAGCGGACAGCATATATAGGCGCTTGAAGACAGAGGATATCTATCAGAATTATAGTTGTCTCATTCATCGAGCCTTGGAATTGTTTAATTCCAACGAAAAAGGAGCGTGCTTGGCTTTGTTGCATCATGCCATGCAGGAAGCGGAAAACCCTAGGTTGCAGAAGCAGGTGAGGTTTTCGTTAGGTTATTATTATTTGGAAGACCAGAATTATGATTCAGCTTTATACAATTATGAGCGTAGCCATCCTTTGCTGCCGCGCCAAACGCTGAAGTCGTATTGTCGTATTATACAGTTGTCCAACGCTTTGGGTGATACGGTTAAGGCAGGATATTATGGGGAATTACTTGCAGATGCCTATTTAATACAGTTTGCGCGGAGCAGCGACAGGGCAAAGATGGGAGTTCTGTATCAGGATTATAAGAATGATTGTGCCGAAGCGAAAACTAAGGATACGTTTCTGTTCATTGTCATCAGCATACTCTTTTTGATCGCTCTTCTTTTGGTTGTGAGTTTTTGTTTGGTGAGACGTAAGCGTCGGCATAAGGTGGAAATTGCCGCAAGAGAGCGAATCCAGACTACGCTTGAGGATGAGATTGCCGCTGTGAAGAGTGCATCAGAGCAAAAGGAGGTGACCATCAAGGAGTTACAATCAAAGCTCGACAAAGTGATTTCGGCCCCTGATTTTCAAATTTTGCCGTTCGATAAGAAACTTGAGGCTTTATATGAAACCCCCATTTGCCAAAGGGTTCTTACAGTTAGGAATGCCAATGTTAAGGCTTTCTCCTCTTATCCAGAATTGGTGCTTTCGGAGAATCATAAAACCATGTTGGTCAATGCAGTGGATGCGGTATTTCCGAAGTTCTCAGTGCACATTATTGAGATGTTTCCCCGGCTGAAGCGTTCTGATGTAGTCTATTGCTGCCTCTATATTTTGGGGGTGACTGAGGTGCAGGCAGCGGCCTTGACAGGTAAGACTTACCAGGCAGTGTGGACAAGGTCGCTAAAAATGCATGAGATTTTCGACAATAAGTCAAGTCTGCAATTGGTTTTACATGGTTATCTAAAAGATTGGAAATCATAATAATGTTACGCAATCAAATTGTTTAATCAAAATTCCTCACGGGAATTTGATTTTTTTTGATTGTTTTTTTAATAATTTGACTGTCAATATAATATATTAGTTTATCTTTGATATTGTTTGATTTTCTTTTTTTGCTGTTTTCGGTCTTTTTTTTGCCTTCATGTTACATTTGCATCGTTTTCAAAACCACGAGACTATGAGTTTTAAAATGAAAGATGTGCATATTGGTAGCTTGATTCAGGAGGAATTGTCGAGGCAGGGTCGAACTGTCAATTGGTTTGCCAAGGGTATTTATTGTGAAAAGTCGAATGTTTATAAAATGTTTAAGCGGAAAAGTATTGACATGGCACAACTGATGAAAATATCTGAGGTGCTCGACCATAATTTCCTTAAGGATTGCTTTGAGGAGTCGTAACAGAATATTTGATTTGGTTAAATTATTATGCCGCAGCTTGATTGAGCTGCGGTTTTTTTATGCATTTTCATTTGTTTTCTGTATCTTTGCAGCATCATACTTTTAGAATTTGTCATGGAGCTTTTGGATTTGTATGATAAAGACTTGAAGCCAACAGGACTTACCATTGAGCGTGGTCAACGTGTTCCTCCTGGCCTGATGATTCCCATTGTGGCAGTGTATGTCTACAACGACAAGGGGCAATACCTGATCCAGAAAGTGGCACCGTCGAAGGGCAACTACTATGCCACCACGGCTGGCCATGTACAGAGCGGTGAGAAGGATTTCGCTTTGTCGATGTTGCGCGAACTGAGGGAGGAGATTGGACTTTCTACCACCAAGAGTGAGTTGAAGTTGGTGAAAATCAGGCGTTATGACTATAAGTTTACCTTGCTTTACATGCTGAAAAGCAACGTGCCGGCTGAGATGTTGCGCCTGCAAAAAGAGGAAGTGGATTCGGTGTCGTGGATGAGTCACGATGATATTGAGTTGTTGTGCAAGATGGGGCTTTTCAACCTGAAACACTATCAATTGCTCCTCGATTGCGAAGAAAGGTTGCAAAATAGGCACTGATTTTTATTCGTTTGCCAAAATTGGCTATATTTGCGCCAAATATTTACTTAGCAATTTATACCTTATTATTATGATAGCAAAAGAACTTTTAAATCCGAAAAGCATCGTGGTATGCGGTGCATCGTCAGACATTCACAAACCAGGTGGAAAAGCTTTGAAAAACCTGTTGGAAAGTCCCTTCAGTGGCCCGGTTTATGCCGTTAACCCCAAAGAGACTGAGGTGCAAGGCGTGAAATGCTATGCCAAGGTCGATGACTTGCCGCAGGTGGATTGCTCCATCATCTGCATCGCCGCCAAGTTCTGCGCGCAGACCGTCGATGTGTTGGCCAAAGAAAAAGGCTGCAAAGGCTTCATCATCATCAGCGCTGGATTCTCGGAGGAGAATGCCGAAGGTGCCGCCATCGAGAAGCATATCGTCGACACCATCAACAGCGTTGGCGGCAGCTTGATTGGCCCCAACTGCACGGGTTTCCTCAATGTGAACTATGCTGGCTGCTTCGACACACCTATCCCGACGCTCGACCCGAAAGGCGTTGATTTCATCACCGGTTCAGGTGCAACTGCCGTGTTCATCAAGGAATATGGCATGAGCAACGGTTTGAAATTCAATAGCGTTTGGGCAGTGGGTAACAGCGCCCAACTCGGCATCGAGGACGTGCTCGAACACTTGGACGAGACCTTTGACCCCGAGAAGAGCAGCCGCGTCATCATGCTTTATATGGAAAAGATTGGCGACCCGCAAAGACTGCTGAAACACTCACGCAGCCTTATCAACAAAGGATGTCATATCGCAGCCATCAAGTCGGGTGGCTCGGCTGCTGGTAGCCGTGCTGCCTCGTCACATACTGGCGCTTTAGCCACCAACGACGCCGTGGTCGACGCCTTGTTCCGTAAGGCAGGCATCGTGCGTTGCCAGAATCGTCAGGAACTGACCACCGTGTGCGGTGTGTTCATGCACCCTGAAATCAAAGGCAAACGCTGCGCCGTCATCACCCATGCTGGTGGTCCTGCCGTGATGCTCACCGACGTGCTGTCAAACGGCGGCATGGAAGTGCCTTCGCTCAAGGAACACCCGGCTAGCCCTGCCTTGTTGGAGAAACTCTTCGCTGGTTCAAGCGTGGGTAACCCCATCGATTTCTTGGCGACAGGAACGGCCGAGCAACTTGGATATATCATCGACACCGTCGAGAACGAATACACCGACATCGACTTCTCGGTGGTCATCTTCGGCTCACCAGGCTTGTTCAGTAACAAGGAAGTCTATGAC
>CADBGN010000107.1 GCA_902794155.1 uncultured Bacteroidia bacterium
TTTGTTTTCCGAGATTTTTCGCACGATGCGGGGTAGAGCAGAGGCAGCTCGTCGGGCTCATAACCCGGAGGTCGGAGGTTCGAATCCTCCCCCCGCTACTACAATAAGGATGGCCTTGGCCATCCTTTTTTCATTTCTATTGTCTCTCTTGAAGCGCGTGTCGAAGACACGCTATCTTATTTACCCCACACTGCAGTGTGGGGTCATAGGAGCAGTCCCACTCTACACCAGTATGAGTCAGCCATACAGGCTCTACGCACCCTAGTAGCGTGTCTCCGACACGCCATAGAGATACCTCGATGGTGCTCTCCCCACACTATATGTGTGGTCATAGGAGCAGTCCCACTCTACACCAGTATGAGTCAGCCATACGACTCTACATACCTCAGTAGCGTGTCTCCGACACGCCATGGAGATGCCTCGATGGTGTCCTCCCCACACTATATGTGGGGTAAATAGAATGGTGTGTCTCCGACACACGGCCTCTACTATTGCCTAAGTATAGTCACAGCCTGTACAGTGGAGTCCTTCCCACGATACAAGATGTCAACCTTAAAGTCAGCAGCTTCAGTGTAGATATACAGCGGTAGGACCTCGTCCAGCTCGGGCTCGTAGTCGAAATGCAGGTGGATGGCCGTGCCTGAGAGGTAGTTCTCGTCGGGTTGCAAGGCATCGGAGGCATCTAAGGGACGGATGGAGAATACGGGATCAGCCATCACGAGGGCACGCGGCAGCTCGATGCTGAGCGTGTTGTCGGGGTGGCTGAACCATCCTTTGATGGATTTCCAGGTGCTTCTTTCTTCGGTCGGGTCGACCTCGGGAGGCAACACGGTGATGCCTGTGCACAAGGTCTGCTGCAGTTTCTGCGGTTCCAATGAGTAGCTGCTGAGGTATTCCTCACGGTCGCGTTGCTGCCATGCATTGAGGTTGCTGTTGTCGCCACGGTTGGGCGCAAGGGCTTTGGCTTGCTTGTATTTCACCTCGTCGATCCAGCAGATGCGGTCGTCGGTCATGGCTATGGCGCGGATGCGGGTGATGTCGTCGTAGTTTTTGTCTTGATAGCTCAGTTCGACCACGTCGAGGTCGGCGGTGGTATGGGGCTCGATGACGCTTTGCGTCTTGGGCACCTTCACCACGTCGTATTCGTCCTTGTACATGTCGGTGTAGTGGATGCAGAGGAAGACGCGCACGTTCTCGAGTCGCAGGTCGGAACGGTTGCTGAGGCTGACACGCACCTCGCTCTTGTCTTTCCAGAAGACCCAACTCGAAGTGGGTTCAACGCTGACGTCGATATACGACTGTTCGATGAGCAGGCTCTTGAAGGGACCATAGAGGTTCTCCTCGCAGAACTGCATATCGGAAAGCAACTCGTCGTAGATGCCTTGGTTGCCACGGCGGAAGAAGTGGTTGAAGATCTCCTTGCGGCTCTCGTCCATGTTGCCTTGGCTGGCATGGTAACGCGCCTTCTGCAGGTTAGGGCTGAAGAGGCCATAACCTTCCATGGTGGAGGCATAGAGGCGGCGCAGGTATTGTCCCTCTTGGGTCTTGGTCAGGTAGGTGCGCATGTTGTAGGCATCGAGCATGTCGGTGAGTCGCTCGGCTTGCCGTGGGTATTCCACGGAGGCTTGATGGAAGCGCAGCATGGCGGTGTTTTGGTCGCCGAGTTGCTGATAGAGCAAGCCTTCGAGCATGAGTGCCGGCGCGGTGCGGGTGGGGTAGAGCTCGGTGTAGCGTTTCAACATGTCGTCGGCCTGACGCTGTTTCACGCTCATCGGCAGTTGAGGCAGTTCCTCTTCCTCGTCGTTGGGTTGCGGCTGTCCGGTCTCGATGTCGTTCATGCTGATGCTAGGCTTGGGTTGGGCCTCTGAAGCGCTTTCGAGGATGAGTCCCATCGACTGCAGGAGCATGGCCTCGGCGTTGTTGGGATATTTGTCGAGTATGTTTTGGGTGTGTTCCAGTGCTTCGTCGGCTCTGCCGCCATAGAGGTCCAAGTAGGCGCGGTCTTTCTCGACGCAAAGGGCATCATACTCTCCCATGTATTTCTTGTAGATGGGAACGTAGTATTCCAGATAACTGCGGTACGACTCGCGCAGACGGTCGAGGTCTTCACGGATTTGTGCCTTCAGCTTGTTGTCTTTCTCGTATTGGGCAAAGGCTTCGTCGAGGCTTTTTTCGATGTCGCCACCCGAAGCCAAGTGGAAGAGGGCGAAGATGTCGCTGTGCATCATCATGATCAGCTCAACGAGTGAGGTGTCGCCCATTAGGTTTTCGCTGCCACGGGCCACGCTGCGCATGAGCATCCAGATGTTGCTCAGTTTTTCGTCCTGTTGTTGTAGCTTGTAGGTGTATTCCAGCAGGGGAAAGAGCTTGCGTTTGGCTTCCAGCACGTCGGGGGCCACGCCCGTGTAGTCCTGGCTGGCCATGTAGTCAAGGAAGTCGTCGAAGCTCTCGGCATGCATCTGTGCCAGCTCCATGGCATTGATGACGCGGATGGTCTGCTCCAAGTCGTAGGGCGCATCCGACTGTAGCTGCTCTTGACTGCTGAGGTTATCGTAGGCCTCAACAAACTCGTCAATCGGCTGATAGTCTTCGAGGTCCATCGAAAGGAGGTCGATGCCTTTGGTGGGGTGGCAGCCGACGCCTGCCACAAGCAAAAAAAACATCACGGCAAAGGCCGCAATGCTTTTGTATGGAACTGGTTTGGACATGATGATGTTTGTTCGGGTTGTCTTTATTTTTGGATAAGACCGAGATTGGTGAGTCTGCCGCCTATAGTGCCATCGATAGTGATGGTACCGGTGGCGAAGAACACGTTGACCTCGCCATCGCCGTGGCAGGTTCCGTCAAGCACCAGTTGATCGTCAACCAGCGTGGCTGTGAGGTTCAGGTTCATGACCATCGTGGGCGAAATGGAGAATCCATTCATTTGATAGTTGAAGGAATAAGGGACATCGGTCAACGCTATGATGACTTTGTCGCCTTCCACGGTCCCCGTGACCGTCGATTCCTGGCCATTCACATTGAATACGACGACGACTTCATCCACAGTCTCACCTTCAGTGATACTAAGGATGACCGGTGTCTCGTTGTCGGTGACCTCTTGTTGTACGGGATCCATGCCTGCAACGCTGGCTTCCATGGTGCCGTTGAAGAGGACGTTGCCTTGGTATTCGCCCAAGAAAATGGCACAGGGCTTTTCGTTGCAGAGGATTTCGAAGCTCTTGGATGCGGTTTGTCCTGCGTAATCGATGACGGTGCCAGTGATGGTCACAGTGCCGCTTGTCCTGACGACGAAGTTGTGCTTGCAAACGTATGGTGCCACGGGCTCGTCCTTTTGACTGTTGAGGTCGTCGGTATAGGTGACCAAAACGGTGCCATTTTGCGAGAGGGTGATGTCGATTTTGGCCAGGCTCTCGCCTGTGGCCGTGAAGCCGACCACAAATTCGTCGCCAGAATACACCTGGGCGTTTTCGGTTACGCAACCTTCGCCATCAAAGATGTTGATAGTGGGTGGAATTGGGTCTTTCTTGCAGCTTGCAAAGAGCATCAGTCCGATGCAGCAAGCCAGGAAAAATGTGGATTTCTTCATGATGATATGCGTTTTTAAATTATTGTTTTACAAGTTTCCCAGTCAGCGTTCCCGACACTTCTTCAAAGATCTGCTCTTGACCCATGAAGGTGGCCGATCCATTGCCCGTAAAGGAACCTGTGATGTTCAAGGTGTCGCTCTCGGCTTTGGTGCCCTCCAGTTGCAGGTCGAGGTTGAATAGGTAAGGGTTGCTGAGCTGATGCGTTTCGTCAATGACAAGGTGGAGTGGGTCGAAGGTGGCCCTGTCGTTATTGGCGGTACCCATAGCTTGATGCGTTTGGTCGTCTACAGTCATGGAGGCGATAAGAGCATTGTTCTCAGTCCCTTTGGTGATGACCATGCCAATGCCGTCGATGGGGAAGGCCATGCCGGTTTGCTCCTGGTTGTTCATCGAGGTGATGGTGAGCGTGAACTGGCCGAGATAGTCGCCAATATAATCGGCGGTGTAGTCAACGGGCTCGGGCGTGGGTTCGGGTTCGGGTTTTGTGCAGGCTGCAAAGAGGACTGTAAAGCTGCATAATGCAATGATGATTCCTTTTTTCATAGTTATTCAGTTTTCTGTAAGATTGCCTTCGGCAAGAAATGCTTTGCATTCATCGAAGATAAATCTTTCAAAATGTCTTGTCAGTATTTTACAATCTGACAGGGATTTGACAAATTTTTGTTTATTTTTGGCCGATTTCAATGCGAAGCATATCCCATTGGTTGTTCAATTAATTAAGTCGTTTATCAAATGCAAAAATAAGACCAATTTGTTTTAGTTAAACGCTTTTTCTGTAAAAAATCGTATTTTTGAGCCTCATTTTGTGCCTATGAAGAAAAAATGGATAGCCTGGGTAGTGGCGCTTGCCGTTTTGGCATTGGGTATGGTGCTGCTTTATGTACTTGGTCCCGTTGAGGGTCCGATGCCGCTGTGGATGTCGATTCTGCCACCTTTGGTGGCCATTGCGATGGCTTTATTAATAAAAGAGGTGATTTCGTCGCTCTTTGTCGGCATCCTGACGGGCACCTTCCTCATGGCCCTGTATGGTGGGGCGAGTCCTGCCTTAGCCTTGGGCGGCGGACTGCTACGTGTGGTCGACACCTACGTCGTGGGCTCGTTGTTCGACGCCGACCATGTGACGATCATCGTTTTCACGTTGCTCATTGGCGGTACGGTGCGCATCATCACTGCCAACGGTGGCATGCAGGGTGTGGTCAACTGGCTTTCGAGAAAGGCAAAAGGGGCACGTTCGGGTCAGCTGATGACGTTCTTTATGGATCTTTGCATTTTCTTTGACGACTATTCTAACACGCTTGTCGTAGGCAACACGATGCGTCCCATTGCGGACAAACTCAAGGTGTCGCGCGAGAAACTGGCTTATATCGTCGACTCTACTTCGGCACCCGTGGTGGCAGTGGCTTTTGTGACAACCTGGATTGGGGCGGAATTGAGTTACATCCAAGATGGCATCAATGCCATTGGATTGGATGTCTCGGCTTATTCGGTGTTCTTCCGTTCTTTGGCTTATAGCTTTTATCCTTTTTTGACCCTCGGTTTTGTGTTGATGCTCATCTTCAGCGGGCGCGACTTCGGCCCAATGTTGAAGGCTGAACGCAAGGCGCGCCTGGCTTCTTCCATGGAAACGGATATGTCGAATAGCGTGGCGAAACCTGCCCATATCATCGATGCCTTGATTCCATTGACTGTGCTGATTTTTGGCACCATCATCGGACTGATAGCCACGGGTTACGATGCCTCGGTGTGGCAGTGGGAAACGGATTTTTTCTCCAAACTCTCCGAAACCATAGGTGCAGCCAATTCCTATAAGGCTTTACTTTGGGCATCGGTGCTCTCACTACTCACCGCCATCCTGATGACTTTGCTGCGGGGTGACATGAAGTTTGGAAAGATCATGGAGGAGATGGTAGAAGGCTTCAAGAGCATGTTCAACGCGGTGTTGATTCTGACCATGGCCTGGTCCATCGCCTTGGTGACCAAGGATATGCACACGGCAGAGTTTGTCTCTCATTTGCTGGTGCAATGGTCGCTGTCGCCCGTAGTGGTTCCCGTGTTGACCTTCCTCTTGGCCGCTTTGATTGGCTTCTCGACGGGTACCTCATGGGGCACGATGGCCATCCTTTATCCTTTGATTCTGCCGGCTTTGTGGCTACTCTGCCAGGAACAGGGCATGAGCGTTGATGCGACGATGCCTTTGTTCTACAACGTGGTGGCCTCGGTTTTGGCGGGCTCCGTCATGGGCGACCACTGCAGCCCAATCTCCGACACGACGATTATGAGTTCCTTGGCATCCAGCTGCAACCACTTGCAGCATGTCAGGACACAAATGCCATACGCCCTCACCGTTGGTGGCGTGGCAGTGCTGTTGGGTGTTTTGCCCACGGCATTAGGCCTGCCTTCTTGGGTGGCGTTTTTGATGGGCTTTGTGGTGCTGTGGCTGATTGTTCGGTTAGTAGGTAAAAAAGTAGAGACGTAGCGCGCTACGTCTCTACAAAAGGTGTTATTCCTAGTTGTTTATTTTGCTGGATCGGTATTGTCGCACCGCTGTCCCTCATACTGCTGCACCTCATCATATTTGTAGACCAATTCGATACCCACTTGCTTGAACATCTCCTCGGTCTCGGCACCGTCGTGGTAGCGGCGTTCGCATACCACGCGGACGATGCCACAGTTGATGATGAGCATGGCGCAGGTGCGGCATGGGGTCATGCGGCAGTATAAGGTGCTGCCGTCCAGCGCGATACCTCTTCTTGCTGCTTGGCAGATGGCGTTCTGCTCGGCATGCACGGTGCGCACACAGTGTTGGGTGACGCTACCATCTTCATGGATGACCTTGCGGAATAGGTGGCCCACATCATCGCAGTGGGGAAGGCCCTTGGGCGAACCCACATAGCCTGTCACCAAGATCTGTTTGTCCTTCACGATGACGCAGCCGCTGCGACCACGGTTGCAGGTGGCACGCTCGCTGACGGTGTCGGCCAGGTTGAGGAAATAATCATCCCAGGATGGGCGCACATGCAGCTGCGTCAGCACCTTCTCCACCTGTTGGTGCAGCTCTGGGATAGTGCCGTCGTTCATGAAGACGAAGTCGGCCTCCTTGATACAGGCGCCGAGGTTCTGCTTGTTGGGATCAGTGGCGGTCATCTCGCGTTCCTCGTTGGACACGAAGGTCTCAAAGTCGATGTGGTCGGTCTCCGAACCACGCAGGTAGATGCGATCGTAGCGGATGCGGCGGTCGGCGTCGACGGCGAAGAGGTAGAACTCGCCCTTCTCGCGGAGCGAGTGGATCTCGCCTGGGGTACGCACGCTCTCGATGACGGCATTCTTGCCTTCGGTCTTAGCCCGCTCGAAGAGTTGGTCGGTGATGTAGCTGGGGCAGTGTGCAGCGCGCAGGTCGTTGCCCACCATGGTGAGGGTGTCGCGGTTCACTTCAAGCCCGCGGCGTTGGCATTCTTCTGTGATATAGGCCCGCACCGAGTAGTGCACGAAGCCTTTTTCCTTGACGAGATAGTCGACGATGGTGCCTTTGCCCGCACCTAGGGTGCCTGTGATTCCTATGATGATCATGGTCTTGTTGTTTTTAAGAGCAGGGACTGACGTCGCCTGCTTATTGATGTGTCGTCCCTACGGGACTGGTATTAACTCTAAACTCTAAACACTCAACTCTAAACTACTTCCTACGGGACTGGTATTAACTCTAAACTCTAAACACTCAACTCTAAACTACTTCACTTGTTCCTTAATCTCCACCACCCACTTCGTGACATCCGCAGGCTGGAATTGTTCCATCTTTTCCAGAAGGTCCTTCGCGTCGTCGCTGACGATGAGGTTCTCGGCGTGTTCACGACGCATAAAGCCCTCGTCGGCGATATGTTTGATGAACTCGACGATGCCATCGTAATAGCCGTTCACGTTGTAGAGCGCCACGGGCTTGTCGAAGACGCGAAGCTGGCTGAGCACGTAAGCCTCGAAGAACTCGTCCATGGTGCCGATGCCTCCAGGCAGGGCGATGAAGCCATCTGCCATGTCCTCGAGGATTTTCTTGCGTTCGGCCATTGAGTCTACCACGATGAGCTCGTCGATGCCGTCGTGGCCGACGTGCATGTCGAGTAGATGCTTTGTGATGGTGCCGGTCACCTTGCAACCGCGTTCCATCATCACGTCGGCGATGACTTTCATCAGGCCCACGCTGCCGCCGCCGAAAAGCAGTTCACAGCCATGGTCGGCCAGCACGTGACCCAATTCTGCGGCTTTTTCCTTGTAAATTGGGTCGAAACCCATGCTGCTGCCACAAAAAATGCAAATCTTCTTCATTCGGTAAATTTTTGCAAATGTAGGTGTTTTTTTCGTAGTTTTGCAAAACTAAATATGAGAATCATGAAAATCACAAAACTTATCCTTGCTCTAGCGCTTCAGAAACTCCTGTAGTAACCGATGAGGTACAAGTCGCGGAAACGCCTTTTGACTGGGCTGCCTTGAAGATTGGCTCCGAGATCCCAGAAAAGATGGATGGTTGCACTATAGAGCCAGTGACCTATATGGCGGAGGGCGAGGAACAAATCAAGTATGCCATCAAAAAGGAGGGTGAATTGTTAGCGGAGCTGGAACCGGATTATGATTTTGAGAAAAATGCTTTCACGAATACCATAAGCGTTATCAGTATTTATTCTGACCAGTATCAGAGTGAAAAGAATATCCATGTGGGTAGCAATGTCAGCGATGTTCTGGCCGCCTACCCTGATCTGTTGACAAGTCTTACCGCCATGGACGATATCTGTCTTGACGCGGACGGCACACAGTTTATGGTGGCGGCGGAGGATTTTGACGGCAAGCTCCCCGATGTCACAAGCGATGAAGGTGCCATCATAAAGAATCCTTCTTTCAAACCGGAAGCCAAGGTCAAAATGATTCGTATGTATTAACTGACTTTTTGCAATTCTTCTATGGATAGGACGATAGGCATTTTGGGTGCCATGGCCCAGGAAATCGACGAGGTGAAGGCCCTATTAACGAACAAGACCGTAGTAAAAATCGCGAACCGTGAGTTTGTGGTGGGTAAGATCAACGGTATTGCCTGTGTGGTGGCCTTCTCCAAATGGGGCAAAGTGGCTGCGACGATCACCGCCACCTTATTAATACAAGAGTTCGGCGTCACCGACCTTTTCTTCATTGGCACGGCGGGTGCCTTGGCCGATGGCCTCAAGGTGGGCGACATCGTCATCTCCAAGCGGTTGGTACAACATGACTTGGATGCTCGTCCTATGATTTCTCGTTTTGAACTGCCTTTACTGAATCGTGTCTATGTCAACAGCGATCCCAATCTGACCGAACTGGCGGGCAAGGCGGTGAGCAATTTGTTGGAGAAAGGTGTGGCGCACATGGTGGGCGAGGAGGCTGTCAAGGATTTCAATCTCGCACCGACTCTGTATTTCGGCGACATTGCCAGTGGCGACCAGTTCATCAACAGCGATGAGAAACGCGAGGAAATCTTGGTTTTGTTGCCCGATGTGCTCTGTGTCGAGATGGAAGGGGCAGCCGTGGCGCAAGTCTGTCTGGAATTCGGCACGCCATTCACGGTCATCCGCACCATCAGCGACACCGCCGACCATAATGCCCGCGTCGATTTTGGACGTTTCATCGCCGAAGTAGCCAACGCATATTCAAGAGCCATCATCGCTGAAATCATGCACGAAATTTGACAACTTTCTTCATGGTAAGGAAAAAAGCACTATATTTGCGCCCAAATCGCAAGACTCAACTGAGTTAAATACCATTTGAAGAATGTCAGAAAACAACGTTTCCAGTATTTCATCGGCCGAGTTTGCCAACCTCAAGCCGCTTTATGAGTCGCGCTATGGCAACAGCCGCGTTTTCACTGCCCAATACAACGGCAGGAAAGTGATTGTCAAGGCTTTGAAAGAACGTTACGCCAACGATCCAAAATGCCACGCCATGCTCCATGAGGAATATGACATCACAAGTTTGTTGGACCACCGATCCATCCGCAAGGCCATCGATTTTGTCAACATTGAAGGATTGGGCGACTGCATCGTGTTCGAATACATCGAAGGCAAGTCGTTGGCCGAACATGTGCGCGTGGGCACCTTGTCGGAAAAACAGGTGAAAAACGTGCTCATCGATGTGTGTGACGCACTTTCATACATGCACCGCAACCAAGTGGTACACTGCAACTTGAAGCCAGAAAACATCATCGTAACGGCAAATGACTGCCGTGTCAAGCTCATCGACCTTGGTGTGCCCAAAACCGAACAAGATGCCGACCGCGAGCTGCTCATCAAAGAGATGGCATTCGTAGCCCCTGAAATCATCAAGGGCGAGGACTACGACTCGCGCGCCGACGTGTTCTCGTTGGGAAAAATCATGGAATTCATCGGCGAGCGCAACATTTCGAAACAGTTCAACGCCGTGGCCACCCACTGCACCCAGTTCTCGAAAGAGCAACGTTACGACAGCATTTCGGAGGTGCGCACCGCCATCACCAAGGGGCATCCCATCGTGAAAATCATCGTCGCTGTTGCGGCTGTGGCCTTGGTTGCGGTTTTGGCCGCCATCTACATCCCGAAAATCAGGGTAAACGTGGG
>CADBGN010000108.1 GCA_902794155.1 uncultured Bacteroidia bacterium
TTTTCTTTTCCATGGTTCAGATTATTTAAGTCCTAAGATTGATGCAATTAAAGCTTGACGGGCATACACGCCATTTTGCGCCTGTTGGAAGTAGTAGGCCTTCGGGTTGGCATCGACGTCCACGTGGATCTCGTTGACGCGCGGCAGCGGGTGCAGCACACGGCAGTTGGGCTTGGAGTTCTCCAGCATGGCGTTGCGCAGCACGTAGGAGTTTTTCACCTTCTCATATTCCTCGGGGTCGGG
Organism: uncultured Bacteroidia bacterium; assembly: GCA_902794155.1. Lineage (GTDB taxonomy): Bacteria > Bacteroidota > Bacteroidia > Bacteroidales > F082 > Limimorpha. Next base: position 244 of record CADBGN010000108.1, read on the forward strand.
GAAGCGTTCGCGTTGGATGCGGGTCATGTAGATGATGTCGGAGTGGGGAATGGCGTCCTCCAACTCGGTGTACTGGTGGTACTCGAGGTTGCGGTCTTTGATGTGTTGTTTCACCACGCTCGGCAGTTTCAACTCGACGGGTGAGACGAGGTTGAACTTCGCGTTGAAGTGGCACATGGCCTCGACGAGGCTGTGGACGGTACGGCCATATTTCAGGTCGCCAACGAGGGTGATTTCAAGGTTTTCAAGCGTGCCCTGCGTCTTGCGGATGCTGTAGAGGTCGAGCATGCACTGGGTGGGGTGCTGGTTGGCGCCGTCGCCAGCGTTGATGACGGGCACTTTCGACACCTCGGAGGCGAAGCGGGCTGAGCCTTCGATGGGGTTGCGCATGACGATGAGGTCGGCATAGCTGGCCACCATGGTGATGGTGTCGGCGAGTGATTCGCCCTTCTGGATACTCGTGCCAGCGGTGCTGCTGAAGCCGATGACGTTGCCGCCCAGCAGTTGGATGGCCGTCTCAAAGCTCAAGCGCGTACGGGTGGAAGGCTCAAAGAAGAGCGAGGCGATGATGCGCCCGTTCAACAGGTTCTGGTGCGGGTTTTTCTCGAAGTCCTCGGCGATGTCGAGGACATGGCAGATTTCTTCAGGCGTGTAGTCGCTGATGGAAATCAGGCTACGGTTTTTCAGTGAAATTGACATAGGCTTATCGATTTAGTTTGTTGAACTTGGCAAAAAAAAGACGGTCGACAAGGCGACCGTCAATATGAAAAAGTAGGAAATTCAATTTTGTGGAACCAATTGATTCCGTGCAGATAATCTTTTCCGATGGCTTGTTTAAGTACTTCATCGGACTGCAAAGATAGGAAAGTTTTCGGTTTGATGGTGAGTTTATGAAGAAAAAAGAAATAAAAAATGAATTACATTTTCTTCATAACGGGATTTTCACAAGGTCAAAGACAATGGAATAATCGGTAGATCTTCATTTTGTGGTTTGTCTTAGATCATTTCACTATGAACGGATACTTCTTTCTGATGTTGTCGGCGAGAAACTGCGCCACGAGGTCGGTGGGGAATTGGGTGACGTTGAATACGAAGTCGTAGTTGCGAGCATCGTAACGCGACACGCCGGCGACAGTCTGCGTGTAGGTGTCGCGAGCATCGTCGATTTTATCGATGCGCATGCTGGCAGCATCTTCGTCTAAAGCAAACTTTTCCATGACGCGTTTCACACGGGCTTTTCTGTCGGCGATGAAGAAGATTCTCATGGCATAAGGATGGTTTCTGAAAATATGGAATCCTGAACGCCCGATGATGACGCATGATTCCTGCGAGGCCAGGTCGCGGAGTATTTGCGTCTCGGCAAGGTAGATCTGTTGCGAGGTCACCTCTCGGTCTTCTTGCGGTGTATATCCACCCTGTCCAGCAGCGCCGAACTGTTGATAGAATCGGCAGAAGTCTTTCCACCAGTTAGGTTTGGTAGCTTTGATGCGCTGCATTTCCTCGATGGTCAGGTTGAATTTAGTGGTTAAGGTGTCAAGAATGGCCTTGTCGTAAACATTGACGTTAAGCAGTTCGCCGAGTTTGTAGGCAATCTCTCTGCCACCCGAGCCGAACTCACGGTTGATGGCGATAACGAATTTCGGATTTTCCATGATGTTTCTATTGAGGTCACAAAAATACAAAATATTTGCTTATGGAGAGTGAATGCGTTTTAAGTCTCATTTTTTCCTTGTTTTTTGTTACACATTTGGGGCTTATTTACTACTTTTGCACCAATGTAATAATTAGGTTATGTTAGAACAAGTACTAAGAGATTTATTCATAAAGTCATTCAAAACTTTATATGGACAGGAACCGCCTGTGCAACAGGTGAATTTCCAAAAGACGCGCCCCGAGTTTGAGGGCGACATGACCATTGTGGTGTTTCCCTTCGTGAAAGTGGCAGGTCGTAATCCTGAGCAGCTGGCCAACGAGATGGGTGCCGAGATGATCAAGGAGTCGGACATGATTGCCAAGTTCAACGTGGTGAAGGGTTTCCTCAACCTGCTGATTTCCGATAAGTTCTGGATGGATTTCTTTAAGGCAAACCACGATAACCGTGAGTTTGGCCGCAAACCCGTTTCAGGCAAGAACGTGGTCATCGAGTATTCCTCGCCCAACACGAACAAACCTTTGCATTTGGGTCATATCCGCAACAACCTCCTCGGCTGGAGCGTGTCAGAGATCATGAAGGCCAACGGCAAGAGAGTGGTGCGTGTCAACTTGGTCAACGACCGTGGCATCCACATCTGCAAGAGCATGTTGGCTTGGCTGAAATGGGGCAATGGCTGCACGCCCGAGTCGACGGGCAAGAAGGGCGACCACCTTATCGGTGACTTCTATGTGTTGTTCGACAAGAAATTTAAGGAAGAGGTGAAATCCTTGCTGCCGGCCGACTACGACACATTGGATGAAAAAGCCAAGGAAGAGGCCAAAGCCAAGGCTGAAGCCGAATCCACGCTGATGCAGGAAGCCCGCGAGATGCTGGTGAAATGGGAGGCCAACGACCCCGAGGTGCGTCACCTGTGGGAGACGATGAACCAATGGGTCTACGACGGCTTTGACGTGACCTACAAGCGCATGGGCGTGTCCTTCGAGAAGATCTATTACGAATCGCAGACCTATCTGCTGGGTAAGGCATTGGTTCAGGAAGGCCTCGAAAAAGGCGTCTTGTATCGCCGCGACGACAACTCCGTGTGGTGCGACCTCCGTGACGAGGGCTTGGATGAGAAACTCTTGCTCCGTCGCGACGGCACCTCGGTCTATATGACCCAAGACCTTGGCACCGCCCAACTGCGTGTGAAGGAATACGACCCGGAGAAGTTGATTTATGTTGTGGGTAATGAACAGATTTACCACTTTGACGTGCTGAAACGTGTGTTGGTACGTCTCGGTCGTGAGTGGGGCAATGATATCGAACATCTTTCCTATGGTATGGTGGAGTTGCCCAACGGCAAGATGAAATCGCGCGAGGGCACCGTTGTCGATGCCGACGACCTTATGGACGAGATGGTGGCCACAGCTAAAGCTGTCTCTGATGAGCTCGGCAAGGCAAAGGACCTTTCGCCAGAGGAGGCTGACAAACTCTATCACACCATCGGCTTGGGTGCCTTGAAGTATTTCATCCTTAAGGTCGACCCGAAGAAGACCATGCTCTTCAACCCCGAGGAGTCCATTGACTTCAACGGCAACACGGGCCCGTTCGTGCAATACACGCATGCGCGTATCTGCTCGGTGCTGCGCAAGGCTGAGGAGCAAGGCATCAAGCTCGAAAGCGAGGTGAAGGTCAGCGACTTGCAACCTAAGGAGAAGGAAATCATCGTGATGATGTACGGCTGGCCGATGGTCTTGAACCAAGCTGCCGAGAACCGCAGTCCCGCGATGATTGCCAACTTCATCTTCGACCTCGCCAAGGAATTCAACCAGTTCTACCAAGAGTGCAGCATCTTGAAGGAACCCGATGCCGACCGCCGCATGTTCCGCCTGCAGGTGTGCGACATGGTGGCCGCCTTGCTGCGCAATGCTTCGGAATTGTTGGGTATTGGAATGCCAGAGAGAATGTAATGTTGTAGACGCATTGAATGCGTCTCAAAAATAGGAATTAATGAAAAAGGAGACGCATTCAATGCGTCTCTACAGATGGGACAAAATGAATGTCTTTTACATACCCAATGCCACTGAAGGCCTTACAACCTTGCCCGAGGACGAGTCGAAGCACTGCGTCAAGGTGCTGCGCATGACCGAGGGCGAGCGTTTCTGCGTCACCAATGGCGAAGGTTTTCTCTTCGATGCCGAATTGGTGGAGGCCTTGCCCAAGCGGGCCACCGTCAACCTGACGAACCAGCGTAAAGGGTATGACCACTGGGGCTTCAATCTCGAAATCGCCATCGCTCCAACTAAACTCAACGAGCGCACGGAGTGGTTTCTGGAGAAAGCCACTGAAATCGGCATCGACCGTGTGAGGTTGTTTACCTCATACCATTCCGAACGTCGCGCTGCCAATGTGGAGCGTTTCCAGAAGGTGATGGTGGCGGCCATGAAGCAGAGCATCAAGTCAAGGTTGCCAAAGGTGGAGGACTTGGTTGCGTTCGACAAATTGGTGAAGCAACCCTTCGATGGACAGAAGTTCATCGCTTGGATTGACGACGACGTGAAAGACTGCCTCTGCGACTTGTATCATAAAGGTGAAAATGTGTTGGTGCTCATCGGTCCTGAAGGTGATTTCAGTCCCGAGGAGGTGGCCTTAGCCAAGGAAAACGGCTTCGTGCCTTGCAGTCTTGGCGATGCGCGTCTGCGTACCGAAACGGCGGCCATCGTGGCTTGCCATACGATTCAACTTATCAACCAGATGAAATGAAGAAGCTATTGATTGCCATATTATTGTCCTTCTCGTTCGTTGCCTCGGCTCAGCAACTCAACATCGCCTTGCTGAAATACCGTGGGGGAGGAGACTGGTATGGAAATCCTACTTCGTTGCCCAACCTCGTGCGTTTCTGCAACCAAGAAATCGGAACAGACATCAACCCGAATGTGCCCACTGTGGAGCCATCGAGTCCCGACTTGTTCAACTATCCATACGTCTACATGACGGGTCACGGCAATGTAGTCTTTGATGCGGCAGAGGCGCAAAACCTGCGCAACTATATGCTGGCGGGCGGTTTTCTGCATATCGACGACAACTACGGCATCCGACAATACATCGAGCCTCAGATGAAGAAGGTGTTTCCTGAACTGGATTTTGTGGAGTTGCCTTATACACATGAGATCTTCAAGAAGCCGTATGCCTTCCCAAACGGCTTGCCGAAGATTCACGAGCACGATAACAAACCACCTCAACTCTTTGCCTTGATCTACGAAGGTAGGATCGTTTGCATCTTTACTTACGAATGCGACCTTGGTGACGGTTGGGAGGACCAACGTGTGCACCACGACTCGCAAGAGACGCGTGAGAAAGCCCTGAAAATGGGCGCGAATATATTAAGGTATGTGTTTACGAAATAGGAGAAGGCTTCTGGCAGCAGGCCTTTGGCTTCTGGCAGCTCCTTTATAAAATAGAAAAGTCTTACTTGGCCATAAAGCTGCCAAAAGCCAGTAGCCAAAAGCCAGAAGCAACTGAACAACTAAACAACTGAATAACTGAACAACTGATAACTATGGAAGAAAGAAAATGCCTCTACTGCGGTGAACCCATCATCGGGCGTGTCGACAAGAAGTTTTGCTGCGACTCGTGCCGCAACAGCTACAACTACGAAAAGACTCACAAACAAATCAATGTGGTAAGAAAGATAAATGGCATCTTGGCCCGTAACCATAATATCTTGCTGGAACTGAACCCTACCGGGAAAGGCTTTGCCAGCCGCCAACAGCTGACGGAGAAAGGTTTCGATTTCAAATATTTCACGAGTACCTACACAACCAAGGCGGGAGCCGTCTACCATTTCGTCTACGACCAAGGCTACGTGCCTAAGGAGACCGACAAGGATGCCTTTGTCTTGGTGAAAAACAACGATTGAAAACAAAATGATACAATATAAATCTATGAAAAAGACGCTCTTTACCTTATTGCTTGCCATTTTGTGCTTTGGTATGCAAGCAAACCCTGTCGATGTCCAAACGGCCAAGTCGCTGGGGACCAAGTTTATGAAAGCCAATACGGAGTTGAAGTCGGCGTCGGTCGATTTGGCTTATACTGCCTATGCCGACAATGGTCAAACGGCATTCTATGTCTTTGCCGTACAGCCTAAGGGTTTTGTCATTGTCTCTGCCGACGACCGTGCTAAACCTATCTTGGGCTATTCCACCGAGAGCAACTTCACGCCTCAGCTTCCCGACGGTCTGATGACCTTTTTCGACAACTACAAGGCTGGTTTCAGTCAGATGTATGCCAATAACGACGAGCGTACGGCGGAGGCTGTTGCCGATTGGGCAAGTCTTGAGAAAACAGGCCTGCTTTCGGCTTCGAAGACCGACCGCAGTGTTGAGCCGCTGATGGCTTCCATCTGGAACCAGACCGACCTCTACAACAACATGGCTCCCCTTGACCCCAGCTCAGTCTATAGCGGCCATTGCAAGTCGGGTTGCGTGGCCAATGCTATGAGCCAGATCATGCGTTATTGGGAATGGCCCCGTCACGGACAAGGAGGCCACGGCTATGAGGCTAGCAGTTATTACGGTAACTATGGCTGGCAGGAAGCCAATTTCGAAGACGCCACTTACCGTTTTGAGTTAATGCCTGACTTCCTCGACTTTGCCAGTCCGCAATACGAGGTGGATGCCATCGCTTTGATGGAATACCATGCAGGCGTGAGCGTCGACATGGGTTATGGGCCCAATGCAAGTGGTGCCTATTCTTACAATGTAGGCCCTGCCATGTTGGAGTATTTCAAGTATAGTCCCGACTGGGAGCATCGCGATAAGCCGAATGGTGGCAACAATACACAGTGGAAGAACGACTTACGCGCCAACTTGGATGCAGGTATGCCTGTCTATTATGCCTCGCAGGGTGATGCAGGCGGCCATGCCTATGTGCTTGATGGTTATGATGACAACGACATGTTCCACCTCAATTGGGGTTGGGCAGGTTTTGACAACGGCTATTACGCCATTGATGGTTTTTATTTGACCTTCTATTCCTTCCCATGGTATCACAATGCCATCTTTAACCTGCATCCT
>CADBGN010000109.1 GCA_902794155.1 uncultured Bacteroidia bacterium
GCCCCAAAAGGTCATCACCTTGGCGCGCTCGGCGTAATTGTCACCAAAGCCCTCGTCGGCAGCTTTTAATAGCGAAAAGAGCTCCTCTTCATTGGCATATACACCCAAGCATCTCGCAATATTGAATCGCGCATAAGCCACAGTCAGCGTGTCGTCCGCCAACAAGCCGTAACGCTCCGCCTCCTTGAATAAGCGCATAGCATCCGCCTTGTTGCCCGAATCCAACTGGATGCAAGCGCTTTCCAAGGCATCGCGGGCGGCTTGCCGTGCATCGCGTGGTGTGGTGTGGCAACCGATGAAGACAATGGCTATAAAAGCGAAAAGTATGGTTTTCTGGAGGTTTCGCATGCCGAATGTTTTTAATTCCTCCAAAAACTCCGCGAAAGCAGCGTAATGAGGGAGAAAAGCTCCACCCTGCCGAGAAGCATAAGCAGCATCAGCACCCATTTGCTTCCTAACGTAAAAGCGACGTAGGTGCCTCCCGGACCCACCTGTCCGATGCCCGTGCCCACGTTGCTCAGTGCAGCCACAGAGGCTCCGATGGCCGTGTTGAAATCGGCACCCGTGAAGAGCAGGATGATGCTACCAGCGACAAACACCAAGAAATAAATGAAAATGAATGACAGGTTTTTGTTAACGCCACCCGTAGAAATGGCCTTTTCGTTGACTTTCACGGGGAGCACGGCGTTGGGATGGATGATACGCTTCAACTCAAGCACCGAGTTTTTCACGAAAATGAGATGGCGGAAGATTTTCACACCGCCAGAAGTGGATCCCGAACAGCCTCCGATGAACATCAGCAGGAAGAGGACAATCCACAGGAATGAAGGCCAAACCGTATAGTTGCCGACAAAGAAGCCCGTGGTGGTCAGCGAGGAGATGACGCTGAAGAACGATTGACGGAAAGCGTTGCCGAAGCTCATCTGACAAACGAACACCAGCACCAATCCAATGCCAATGCTGATGATTAGGATGTAGAGCAAAAAGTTTCTGAATTCCTGATTCTTGAAGAGGGCAAACGACTTCCAACTTAAGGAGAGCAACAACAGTGAAAAGTTGCAACCCGAAAGCACCATGAAGACGCTCACCACGACTTGTGAGTAGTTGGAGAAAGCCCCGATACTCTCTGTCCGGGTGGAGAATCCGCCCGAGCTGATGGTACTCATCGAATGGCAGATGGCGTCGTAGAAGTCCATGTCGCCAAAATAGAGCAATAGCGTCTCCAACAGGGTGAAAAACAGATACAAGCCCCAGATGCGCCTGACGGTGTGCATGATGCGAGGGTGCAGTTTGTCGTAGTTGATGCCATTAATCTCAGCCACAAAGAGTTGCATGCCGCTCATGCCGAGATAGGGTAGGATGGCAACGGTAAACACGATGATGGCCAAGCCACCCAGCCATTGGGTCATGCTTCGCCATAGGAGGATGTCTTTGGGAAGGCTTTCGATCTGGGTCATGATGGTGGCGCCAGTGGTGGTGAAGCCCGACAAAGCCTCAAAGAACCCGTCAGTGAAGTTGGGCACGCTCTTGCTGAGCAAATAAGGCATGGCGCCAAACAGCGAGAGCACGAGCCACGAGATGCAAACGACATATACGCCGTCGCGCGAGGTGGTCTTTTCGTCTTTGTGGTTGCGCGTAGCGATGAGGAGGATGAAACCGGTCAGTAGGGTGATGAGGGCCGAGAAGGGCATGCTGAAGGCATACAGCCCGCGGTGAAGGTAGGTCACGGGGAGTACCGTCAGCATGAAGAGACCTTCGATGAGCAAGAGTTGGCCTTCGATGCGGAGGACTAAAGGATGGTTTATTTTAGTTTTCCACTTCATCGTTTCTTTGACGCGGGACTGTGGGACACGGGACTACGGGACTGAATCCGTCTCATGTCTCGTGTCTCGAAGTCTCGTGTCCTATATGACTTTCAAAATTAATCACAATCTTCAATGGAATAAGCGTTCAACAGCGGGGATGCCGGCAGGCAGGGCCAACACCACCACCTGGTCATCGGCTTCGATTTGGAAGTCGTCGTTGGCAATGAAGCTCTCGCCATCGCGGGTGATGCCGCAGATCACGGCGTCGAGGGGCATGGCCAGCTGCCCGATGGTCTTGCGTGTGACCGCCGACCCTGCTCTCACCTGGAACTCCACGATGTCGGCATCGATGCCACTAAGGCTCTTCAGCGTGGAGACCTTGGCGCCGAGGGTGTATTTCACCATGTAGCTGGCTGCGATGAGTTTCTTGTTGATGATGGAGTCGATGCCGATGTTTTGCGAGATGTCGATGTAGTCGATGTTCTCGACGAGGGCGATGGTCTTCTTCACGCCGAACGACTTGGCCTGGAGGCAAGTCAGAATGTTGGTCTCGGTGTTGTCGGTGACGGCGATGAAGGCATCCATATCCTTGATGCCCTCGTCCTCAAGCAGGTCGAGGTTACGGGCGTCGGCATTGACGACCAAGGCCTCCGAGAGGTAATTGGTCAGGTCCATGCAACGCTCTTTATCGATTTCCAAGATCTTGATGTTCAAGTCGTGTTCAAGTCGTTTGGCGGTGATGCGACCCACACGGCCACCACCCACGATCATCACGTTGTGGACGTTGATCTGTTTCTTGCCGCTCAGCTTAATGATGTCCTTAATGGCGTGTGGCTTGGTGACCACATACACCATGTCGGCCACATGGAAGACCTCGTCGCCTTGGGGGACAAAGGTACTTTGACGGCGGTGGATAGCCGCGATGCGGAACTCGATATGTTCGTATTGATCGATGACCTCATCGACGGTCTTGCCGAGGATTTCGGCCTCGGGTTCCAGTTTCACCATGAAGAGTTGCAGGTTACCGCCTGCGAAATCGTAGGTCTCCGACGAGGCATTTTTCTTCAGCAGCGAGATGATCTCTTGTGCGGCGATGTCTTCGGGCGACAGCAATCCGTCGATGCCGAGGTCCTGGTACATACGCCACACCTCGGGACTGAGGTTCTCCATCGTGTTGACGCGTGCGATGACCTTCTTGGCACCCAGTTTCTTGGCAATGATGCCCGTCAGCAGGTTGATGTGCTCGTCGTGAAGCACGGCAATCATGAGGTCGGCCTTTTTCACGTTGGCACGTTGTAGCACGGCGGTCGAGGTGGAATCACCCGTGATGGTCATCAGGTCGCTGTGCGATTCCATCATCTTCAGCAGTTCCTCGTGCGGGTCGACGATGGTGATGTTATGGTTGCTGCGCACCAGTGCCTCCGCCAGATGCATACCTACTTCTCCGTCTCCAGCTATTACTATGTTCATTTCTATGCAATTTGAAAGACAAATGTAATTTTATGGTTTATGCGGTTCTCTCATAGATTAATATTTTATCTCTGTCAGCACTCTCGCGGGCAAAAGGCAAAAGGCCTCCATCGGTAATCAAATCCACCTCACATCCCAACAAGTCTTTCAAGTCTTCATACATACCTCCCAACGTGAATAGACTGAAATGCTGCGACTTGTCGGGTACAAAAAGGATGTCGATGTCGCTGTCAGGAGTTTGTTCGCCACGGGCGTATGAGCCAAACAGCCAAGCTTTAAGTACAGGCTGTGTGGCGAAATAATTGGCTATGGCTTGTTGTAGCTGTTGGGTGTCCATTTTTAAACTCTTTTCAAAAGGCAAAAATACATTTTTTTCACTAATTCGGTTCGCTTTTACATTAATTCACCAAATATCCGACCAAGTGACCGAAATCACATGGTTGGTCGACTTTTGGCCTTCCTTAAAAACATTGGCCATGCCGTAGGTGTAGCGCACTTCAACATACCAATAGCTGATGGCAGCGGTGAGGCCGTAATCAATGCGGTTGAAAGTGCCTAATTCCCACGGCGTGATGTATTGTTGTCGCTTTTTGCCTTTCACGTCAATGACATCATTTCCGCCGATGCAAAAACCGATTTGCGGCCCGATGCGCAGTCGCGGAATCATTGATTCGTCCTCGTCGTCTTCGTTCCATTTTCGCAGGTAGATGTTCAGCAAAAGTGGCACATTGATGTAGTGCGACTTCTCCAAATATCGGATAGTGTTTTCGCTTTCGTCCAAGCCTCTCTTCGAGCTTGTACCCTGTCGCGAATAAAGGACATCAATTTCGGCACCTATAATGAAACGCTTGGGGATGAGGGCAATACGCACACCGCCAGTAAAGTCGGTGCGGAAAGTGGTGCTGTCGTTGTCACTAAGACTCATCGTTGAGAAAACCGGACCGACCATCAGGCCGCCACCGAGTCTTTGGGCCATGAGGGAAGACAGTCCAACCATCAGGAACGAAAAAAGAATGATTAGTCGTTTGTATTTCATTCAGAAAATGGATTTGAACCGCAAAAGTAAGGGATTAAAGCGAAATCCGCGCATTATTCTTTCATATTTTGTTATTTTTGCAATCCGAAAAGCTTCTTGGAACAAGAAATGTAAAGAAAAGGCCACAACATTATGAACATCCGATTGGAACAACCCCAAGACTGGCGCGAAGTGGAGAACCTTACGCGCGAAGCATTCTGGAACGTCTATCGTCCGGGATGCACCGAGCATTATGTGCTCAACCAATACAGAAACAACCCCGACTTTATCCCCGAATTGGACTTCGTGATGGAAGAGAACGGAAAAATCATCGGTCATGTGATGTTTTCTAAAGCCGAAATCATCCTCGACGACGGAACCGTGTTCCCCTCATGGACTTTCGGCCCCATCAGCATCCATCCCGATTACAAACGCAAAGGTTATGGATTAAAGCTACTTCAACATGCGTTAGAAAAAGCAAAAGCGATGGGTATCGGCCTGCTCCAAATGGAGGGCAACATCGACTTCTACCGCCACGCAGGCTTCGACCTTGCCAGCAAACTGAAAATCCATTATCACGCCGAACCAAGAGAGGCGGAAGTACCGTATTTCCTCGCCCAAGAACTAATCCCCGGCTATTGGGGCAACCGCGAGGGCACCTATTGTCCGCCAAAAGGTTACTTTGTGGCCGATGAGAACCCAGCGGCTTTTGAGGCGTATGAGGCGACTTTTCCGTATAAAGAAAAGAAAGTATTACCCGGACAACTTTTTCAATGACCCATGAAAAAAGCATTGTTTATTTTGCTAACTGCCTGCTTGATGGCATCTTGCAGCAACCCCAATGAGAATTATGTCAAGAAAGCCGTCCGCATCATGGACAGGAACGGCATCTACGCCCAAGGCCCCGAATGGGAAAAAACCAAAGCAGAGGCACTGGCAGCAAAGCCTTCAAGCCTTGAGGAAGCACAGAAAATCGTCATGCAAGCCGGCAAGGTGGCTGGAGGCAAACACACCTTCCTGATGACCGCCGACGAGGTGACGGAAAACGACACCACCGAGTGGGAAATGCCCACGGTTGAACTGTTGGGAAACGGCATCGCTTCTATCAAGTTGCCGCAATTCATGGGCAATGCAGAAGATGGAATCAAGTATGCCAATACGGTGCTGAACGCCCTTCCAAACACTCTGCAAGGTGCCATCATCGACCTGCGTGGCAACCGTGGAGGCAACATGTATCCAATGATTGCCGCCGTGCATCGCTTTTTGCCCAACGACAACATTTTACAATTGCGGACACGTCGCAACAACATGAAAATCAACGTGGAATATGTTCTAAGAATTGCGAATGTCGCCCAACAAGCACACATTGATTGTCCTGTTGCGCTCCTGACCGACGAATGGACGGGCAGTTCGGGCGAGGCGGTTTTGCTTTGCTTCCGAGGAATGGAGAATGCCCGCACTTTCGGTTCACCTACAGCAGGTTATGCCTCATGCAACCAGTCATTCAACCTTACGGGAGGTTCGCAATTGGTGCTTACAACCGGCGAAGACGTTGCCCGCACAGGAGAAGTTTTCTGCGACGACCCCATCAACCCTGATGTGCTGACCGAGATGCCTTTCGAGGCCGCGTTAGAGTGGATTAATGACAATAACAAAAGATAAAAATATGGAAAACGAAATGAAATTTTGTCAGAGCTGCGGAATGCCGCTCACCAATGAAATCCTCGGCACCAATGCCGACGGAAGCAAAAACGAAGAGTATTGCATGTATTGCTACAAGGACGGCAAGTTCCTGCAAGACTGCACGATGGACGAAATGATTGAGCATTGTGCCCAATTTGTGGACGAAGTGAACAAGGGTCTGCCCCGACCCATCACGAAGGAAGAATACATCGGCCAGATGAAGATGTACTTCCCGCACCTGAAACGCTGGCGCGAAACCATGAAAGTTGCGGACGATGCCATGCCTGAAAATCCTGCTTTGGCGGGCGTTAAAGACCTCATTGCACAAATGGCCGACACACTTCCCTTGGCCTTCATTTCCTCGGTGGACGAAGAAGGGTATCCATGCACCAAAGCGATGCTTGCCCCGCGCGTCCGCGAAGGCATCAAGGTATTCTATTTTACCACCAACACCTTCTCGCTGCGTGTGGCGCATTACAAAGCGAACCCCAAGGCCAGCATCTATTTCTGCGACGGGGAAGGCTTCAAGGGCATGATGCTTCGTGGCACGATGGAAGTGCTGACCGACGCCAAGAGCAAAGAGATGATTTGGCGCGAGGGAGATACGGAATACTACCCCGGCGGCGTAACTGACCCGAATTACTGCGTACTGAAATTCACCGCCACCGAATCAAGTAAATTGTTTTGATGAAACATCTGCCAAACGCCATAACGACACTTCGATTTATTGGAGCCGTTAGCCTCTTGTTTTTCGATGTCGGAAGTGCTGCCTTTTGGTCCATCTATTTCTTCTGTGGCCTAAGCGATATGGCAGATGGCTATCTCGCCCGAAAACTGGGATGCGTAAGCAAGACGGGTGCTTTGTTGGATAGTTTGGCAGATTTGGTTTTTGTGACTTGTTGCTGCTTTAAGTTGATACCTGCTTTGGCGTTCCCAAAATGGTTGTGGATCTGGGGCGGAGTGATTGTCGCCACCAAAATCATTAATCAAATCTCTGCGTTAGTGATGTACAAGAAATGCGTTTTTCCTCACACCATTGCAAATAAAGTTACTGGGGTTCTGCTTTTCGTTGGAGTTCCTTTGACGTTGTTTTTGGAATCGATTGTTCCAATGGTCATTATAGCCGTTGTCGCAACATTTGCTGCTGTTCAAGAAGGGCATTTCATCAGAACGGGGTTGGAGAAACCATGAAATTGCTGTATTTTTGCGGCATAATTCACCTAAATAACAATAAATCCATGCCATGAATAAAGCTGCCCAAATTCTCAAGAAATACACCCATGTCAGCCTGATGCTGCGAATTTTCATCGGGTTAGTCATCGGAGCAGCGTTGGGTTTGCTGGTGCCTTCCTGGACGGGCATCGGCATCCTTGGCAGGATGTTCGTCAGTGCTTTGAAGGGCATCGCTCCCATATTGGTGGCGGTATTGGTGACTTCTTCCATCGCAAAAGCTGGTAAAGGGCACGGGCACCGTTTTGCCGCTCTGATTGCGGTTTATATGCTGAGCACTTTCATCGCGGCTATCTGTGCAGTAGTGGGCAGTTTCTTGTTCCCCGTGACTTTGCAATTGGTCGAGGTGACCGAGGTGGAAGGTGCTGTTGGGTCGCTATCGGAGGTGTTCACCAACCTGCTG
>CADBGN010000110.1 GCA_902794155.1 uncultured Bacteroidia bacterium
GAGTGGGAGATAGCGGGTCAAGCCCGCTATGAGGGCAAAGAGCAGGTTTTGTGGTTCTAGGTTCATAGTCAGTTAGAAATTGAGTTGAAAGGATAACCCCACTTGTGCGTATTGTGGTATCATTATTGGCTGTTCAATGGGTCGATATGGATCGATGCTGAAAGAGAGGTCGTCGCTGATGTCGTAGTTGTAAAGGTGTCCGTCGACGCAGGCATCCACGATGTTGAGGCCGTACCATGCGATGGTAAGAATGGTATAGAATTCAAAATCACGGCGGTACGACTCTTTATAGGTTTGCAGTTGGTTGTCGGCGTATCGGTTGGCCAAGTCGGTCTCGTGTTCGTTCAAGGTCATGCCCTCGGGCAGGTCGCCAGTCTTGTATTCGTAAGCGTGGAGATAAGAACTGTATTCGTAATAGTTGTTATAGACCAAATACCCCAATCCGCCCAATCCAGCGTATACGATGGGCACCTTCCACCATTTGCCGTTGTAAACCTGTCCCAATCCAGGCAGACAGGCCGACATGATGGTGGCTTTTTGTGGGCTGTGTGGTTTCTTGGCTTTGACGACCTTGGCGGTTTTCACTTCCTTCACCACCGTGTCGGCGGTGAGGATGGCATTGCCTACGGTGTCGAATACAACATTTTGCGCTTCCGTTTGCTGAAAGGCGATAAATATGAGGATGCCCAATAGAAACAGGAAACGGCGCGGCATGGCGTTTATTTGCGGTTAAAGAGTTCCATGATGCGGTCAAACTCGGCTTCGTCCTTGAAGTCGATGACTACGCTGCCATGACCCATGATGTCGCGTTTCACTTTTACCTTGGTGTTGAGCGTTTGCGACAGGGTCTTGATCTTGCTCTTGAAGTGTTCGGGGATGAAGTTGGTCTGCTTGCGTTCCTTGTCGGCCCTGCCTTTGGCCTTGTCGGCCATCTCCTCGGTCTGGCGCACGGTCATCTCATCCATGATGATCTGTTGGAGGAGTTTCAGCTGCTCTTCCTTGTCGTTAATGTTGATTAGGGCGCGGGCGTGACCCATGCTGATGTGTCCATCGCGGATAGCGAGCTGCACCTCGGGTGGCAACTTCAACAGTCTCAAGAAATTGGCCACAGCACTACGGCTCTTGCCTACCTTCTCGCTCACTTCCTCTTGGGTGAGGCTGCACTCGTCGATGAGGCGTTGGTAGGAGATGGCCACCTCAATGGCGTTGAGGTTCTCGCGGTGGATGTTCTCAATGAGGGCGAGTTCAAGCATTTGTTCGTCGTTGGCTACGCGGATGAAGGCTGGAATTTTGGTGAGTCCAGCCATCTTGGAGGCGCGCAGACGGCGTTCGCCCGAGATGAGTTGGTATTTGTTATAGCCAAGCTTTCTGACTGTAACGGGTTGAATCACACCTTGTTCTTTGATGGACTGGGCCAGTTCGCGCAGGGCAGTTTCATCGAATTCAGTGCGGGGCTGGAAAGGGTTGGTCTCAATCAGGTTGATGTCGATTTCGGCTACGGCACCGGCCACGAAGTCGCCGCTGATGTCGCGGCTGGTGATGTCGGTTTCGGGGCTTTGCAGGATGCTGTCGAGGCCGCGTCCCAGTGATCTTCTGTTTTTGTCAGGCATGGCGTGTTAGTCTTTGGTGGATAAGTTGTTCTTTTCGAGGATCTCGCGGGCGAGGTTGAGGTAGTTGATGGCGCCGGTGCTGTTGGCGTCGTACATGACGATGGTCTTGCCGAAGCTGGGGGCCTCGCTCAAACGCGTGTTGCGGTTGATGATGGTGTTGAACACCATGTCCTGGAAGTGCATCTTGACCTCTTCTACGACTTGTTTCGACAAGCGAAGGCGGGTGTCGAACATGGTGAGCAGGATGCCTTCGATGTCGAGGTTGGGGTTGAGGCGCGTTTGCACGATCTTGATGGTGTTGAGCAGTTTGCCGAGACCTTCGAGGGCGTAATATTCGCATTGCACGGGGATGATGACCGAGTCGGCGGCTGTGAGCGCGTTGACGGTGACGAGACCCAGAGACGGCGAACAGTCAAGGATGATGAAGTCGTAGTCGCCCTTGATGGGAGCCAGCAGCTTCTTCATCATCAGCTCGCGCTCGGGCAGGTTGATCATCTCGATTTCGGCTCCTACGAGGTCGATATGGGCGGGCAATAGGAAGAGGTTAGGTGTCTCCGTTTCCGTGATGACGGTCTTTGGATCCACATGGTCGATGATACACTCATAGACGCTCGTCTCGACGGTTCTAGGATCAATGCCCACGCCTGAGGTGGCGTTGGCTTGCGGGTCGGCGTCGATAAGGAGTGTCTTGTATTCGAGAACGGCCAAACTGGCCGCGAGGTTGATGGCGGAAGTGGTCTTTCCCACGCCGCCTTTTTGGTTGGCTATCGCTATTGTCTTACCCATTTTTCAGTCAAAAAAATTACGCTACAAAAATACGCGTTTTGGCGCGATTTATTGCCGTCGCAAATGGAAAGTTATCAACACAACAAAGATTTGTTGATAAGTTTTTGTCGATAAAGGAAATGGCAACAAAAAAGGCCGCAAACGCTTGCGGCCTCTGTGTGTTTTGGCTCGAAATGCTTATTTGTCCAGGCTGTCGAACCATTTGTCGATGGCGCTGTCGATCTCACTGTGGCTTTCGCCCTCAGTGTGCTCGAAGTGACGCGGCTCGGGCTGGTCGTAATAGTCGGCCGGATACTCGCCCGTTTCGATGTACTTGATGGCATCAGTCAGTCCCTTCGAAACCTTCTCAAAGTCTTCCTTGTAGAGGAAAATCTTGTGCTTCTCGTAGAAAAAGCGTTGCAGGCCTTCGTCGAAGCGGCGCTTGCTTTCGGTTATGGTGATGTACTTCTCATCATTCTTCGTTGACTTCACATCGAAAAAGTAGGTTCTCTTTCCTGCTTTCACTGCCTTCGAGAACAGCTCTTCTTTCTCTTTCATTTCATTTTCTTCCATCATGTCTTTCAATAATTTGATACTTTCTAAATGTTCTTTTTTGTTTGAAAAGTGGGGCAAAAATAGGAAAAAAATGGATATTGCTACTTTTTATGTGTTATTTTTGCACTCAAAATCACAACCTGTATGGAACTGAATCTGAAACGTCCTATCGCTTTCTTCGACTTGGAAACGACGGGCTTGAATCCTTCGCACGACCGTATCGTTGAGATGAGCGTGCTGAAAATCAATGTGAACGGCGACGAGGAGCAGCGTGTTTGGCTGCTCAACCCCGAAATGCCTATTTCACCCGAATCCACCTCTGTGCATGGCTATACCGATGCGATGGTGGCCGACAAGCCCACTTTCCGCGAGAAAGCTAAGGAGATTGCCCTGTTCATTGGCAATGCCGACCTGGCGGGTTATAACATCTTGAAATTCGACCTTCCGATGCTGGTGGAGGAGTTCCTTCGTGTGGATTACGACTTCGACCTAAAAAGCCGCGACTTCATCGATGTGATGAACATCTACATGAAGATGGAACCGCGCAATTTGAAGAGCGCCTATCGCTATTTTTGTCACGCCGAATTGGAGGGTGCCCACGGTGCCATGGCTGACACCAAGGCCACCTACGATGTGCTTTGTGCCATGCTCGACAAGTATCAAGGTGTTGAGTATGAGGATGGAAAAGGCAACAAGTCGCAAGGCCCAATCAACGACATGAAGCAACTTTCGGAGTTTTCAGCCCACCATAAGAATGCCGACCTTTCGGGACAAATCATCTTTGATGAGGAAGGCAAGGAAGTCTTTATGTTCGGCAAACACAAGGGTGAGCGCGTCGAGGATGTGTTTCGTAAAGAGCCGCCCTATTACGACTGGATCATGAAAAACGATTTCCCGCGCTATACGAAGAAGGTGGTGACTGCCATCAAGTTGCGCATGGGAGGCAAAAATGTAAAATAATGAAAATCATCTGTATAGGTAGAAATTATTTGGCTCATGTCAAGGAGTTGGACAACGCGTTACCAACCGAGCCCATGTTTTTCATGAAGCCCGACACGGCCTTGTTGCCTGCCGGTGAGCCCTTTCCTTATCCAGATTTCAGCAAGGAAATCCATTATGAGACGGAACTGGTGCTGAGCGTATGCAAAACAGGGAATTCGATAGACATGGAAGCGGCTTCGGAGTATTACGATGCTATCACCGTGGGCATCGATTTCACCGCTCGTGACTTGCAAAGTCAATGCAAGGCCAAAGGTCATCCTTGGGAAATCGCCAAATCATTTGATTATTCTGCTCCCGTCGGTGAGTTCAAGAAAACTAGCGAGTTGAGAAATCCTGATGACATTGCTTTTGGCATGAAACTCAATGGTGAATGGGTGCAGCAAGGGCATAGCCGCGACATGATTTTCGACTTCAATACAATTGTCTCTTATGTCTCGCGTTTTGTCACGCTGAATCCGGGCGATTACATCTTCACGGGGACCCCGCAAGGGGTAGGCGAGGTGCATGTTGGCGACAAGTTGCAGTTGTTCTTGGAAGATGAGCCTGTGTTTGAATTTGAAATAAAATAATGATAATCAATAGAATAAAACTATGAGAAAGCTTTTCCTTATCGCCCTGCTCGCAGTGGCATTCCAACTTTCAGCACAGCCTTTATGGATGCGTCACAATGTGATTTCGCCTCAAGGTGACAAGATTGCTTTTTGCTATAAAGGTGACGTCTATGTGGTGAATGCCCAAGGTGGCAAAGCCATGCAAATCACGACCAACGCCGCTTACGATGGCGACCCAGTTTGGTCGCCCGATGGCAAACAGATTGCCTTCTCCACCGACCGAAACGGTAACTTCGATGTGTATCTTGTTTCGGCAGAAGGCGGTGTGGCCAAGCGTATTACGACAAACTCGGCCACTGAAATTCCTTTGGCTTTCTCGCCTGACGGGAAGGAGATCTATTTCTCTGCCCAAATCCAGAAAGCAGCTGAGAATGTGCAGTTTGTCTCTGGTTGGATTACCGAGTTATATAAGGTGAGCACCGAAGGCGGCCGCCCTGAACAGGTGGTGGCCGTGCCGGTGAGCAGCATGTCGTTTGACAAGGACGGTAAATCCTTCCTTTACTACGACCGCAAAGGCAGCGAGAACATTTGGCGCAAGCACCACACTTCTTCCGTGGCTCGCGATGTGGTGTACTACAACGCCAAGAAGAAGACGCATACGATCCTCACGACCAACGTGGGCGAAGATAGAGATCCAAGATATTTACCTGGCTATAAGGATGTTGTGTTCTTGAGTGAACGCAATAACGGCAGTTTCAATGTCTTTAAGGCCCCTGCCAACAACTTGGAACAGGTGGAGGCAGTGACTCACTTCAAGACGCACCCTGTCCGTTTTTTGAGTGTGGCCAACAACGGCCTGCTGTGCTACGGCTACATGGGTGAGATCTACACACAACGCATTGGTGGTGAGCCGCAAAAGGTGAACATCGAAATCGTCAACGACCAAGCAGAGGAACAGCTGGTGAAGCAGGACTTCAAGGGCGCAGGCAGCTTTGCGTTGAGCAGCGACGGCAAGTTGATTGCCTTCGTCTCGCGCGGCGAGGTCTTCGTCACGGGTGTGGATGAATACGCCACCACGAAGCAGGTCACGCACACCCCGCAGGCCGAGCGCAGCCCTTCGTTCTCGAAGGACGGTCGCACCTTGGTCTATGCCTCGGAGCGCGACGGCTACTGGAACCTCTACCAAGCCACCATCGTGCGCAAAGAGGACTACAACTTTGCCTACGCCACCTTGATTGACGAGAAGCCCCTGTTCGACAATGACGGTATTGAGCGCAGCAATCCCGATTATTCACCCGATGGCAAGGAAATTGCTTTTGTTGAGAATCGTAATATATTGAAAGTCTATAACATAGAATCCAAGAAAGTGCGTCAAATCACCGATGGTACACAACATTATGGTAGCATTGGCTATGAATGGTCGCCCGACGGCAAATGGTTCGCCATAACCTTGATCACCCACATGCGCGATCCCTATTCCGATGTCGCCATTGTGTCGGCCAGCGGTGATAAGAAGATCTACAACATCACCGAGAGTGCCTACTTCGACGACGACCCGCAGTGGGTGTTGGATGGCAATGCCATTCTTTACAATTCGGACCGTTATGGCATGCGTTCCCATGCCTCATGGGGCAGCCAAAGGGATGCCTTCATCGCCTTCCTGAACCAGGATGCCTACGACAAGTTCCGCCTCAACAAGGAAGAATACGCCTTGTTGAAGGAGCAGGAGAAAGGCAAGAAGGATGACAAGAAAGACGAGCCGAAAAAGGAGGAAAAGAGCGACAAGAAGAAAGACAAGAAAGACGATAAGAAGGACGGCCCTTCGACAGGCTCAGGAACCGAAAAAGACGATAAGCCCAAGGAATCCAAGAAGATAGAGGTAGACTTGGAGCATTTGCAGGACCGTGTCATCCGCCTGACGCCGATGTCGTCGAATTTGAGTGGTATGGCCTTGTCGAAGGACGGTGAGAAGCTTTATTTCATGACCTCGTTTGAGAAAGGCTACGACCTCTGGGAGATGGACGTCCGCGAGAAGTCGATGAAGATCACGAAGAAGATGGGGCAGGGTGGTGCC
>CADBGN010000111.1 GCA_902794155.1 uncultured Bacteroidia bacterium
GGTGCTGGAACGGGTGCTCGACATGGACCAAAGCAAGGCCTGCCTCGAAGGCGACACCTGCCATTTCCGCACCGACGACGCCCACGTCTACCTCATCAAACATCGTGAGCCGGGAATGGGTGGGTCAATGCGACTTGCCTGTCAGGCTGCCGATGCACTCATCCTGCAATACTACGAGGAGCCCGATGCCGTAAAGGCCGCATTTGGCGACACGCTGACTTGGGAGGAATGGGAAAGCATCTCGGCCATCAAAGACTGGTATGGTGATGTGTTGTTCACAGCGCCTGTGGTAGCTCGTCAGGTAGCCAGACCACTCTTGCGGACGATGCTCGAAGAAATGCAAACCGAAGGTCGAAAATTCACCTTCCTCTGCGGCCACGACTCCAACATAGCCAGCGTTTTGGCAGCATTGGAAGCCGTAGACTACCGTCTGCCGAATACTATCGAAAAGAAGACGCCGATTGGCTGCAAGCTAGTCATCGAGAAATGGGAAAACACTGAAGGACAAGTCTTTGCTACGCTCAACCTCGTCTACCAAAGCACCGAGCAGTTGCGCAGCATGAGCCTGTTGGATTTGGGAAACCCACCTATGGTGTTTCCCATCCGACTCAAAGGAATAAACGCCAACGCTGATGGGCTTTATTCGTTTGAGGCCATTTTGGCTAGAATAGATTCTGCTTTAAAACGTTAGTCCTAACCCTCAGTCAGTGTTTGTCTGACATAAGATGATGCAAACAAAAGTCTGCTTTTTTATCCGTCATAAAGGAAAAAGCTGTACTTTTGCAGCCGATTTGTGGTGTCCCCTGCGGACTCAATAGGGAATCGGGTGAGAATCCCGGACAGTTCCCGCTGCTGTGTTGGTTACAACGCTTGCCATGAACGTCACTGAAAGCCTTGTCTTTCGGGAAGGCGGCAAGAAAAGACCTCAGTCAGAAGACCTGCCTCAAGTCGCGAAACAAGGCTTCCGGGAATTGGAGCTGGGATTCTATATTTAATAAGGTATGCCCTACCGAGGGCGTTATCTTCATTTTAGGTATTCCAACATTTTTCCAGAAGTTTTTGGGTAATGAATTGAATGTCAAACCTATAAACTTTTGTATTATGTATTCAAAATTCTTTACGCGATTGTTCCTATTGATAGGGATGATTGGAATGTTTTCGGTTCCTTTGAGGGCCGATGAAATTCAGATTGGATCGGGGAATAGTACGGACTACAACTTACTAACCCATTCTAACTACGACTACTCTCTGACACAGCAGATTTACACTGCAGAAGAGATTGAGACTGCTGGAGGTGGTGACGGCACCATCAACAGCATCTCTTTTTACAACGCGGGTTCGGAGAAAACACGCACTCTCGAAGTTTATTTGGCCAACACCGACAAGGCATCTTTCGCCAATTCGTCAGATTGGATTGCCATCACTTCAAACAACCTCGTTTATAGTGGAAGCGTGACATTCACGGCAGGTACATGGACAACAATTACGTTCACTACGCCTTTTGCCTATGACGGTTCAAATCTTGCCGTCATTGTGGACGACAACACAGGGAGTTACAGTTCTGGATTGAGTTGCCGAACTTTTACTGCATCTTCTACTCAAAGCATTTACAGCCGTCGCGACAATTATGACATTGATCCTTCCAATCCTATCAATGGTACTCCCGTCACGACCAAAAACCAAATCAAGTTAGACATCGAGTTTGCCTCTGAGACCTGCGCCAAGCCCAAAAACCTCAACGCCACCAACATCACTGCACACACAGCCACGCTAACTTGGACCGCTGGTACAGAAGGCCAAAGCAACTGGGAAGTCTTTGTGACCACAGACGCTACGGTTGTTCCTGATGAAAACACTACACCTACCTATCAAGTTACGGAATGTAGCAAATCCTTGAGCAATCTGGCTGCACAAACTACCTATTATGCGTATGTCCGTTCCGCTTGCGGCGGTTCTGACGGTAACAGTCAATGGGCAAAAAAGGTCTTCGCCACCACCCGCGAAGCCTTGGCTGTGGATGCGAGCCATCCTTACTCTCAGGATTTTGAGACCAACAACGACTGGGGCTTCGCCAACGGCGACCTCACCAACAATTGGTGCTGGGGCAGCGCAACCAACAATGGGGGCGAAAAATCAATGTATGTCTCCAAAGACGGTGGGACAACTTACGAATATTCACACAGCAATACGGCAATTTATGCCTCCAAACTATTCAACTTTGCTCAAGGCACTTACACCTTCTTCTTCGATTGGAACGCAAAAGGAGAAAACAACTTTGATTACCTTCGCGTAGCCCTGGCGCCTGGCGATGTTGAATTTACAGCTGGCGCTAATTTGTACACTGGAGTCGGCACAAGCGCTCTTCCTAATGGCTGGATTGCCCTTGATGGCGGAAGCAAACTCAATCTGAGCGACGGTTGGCAAACCCAGTCTGCTGAAGCCGCCGTTTCAGGCACCTATACCATGGTCTTCATTTGGCGTAATGATGGTAGCGGCGGCACTCAACCCCCTGCGGCCATCGACAACATCAGCATCAGCTATATGACATGCCCAAGGCCCACCAATTTGACCGCCAGTAATGTGACAGGCCGTACAGCCGTACTGACTTGGAAGGAAAATGGCACCGCAGACAATTGGACGCTTCAATATGCCACCGATGCCAGTTTCAGCACAAACCTCGTGGAAATCAGCGATGGGTTCATTGTAAGCGGGAACAATGTCGGCTACGGCTTAACTAGTCTTAATGGCGAAACGAAATATTACGTCCGCGTGAAATCCAATTGTGATAGTTCGTGGAGCGATGTGATCAATTTCACCACCACGGCCACCTGCGTCAAGCCGACCAATGTAACAGCAACAGACATTACCGCCTATACCGCCACTATTGGCTGGTCAAACGGTGAGGAAGGACAAGACGCTTGGGAAATCAGCTATAGCACCAGCACGCAATCGAATCCCGAAAATGGCATAGTGGTATCTGCATCTACCAATCCTTATAGTTTGGATGGACTTACTCCAGAGACTTCATATTATGTCTATGTTCGTACCGATTGCGGCAGCGAAGATGGCAAAAGTGCATGGAGCAGTTACAAATATTTTACCACTTTGGCCACCTGCGTCAAGCCGACCAATTTAACCGCAAACAACGTCACATCATCCACCGCCACCATCACATGGACGGCAGGTGAAGCAGGACAAGACACATGGAACCTGCAATACAAGAAAGCTTCGGAAAACGAATGGCAATCTGTAACCGTCAATACCAATACCTATGACCTAAATGACCTTAGTGCTGTCAGCACCTACGATGTGCGTGTGCAAGCCGACTGTGGCGAAGGCGACTTGAGCCAATGGGCAACAAGTTCGTTCTCAACCACATGTGGTGCTTTGGAATTGCCCTATACCTACGGTTTTGAGGATAATCTAGTCACCACCTCACCTTACAGTTCAAGTAATCCTTTCCCGAAATGTTGGGATCGTATTGCTTATCAATCAGGCTATTATGGCAGCTACACCTATTATCCATACGTCTTCACAGCCACAACTTCACAACCTTACGCTCATGGAGGAAATGGCGCCAATACCTATTCAGGCCATTCCTTGCGTTTTTACCAAACTTCCAGTTCCACAAACGAGTGTGCCGTTTTGCCCGAAATCAGCAGCGATTATAACATGAGCAACATTCAGATTAGATTCTGGGCTGCTGTACAAAGCTCACAAGGAAACCTCAAAATAGGCATTATGAGTTCCCCTACCGATGCCAACACATTCATCCAAATTGAAGAAATCAATGTATCAAATACCTACAACAATGGTTTCCAAGAATTTACGGTTCCTTTCTCAACCTATGCTGGAAATGGTCGATATATTGCCTTTATGTGTGGAACAGGTAGCGCTTATGCATATTTCTTAATTGATGACATCACCGTGGAAGTCGTCCCGACATGCCTGATTCCAATGAATCTTGAGGCGACCGTCAACAGCGAGACAGAAACCATACTCAACTGGACTGCGGGTGGCAACGAGACCGAATGGGAACTTGAAGTGACTTCTGATGGCAGTAATTTCACACAAACTGCTCTTGTTTCGGGCAATCCCACTTACACTTTAACTACAACCCGTGCCACGACTTATTCAGCCAGAGTGCGCGCCAACTGCGGCGACGGTGATTATAGCGATTGGACAGAGTACATCAGCTTCACCTCTGACTGCGGAATCATGCCAGTCGATGCAAACAATCCTTTCTTTGAAGACTTTGAAAATGTTGGTGCCTCCGACTTTCCGCCCACCTGTTGGGATAAATTCAGCCACGAGATGTCAGGCAATAACTATTGGTACTTGAATTCCAACAACAGTTTAGATTCCAGTTCCGCCTATAGTTATTGGAGTGAAGGTTACGCTTTCTTGGTCATGCCAAAGATGCACATCGATGGTGACGCCAACTTGTCGTTTGACTATCTCATCGGTTCGGGAAATTATGATGAGAGTTGCTCTGTCGTGGTCTCCACGGGAGAAATGACCTATGATGACTTCTCTCAAACTATTTGGTCAGCCGATGGCGACAATCTTCCTTCGGGTAGAGCAAGTGCAACCGTATCATTGTCAGACTATGATGGACAAGACATTTATGTCGCATTCAAATTCAAAGGCTCTGGTACAAGCGGCTGCACTTGGTATGTTGACAACGTGCAAGTGTATGTACCTGTCGAACAGGCTGTTGAACTTTCGCAGGGTTGGAACTGGTGGAGTCCGACCGTGGAGACTGCTTTGGAAGAACTTGAGAATGCCCTCGGCACCCAGGGAGTCATCATCAAATCGCAGAATGCCAATGTCACCTACGAGGATGATGAATGGGTAGGCAACAACATGAGCCTGGCGCCAGGACTGATGTACAAAATCAAGGTCAATGGCAGTTGCAACTTCACCCTCAATGGTAGCCCGTTCTCCGACGTTACCGTCACCATCAACTACGGCAGCAATTGGATCGGCTATCCCGGAACGGAGCCAGTAAGTATCGAAGAAGCTCTCAACGGCTTCACACCAGCCGAAGGCGACATTATCAAGACAGGCACAAACAATATCACATTTGAGGAAGGTGAGTGGATAGGAAACATCAACACTTTGCAACCCGGCCAGGGATACATTTATGTCTCACGAGACCATAATCAAAAGCAAATTGTTTTCCACTAATAATCAAAATAAAACCTTCAATAAAACAGAAAATGCTGTAGTTTTTACAGCCGCGTAATTAAAGAATATAATAAATAATTATAAAAATGAAAACCAAATCCTTACTCTTAGTTGCCATGATACTGATAGGCAGCACCATGATGGCACAGGAATCACAAGAGCCAGAGCATCATTATGTGAGACCTGGTGGCTATGAAAACACAATGATCCTTAGGGCCAAAGTATGTATTAACGGTGTCGAACAGCAATCCGAAAATGTTATTGAAATTGGAGCTTTCAATGGGGATGTCGTTACGGATTCGCAATTTGTCGGACCTTTCACTTCACATAACTATTATCGGGTCAATATGAATATTGGAGGTAATGGTAGCAGTAGTTACCCGATCACCTTCAAATTATACAATCACGAAAATGGTCAAGAAATAGTTGACTACACCATCACTGATCCAGAAGGGAATCTTATGGAGGGTATTAATTGGGTGAATGATGATAATACTATTTTTGGAACCATGGCGAATCCCTATGTTCTCAATTTCCTGACGATGACGACCTATCCCAAAACCATCGAAGCCTACGGTGACAGCGAAAAGGGTGGCTACTATTTGATAGCCTCTCCCGTAACCCAGGAGGTCACGCCTACTGCCGACAATGGCTTCCTCGCGGAAACTGCTGCCAACTACGACCTCTACTACTTCGACCAAGTGGGCGATGCCGAAGGCAAGGAATGGATCAACTTCAAGGACGAGAGCATGGGTGGTTTCAACCTAACCAACGGTACCGGCTACCTCTATGCCAGCAAGGAAGGCACCACCCTCAACTTCACCGGCACGCCATACAGCGGCGACGGCGTAATCCAATTGACCTATGATGAAAACGCTGAGGAGTTCGCCGGCTACAACCTCGTCGGTAATCCTTTCCTGGAGGCTGCCACACCCAACCGCGAATACTATGTGATGAATCCTGAGACCCGCGATGAGATTATTCAAGGTGATGAAGCCGTCCCTGCCATGGAAGGTGCCTTCGTTGTAGCCGAAGGAGAAGAAAACGAGACAGTAACCTTCGAACCCGGCAACAAAAAG
>CADBGN010000112.1 GCA_902794155.1 uncultured Bacteroidia bacterium
CATAAAGCAGATGAACGCACAGGGCAAAGCCCCATCTTTCGTAATGCTCGATGAAGCACCGACCATCAAAATACCCAACTTCTCGATGTTGCCCGCCACAGGCCGAAGCAACAAGATAGTAACGATGTACATGTGCCAGGACTATTCACAAATGGTTAATCAATACGGCCAACAGGCAGCAGACGAAATCTTTGCCAATCTGAATAATCACTTCTACGGCCGTGTGTCAAGTGGCAAAACCGCAAAATTGCTGTCACAGCAATTCGGCCGGATTGACGAAAGCTATGTTACTTCCTCAATGCAAAATACCTCCATACTGAAACAAAATCTGTCCGAGAGCCTTAGAGAGCGTGACATGATACGCAGTAATGAATTTACTTCCCTGCAGGTGGGAGAGTTTGCAGGTTTGGCCGTTGAGACCAACACCCCGATATGGAGAGCGCAACTTGCAAGGGTCAATCGACCAACTGCAGCGCCTATCCCCTACCCGATCAGACACACCGAATCCGAGATAGAAGAATATTACGCCCAAGTCAGACAGGATATCGACAGCATGTTAGGCGATGCACCAACCCCCAACGGCCGTTCCTCCGCAAGTCCAGAGCGAGCCGGACGGAAAGACCAAGGAAGAGAACAGGCGGACTATATTTTTGAATGATACCCGAAAAATTCTCGCATTTTAGCAACGAAAAAGCCGCAGATCCTAACGGACTTGCGGCCTTTTTATCATATCAATTTTTGATATTTTATTCTTGTCCTTTAGGATAAAGACAGGACATCTTGCGAGGGTCGACACCGAGTTTCTCCAGCTCTTCACGCATCATCTTCTTCATCGAATTGATTGCAATATTGGTTGTGTAGGGCTGGCCGGATGCCATGCGGTCGCCCGCACAAATCCTATCCTCGTAATAGTCCCACCGCTCGCAAACAATCTTCATCATGCCATTGTTGAGCAGCAGGTCACAGATAGTTACGATATCAGTTTCGGGGACATGGCATATTGAAACGATTCTATAGCATTTCGAATAGAGTTTTTGGTCTTGTTGATTGAGGTTGTCCCGGGTCTTTTTCCAATGAGGGAAGAAGCGGATTCCGACCGCTTTTGCTTTGCGCTTTGGATGTAGTCTTTCAGTGATTATCTCATAATCGAAAGTTACGTCAGAACTCGTAGCATTGATATCCCTCTTAGCTGTTTCAAGTACTTTGTTCTTGAGGATAGTTATGTTGTTCTTATAAGAATTCGGAAGATTGAAATCTTGGCAAAATTGCTCTATTCTGTAATCGTAATGGTCTTTATCCCGATACCCGCAGATTAACTTGTAAATCCGTTTTGTATATTTACCTTGTAACGTGAGGGATATAGTCTTGTCATAAACAGTACCTCCAACTCCTTTTCCGTACCAAATCAAGAAAGGAATTGCCCATCTGTTATAATTGACCTTGATGTAGTGTTTCCCTTCGACATCATGAATGGCAGTAACAATAGGGCAAGTGGTCTTTATGTTTTCCCCCCAAGTCGGGTGTCTCCATCGGAAGGTGATTGTCTTGTCGAACATCTTCCTCACCTCCTCGATAACATAAGCTTTGTTCTTCTTGCTGCTTGCCTCGTCCGTGTCAATCACGATGTATGGCTCACCCATGCTGTCAATCCTGACAACAGCCTCCTTAGCGTCTTTCGTCATGTACTTCTCCAGTTGCTGCTGAATGAGCGTAATTACATTCTGCTGCACTTCGCTATAGTCATAGAGACCAAGAGTAAGGTTCTTGGTCTCCATTTGATATTCCGGTATTGGTATTACTTCCTGCTTTTCCATATTCAGCCCTCCACCTTGAATGTCACGTGATGAATGTGGCCAACGTGTTCGTAGCCGTATTGCATTTCCTTGATGTGGAGCGATACAAGGAAGTCGATTGCATCAGAGGGCAGCACGATGTCCTTTGCGCTCACTATCTCAACGCTGATGAACTGGGTCGGGTGCCAGACTTGCACCTCGCAACCTGGAAGCAGCTCTTCTAATTTGGCCTTGATGATATTTTCTTCCATAACTCTTTGTTTTAAATTCTACTGCAAAGATACAAATAATATTTTTAATTTCAAAATTTAAAAGTTAGTTTTAGTGTTAAACTTTCTTAGAAAAGTTAGTTTTAGTTTCTTAGAAAAGTAAGTTTACCCCCCCCAAAAGTTCTTAGAAAAGTAAGTTTACCCCCCGCTCTAACCCCGATGAATAAAGGGATTGCGGCACTCCTTACAAGAGATTCTCTACAAACAAGGGATACAAACCAGACAAACAAACATTTTTTTTTGGCTTTTATGGGTCGCTCGCAAGCTTCGCTCCATGCCATCCGGAATGACTTGAGGGAAAAGAATGGCGAGAGGGGGAAAAGGAGAAGAGAAAGAGAAAAAAATAAAAAACGAACCTTCCCTGCTGTAAAGATTTTTTACTTTACTACATAATTATGTATTATTAACACTACATATTTGTGTATTACATAAAAAAGTATTACCTTTGTATCATAGGAATACAACATTAAAATTCATCATCATGGAACAGAACAACAACATCGGAATCTATTCAGAGAGCAGCAACACGTACGCCATTGCACATGTGCTTAATAAGTGGCGCACGGAACATGGTTATTCGCTCTATGCCATCGCCAAGTTCGAGAATATGCGCATCGAGGCACTGCAACACATCGAACAGGGCTACGGCAACATTGCAAGCCTCATGAATTATTTTGACTTCATCGCCAACCACGACCGCCCATTCCTCGATGATGTCCTCCACCAATGGCGCATCGGTCTCGGCGTGGAAATCGGCTAATCGTGGCTCATGCTCCACTTGCTAACCTATTATCCACCATAGGTCAACAAGTGGAGCATGAGGGATTGCACGGCTATTACCATAGCCGCCCTACGGGTTTCGCCCGCATACCCACACAAACGAACCTCATTCGATTGTCTGCCTTCCTGTTCGCACGTCGCCTCCCCAGCTGGGGAAGTCGTCAGCTCACGCGGAAGTCCGCCAATCTCAATCGGTTGTTCATGTGGGTACACGGGCGAAATGCAATGAGCAAGACGAGGCGGCACTTCGTGACCGCCTTGTCTTGCTCTGCGAGGCAAAGCCGTTGAAAATCAACGGCTTATAAACTTTAGGCAACAAAATTCAAAATTAATTTTATTCCCTAAAGTTTATATAACCTCCTAATAATCAAAAAAATATATATATTTTTTGGTTGATTATTGTCGGTTTCAATCGAATTGCCTATCTTTGCCAAAAAATCATAGATTATGGCAAAGAAAGACACTCCCACCCCTAAAACGACAGCCGTTAGGGTGTCGTTAGATACTTCGGACAAACTCAAAAAGTTAGCCCGAAAGTTCCATGTGACCCAAGGGCAGCTCGTTGCCCTCATGGTTGACTTCTTCAAGAAAACAGGATACGACCCCTCCGACCCCGACATCGCCAAGTCTGCCATTAGCGACCTGTCGAAAAAGTTGGAGCAATGCCGCTCCAACATGTGGGCAGCTAAAACCCAGTTCGAGAAAAAAGCCAACGAATTGAGTGAGTCGAATAGAAAAAATATGGAACACTTTGCAACCTACGACCAACGGTCAATATTGCTTTTGGAAGAATTGGCAGGCAAGGCAAACATAAATCTGCAACTTCCCGAAGATGTCAAGGAGCAGCTTCTTGAATTACAAACCACCATCACCAAATGCGGCAATCTGATTAATGCGGTATTCGGCAATCAATCAATGTTGGATATAAACTTTATCCAGAGACAGGCCCTCAAAAGTATATGTTTCCCTAAAGACGGAAGAAAATAAGCCATGCAAATATCGATTAATGGAGGGGGGAGCGGCAAAACCGCAAACTCAGGCAGCGCAATTAATATTGCTTCCTATCTTGAGCATGAGCGCATCGAGAAACTTGCGCAAGCACATTCTGATCGCCTGGCGCCGACCGCCTGTCAAGGCATGATATTCACTCAAGACAGGGAGGGACTGACACCTGTCGAAGCTGCCGAAATGATTGACAAGAACGGCACACGACTGCACAAGGGGGAAGCCAAGTACTTTGAAGTAGAGGTTTGCCCATCAGCGGCTGAGCAAGCCAAGATGTTTGCCGGCTGCACAACGGAACGGCAAAAGGAAAAAATCTTTCAAGACTATGTCCGCCAAAAGGTCCTGGAGGACTATGCAGGAAATTTCAAAGGCTATAAAGACCATCAAGACAAAACGAAAGAAAAGCACTTCACGGCTAACGACCTTGTCTATTTCGCTTCCATACATCAAGAGAGACGGACGAACAAGGAGGACTTGCAATGGCACGCCCATGTAGTCGTGAGCCGTCAGACCAAAGGACAGGAATACAAGATTTCCCCTAAGGCCGCCAACCGCAAGGAGAACGGCAAAGGCCCAGTCAAGGCAGCCTTTGACCGAACACAGTTCTATAACTCTTGTGAACAGACATTTGACAAGCACTTCTCATACCAACGCCCCAAGGAGGAAACATTTACTTACAAGTTGGAACAAAAGCAGCAGCGGGAGCAGGAAAGAGAAGAGGCTTCCCGTGAAATGGGTGATACAAAGCTGTCGGGTGATGAAATTGAAATACGTTTGGCCGAGCTCTCCCGATTTGAAGCACAAAAGAAGCATATTGAAGAAGAGCAGAAACGGAGACGAGCCGAAGAAATTGCACGATATGAAGCATATAAGAGGTGTCAGCAAACAGAATACGAAAAGAAACAAGAAGCGGAAAGAAAGGAGATAGAAGCCAAGAAACTTCACTCCATACAAATAGAGGGACACACCTATAAAGGCAGCAGTAATGCTATATACCCAAGGAATTTGGGGAGTAACAAAATGTCTATAGACCTCATCGATGAGAACAACGAGCGTGTAAGGCTCTATGTCAATGCTGATGCCGGAAAGTGGAACACCATACCAAAGGATGAAAAAGCAAAGCTCATATATGAAGCCTACAAGGAACAAATCAGCAATGAGCAGCGCTACAGCCGTGACCGTGGACTATCAATTTAAATCTATAACGATATGCAAATCAATTCAAATCTTGAAAACAGAGGATGTCTGTTCGGAATGCTCCGAGGTGTCTCGCTGACCTTCGGACGCTTCGTGTGGATAGTCGGCACGGCTATCTTTTCATTAATCGTGGCTAATATCCTGTATGCCGTTGGAGAGAACAAAGGCAGCAAGGCAATAGAATGGTGCGGGTCAATCGTAATATTAGGCGGTGCGGCCATCATCGTCCGTTGGGTGTGGCTATGGTGGCTAAGACCCATTGTCAAGGGTGGCGCAGCCCTTGTCAAGTCCACAGGGCTTGTCAAGGACAACACGTTTAAAGACAAGCCTTATGCGATGTCCTGGAGGACAGCACAGGGCAGGTATATCAATGTCGGCAATCCATTCCGAGGAATATTCGTCATGGGCGGTGCAGGAAGCGGAAAGAGCGAGAGCGTTGCCGTCCCCGCTCTTCAGATGTTTGCCAAGATGAATTTCAGCGGAATTGTCTATGATTTCAAGTTTCCGACCCTTGCGCAAGACGTAGAAACGTTCTACGAGGCCAATAGAAGCCCTGTGAGACGTTTTTTTATCGACCTTGAACAATCTTCCCACTCATACCGAGTTAACCCCTTAGCGCCAAAATATGTGCGTAACAGCAGCTATGCGAACGAGTTTGCCCAAGCCATCATAGACAATTTGATACCGAACCAAAGCGACAAGAGCGATTTTTGGACGAGCAGCGCCACCGCCCTGTTAACGGCCTGTATTTGGTTTCTCCGCAAAAACAAGCCCGAATGGTGCGACCTGCCACACGTCTGCGCCATGGTGACAAGTTCGGACGAGAACCTCTTGCGCCTCCTGCATACCGACACGGAGACCGCCAATCTTACGATTAGCGTATTCAACGCCATGAAGCGAAAGGCAGATGCACAGGTTGCGGGCGTTGTCAGTACCCTGCAAAATGCCATCGCCAAGATAAACACGCCACGTTTGATGTGGGTGTTCGGGGCTGATGAAGTCAACCTCGACATTAACAACCCCGATAATCCTGTAGTCCTGACTATCGGCAGTAACCCTACATTGGTAAAGACCTTTGCGCCCCTCGTTTCCCTCGTGGCTACGGTCTGCATAAAGCAGATGAACGCACAGGGCAAAGCCCCATCTTTCGTAATGCTCGATGAAGCACCGACCATCAAAATACCCAACTTCTCGATGTTGCCCGCCAC
>CADBGN010000113.1 GCA_902794155.1 uncultured Bacteroidia bacterium
AGTGAACCGCATCGTCTTCAACCGTATCTACAACGAAGAGGGTGATTTAGTACGCGAAGCCGAGTTGGGTGACTTCAACCGTTGGCTCAGCGAACACCAAGACACTCCCATGCTTGGCTTGGGTTGGACCGATTACATCAACCCCATCTGGGAAGTCACCGCCGTGGGCAACTATCCTTACCTCATCGAAAAGAAAGACTGGTTCACCTCGCGTTACCTGACCTTGAGCAAGACCCCGACGGAAGGCGCACAATACCTGCTCAATGAGTTGAGCACCGATTCCTGTCGCTACGTTGAAGGCCAGGAATGGGGACAAGCCTGTTCATTCTCGTGCGACTCACTGCCGAAGGATGTCGAAGCTTTAGGCGTTGTCGTCCAATTCCACAACGAGGTCGAAGCCAACCAATGCGTTGCCGTCATCGAGGTTCACGATGCGGCGACCGACTCCCTCCTTTTATGGCACAGCTCGTTGCCTGAAGATGGACATTTCCGGCCTGGCAACCATGCCATTGCCAACGCCATCCTTTTCAGCGACGACTTCACGCCCGAAGGCAAGACCATCAAGGCCTACCTCTGGAACCAAGGCAAGAAGCCTCTCGTTGTGACAAAATTAAGCTATTATTTTACCCATAAAGACCCGATTCTAACTGGACTCTACGAACCTCTTAATTAAATACACTATGAAACTCCTAAAAACCAACAAGATAGTAATAACGGCCGTCTTGGTGTGCCTGTCTTTTTTGTTATTCTCATGCCAGAAAGACAACCCTGAAAAGCCGACCTCTAAAATCAACTATCACTTTGCCTCTTTATCGGAAGGACAGCAATTATTGGCTGCCAACGACGAATACTACAACAGTATGAGCCAAAGCAATATCGACTGGCGCATGAGAAGGACGGGAGCCAGCCTCGACGAGTTGAAAGCCTTTGCACAAACCTGCGTGCGCGACTTCAGCGATGAGGAAAAAACGGCCATCACAAGAGCCGTAGCATTCATCGAAGCAAAACTGAACACCATAGGGGCCTCTTTACCGTTTCCCGAGAACGACATTGTTTTTGTCAGAACGACGAAGCAAGAAGAAAGCAATGCTGGAGGCTATACCCACAAGACGGAGATCTATATTGGCGAACGCATGCTGCGATATGGCATACCGCGTGAAGGCGATGACGAAGCCACCACGGAGAGCCGTTGGCTCTACTTCAACTATGCCATTGCCCATGAATTGTTCCACTGCCTCACGCGCAACTCACCTGACTTCCGTAGCCAAATGTACAACCTGATCGGTTTCACCACGACAACCAGCGATTTTGTCTTCTCGACGGATATCCAAAACAGCATTTTAATCAACCCCGATGTGGAACACATCGACAACTACGCCGAATTCACCATCAACGGAGTGAAACGCAATTGCGAACTGTTGGTGCTCTTTACCAAGACTTGGGAGGAAGCCTACGCAGAGGTGGGCGACGAAGCCTCTTTCTTTGATTATAACCAGGCTGTACTTGTTCCCATCGACGCGTTGGACACCTACTATCCCGTCGAAGAAGTGCCTGACTTTTGGGACGTAGTAGGCCGTAACACCGACTATGTGATTGCGCCCGAGGAATGCTTGGCCGACAATTTCGGTTTCACTGTAGTCTATGGTCTTGATGGCAAGGAATACCAAACGCCAGAGCTCATCACCAGCATCTACAACGCCCTGCGCAACTATCGGGAATAACCATGCTTGAGAAGCGAGTGCTCCTGTCTAGGCTTGACACAGTGAAAATGCTTTGAGCAAAAAATCAGGCACGATTTATGTTAAGTAAAAAGAAATCCATTATTTTTGCACCAAAATTCATACGACTATGACTGAAGATTCTCAATTTGTATTAGACGAGGCCACTGAAAGCATGGACAACACCATCAAGCACTTGGAGCATGAATTTCAGGGCATCAGGGCAGGCAAGGCCAGTCCGGCCATGCTCAACGGCGTGATGGTTGAATACTACGGCACGACGGTGCCCATCGAGCAGACCGCCAACATCGGCTGCACCGACGCCCGCATGATTGTGGTGCAACCTTTCGACAAGAGCGCACTCAACAACATCGCCAAGGCCATCCTAAACGCCAATTTGGGCTTCAACCCCATCAACAACGGGGAGATCCTGCGTATCGCAGTGCCCGCCCTCACCGAGGAACGCCGTAAAGAGCTGGTGAAGCGCACCAAGAACGCTGCCGAGGAAGCCAAAGTCGGCATCCGTGGCATCCGCCGCAACGCCAACGACGACGCCAAGAAATTGGAGAAAGACGTGATCTCGGAAGACGAGTCGAAGCTCCTGCAAGAGGAGATCCAGAAACTCACCGACAAATACATCAAGAAGATTGACGACCTCACTGAGTTGAAGTCGAAGGACATCCTGACCGTGTAATGCGGAATGCTGAATGCTGAATTATGAATGCGGAATGTTGAGAGGCACTAAGTTCCTCCTCATTCCGCATTCAGCATTCCTAATTCAGCATTATTATAAGAC
The DNA here is from genome assembly GCA_902794155.1 of uncultured Bacteroidia bacterium. Lineage (GTDB taxonomy): Bacteria > Bacteroidota > Bacteroidia > Bacteroidales > F082 > Limimorpha. The sequence continues at coordinate 2,515 of CADBGN010000113.1, forward strand.
GTTCTCTATCGCCATTTCAAACAGTCGGCTCAACGACACGCCGAAGCATTGTGCCTGCTTGGGGATGATGCTGGCTTCCGACATGCCAGGCACGATGTTGGCCTCGATGAAGAACACACCTTCGTCGCTGACGATATAGTCCATGCGGACAAAACCTTTGCATTCCAACTTCTCATACAACATCGCCGTCGTGGCTTTGATCTCGATCTCGGTATCCTCGTCCACCTGAGCGGGCGTCACCTCCTCGCATTTGCCTGCGGTGTATTTTGCCTCATAGTCGAAGAACTCGTTCTTACTGCAAATCTCTGTGAGCGGGAAGACCATCATCTTGCCTTTAAACTCCATGGCGCCGCAGCCGAACTCGCGTCCGTCGACAAACTTCTCGCACATGATCTGACGACCGGCAGCACGGGCCGTATAGATGGCAGGAGCAAGATCTTCGGCCGTCTTCACCTTCGACACGCCCACGCTTGAGCCGTTGCAGGTCGGCTTGACGAACAAAGGCAGTCCCAACTGCTTGATGATCTCGTCGGCATCATATTTCTCCCCTTCGTTGATAAGCACCGAAGGAGCCACCTTGACGCCGTAGGAAGCCACCAAACGCTTGCAGAAGTCCTTGTGGAACGTGAGGGCGCATGTGGTCAGAGGCGACGAAGTGCAAGGGATGCCCAACAACTCCAAGTAACCAGAAAGCGGTCCGTTCTCACCAGGCTCGCCGTGCACCGCGTTGAAGGCCACGTCGAATTTCGTCCTGTGTCCGCCAACCGAAATGGAAAAGTCGTTCTTGTCAACGTCCACTCGGGTACCGTCCTTCAAAAGCCCATACCATCCTTTTTTCGACACCACGATGATCTTCGAATTATACTTTTCCGGATCCAGGTTCTGCTTTACCACTTGTGCACTTTTGACGGAAATTTCAAACTCTCCTGAATCTCCGCCACAAATAATTGCCACGTTTTTCATATTTTTTGTAATTTTGTCGGTTTAACAATAAACTGCTCAAAAATGAGTTGTAAAAAACACGGCTAAAATAGTAAAAATATGGGACGCCTACACTTCCTGAAGGAAAAGAAATTTTATCTCAACCTGCTCATCATAGTACTGCTCAGTATTGTATTGTTATGGTTGACATTCAAGCTGTTAAACAGTTACACCCGTCACGACAAGGTCTACACCATGCCTGACTTTGTGGGTCAGGACTTCAAACAAGTGAAGCACGAGCACTCGAGAGACTTCAATTTCATCCTCATCGACAGTGTCTATCCCAAGGGGCAGCAGCCTGGCAGCATCTACCAGCAAGACCCCTTGCCCGGCTCCAAGATCAAGAGAGGAAGGAACGTGTATGCCATCATCGTGGCCGTCACTCCCGAGAAAACCACCATGCCCAACGTGAAAGGCATCTCGCTGCGCGAAGCCATTGGACGCTTGGAGTCGAGCGGACTTGACGTCGACCATCTGGAATATGTGACTTATGACTACAAGAACAACGTCATCGACCAGTATTACCTTGGCGCCCCCATTGCCCAAGGCACCGAGTTGGTGAAAGGCAGCAAGATCATGCTCCGCGTAGGCATTGGCAGCGACAAGTCCAACGTGAAAGTGCCCAACCTCATCGGTAAATCGGCCGACGAGACCAAGAAACTGCTGAATCTGGCAGGACTGAACATCGGCGTTGAAACCCACGAAGACAACGACAGCATCCAATACCTATGCGTCAGGAGGATGAGTCCTGGACCCAGCTCGGGTGCCGTGAAGCCTGGCACTTACGTCGACGTATGGTACCACTCAAGCCGTACCATGGACTTCAAGAAAGAGATGAAAGAGCTGATGCGCGAGGATTCGTTGGCCAACGCGAAGCAACCTGAGATTATAATTGACACGATTAAAGAAACCATAGAGACCACCGACTATGAAGAGGAAGATGAATTTGAAGACGAGTTTTAAGGCGTTTGCCCTGACCTTGGCCTTGGGCCTCATCGCCAGCCCGGCCTTCGCCCAAGAGATATTGACCCCATTTGGCACGACGCATGACGCCCCCGCCAGGAAAGGCGTGGCCGCAGCGCGTTTCCTGCCTTTCTTCGACGACTTCAGCCACTCCAACACCTATCCCGACTCCACGAAGTGGACCGACAACAATGTGCTGGTGAACGATGGCTTCCCGCTCTGTGCCCCCAACCGCAAAGGCGCCACCTTCGATGTGCTCGACGCCTCAGGTAAGGTGTACAGCTATGCCATCAGCAACGCTTTCGTCGCCGAATACCTCACCTCGGCCCGCATCCGCCTCGACTCCATCATGGATCCCGATCCGCGTGCCCTCACCCCTGCCGATTCCATCTACCTGAGCTTCTACTACCAACCTCAAGGCAACGGCAACCCACCCGAGGCACAAGACTCGCTCGTGCTGCAATTCGGCACCACCACGGAAAGACAAGAGTTCCTCTTCCTTGACTACCAAAACTACGACATCGCCGACATCTTTGCAGAGATGCAAGTCGACACACTGTTCCCCGGCGACACCATCTGGGCCTCCGTAGGCTGCCAACCTGGCATGTTCACCCTCGTCACCGACACGCTGACCCCCGACTCGCAAGGCAGCATCGCCGTGCCCTGCGACTCGGTGTTCACCACCGTGGCCGACACCACCTGGTACCACATCTGGAGCGTCCCCGGTCAGACCCTTGAGGACTTCATGGCCGAGAACGAAGGCCAGTATTTCAAGCAGGTGATGATCCCCATCCGCGACCTGAAATACTTCCGCGACGACTTCTACTTCCGCTTCTACAACTACGCCAGCATCGTCGGCTCATCGCTGCCCAGCAACCGCAGCAACGAGGACAACTGGAACATCGACTTCGTCTACCTCAACATCAACCGCTCGGCCGTCGACACCGACTATCCCATGCTGAGCTTCGCTGGACAGCAGCCCTCGTTCTTCGAGCGCTACCAGTCCATCCCCTACCGTCAATACCGCGTCAACCCGAACGCCTTCACGCGCGAGAACCTCGAAGTGGGCGTCGTCAACCTCGACGGCATCGACCATGAGGTCAACTATTACTACACCGTGAAGCAGATCGGCGGCGGACAGCACTATACGCGTGCCTTGGATCCCGTGACCGTCCATCCTTACAAGACCCACGGCTACCTGCAATGCCCTAATTACGGCGAATCGCCCGCCTGTCCCTACGTCGGCGAGCTCTTTGCCTTGAACATGTGGTACGACTCGGTGTCGTATCAAGTCAGCCATTATCTCTACGACTCCACAGCCAACCCGCCTCTGGTCGACTCGATGGTGTATCGCACAGGCATGTACAACTACTACGCCTACGACGACGGCATCCCGGAGCTGGGCTTCGGCGTGCGTCCCGCTGGCGGCAAGTTTGCTGTGCGTTTCGACCTGGCCGACTACGACACCATCCAAGGCGTGCAGTTGCTCTTCAACCACACCTATAACGATGCCAACAACAAGTATTTCGACATCGTGGTCTGGAAAGACGAGAACGGCAAACCCGGCGAAGAGGTGTACCGCCTTGATGGCCAACGCCCACAATGGCAAGACCAGATCTACCGCTTCAGCTACTACAAGTTCAACAAGACCGTGGCCCTTGCCGGCCCCTTCTATATCGGCATCGAGCAACAGAGCGACGATCTCATCAACATCGGCTTCGACTCGTCCATCGACAACATCGAATACAACTTCATCAACACCAATGGCTCGTGGCAACAGAGCAGCAAGCACGGCTCGCTGATGATCCGTCCTGTGGTCGGTGCATCCTATTTTATCGGTTTGGAAGAGAACGGTCCTTCGGCTACCTTGAGGATCTATCCCAACCCCGTCAGCAACGTGCTCCATCTTGAAGGTGAGGTCACCAGTGGCCAGGTCAGCATCTTCGACCTCACGGGCCGAAAGGTGTATGCAGGCGAGTATCAGACCGTGATCCCCGTCGACCACCTCACCAACGGCATGTATTTCCTCAGCGTCACCACCAGTGAAGGCCAAGTCATCAACCAAAAATTCATCATCCGCAAATGAACGACGACCTCAACGAAATCCGCGAGGATGACATGCTTTCTGAAAACGAAGAAAGCACCGAGCTTTACGAACACATACGCATGACCGTCGACCCTGGCCAACAGCCTGAGCGCATCGACACCTACCTCACCAACCACCTCTCCAACATCTCGCGCAACCGCGTGCAGAATGCGGCCAAGGCGGGTAACATTCTGGTCAACGAGAAGGCCGTCAAGCAAAACTATAAGGTGAAGCCCAACGACGTCATCTCCATCGTGTTCACCTATCCGCCGCGCGAGACTGACATCAAGCCCGAGGAGATTCCGTTGAACATCGTCTACGAAGACGACGACGTCATCGTCATCAACAAGCAGGCGGGCTTGGTGGTACACCCCGGTCACGGCAACTTCGAGCACACCCTGCTGCACGGCTTGGCCTACTATTTCGAGCAGACCCACCAGAACATCGAAAACCGTTTCGGCTACCTCGTCCACCGCATCGACAAGGACACCACAGGCTTGATGATCGTGGCCAAGAACGAGGCCGCACAAGCCGTGCTGGCCCACCAGTTCTTTGTGCACAGCATCCACCGCCGTTACAATGCTTTGGTGTGGGGCGACTTCGAAGAAGACGAAGGCACCATTGAAGGCAACATCGGACGTAGCACCAGCGACCGCCGTAAGATGACCGTCTATCCCAACGGCGACTATGGCAAAGACGCCATCACCCACTGGAAAGTGCTGGAACGTTTTGGTTACGTGACCTTGAACGAATACCGTCTGGAAACAGGTCGTACCCACCAGATCCGCGTCCACTCGCAATACATCGGCCATCCCTTGTTCAACGATGCCATGTATGGCGGCGACGTCATCCTGAAAGGCACCACCTTCTCGAAATACAAGCAGTTCATCGACAACTGCTTCAAGATCATGCCACGCCACGCCTTGCACGCCAAGGAGCTGGGCTTCGTGCATCCTACCACGGGCAAAGAGATGATGTTCACCTCCGAGCTGCCCGACGACATGAAGCAGGTGCTCGAGAAATGGAGAGTGTATCTGAAAGCGAGGAATTTGTTGGAAGAATGAAATAGTTGGCTTTCAGCTATCAGCCGTCAGCTATCAGCTTAGTATCCACTAAAGCTGAAGGTTGACGGCTGAATGCTTATGGCCAATAAGGCTCTACGCCTTTTTCTGCTTCTCTGCCAAAGCCTTATCCAAATCGAGGAGAAAACTACGGGTCTTGTCGAGCGTTTCCAACATGATGATGCGTTCCTCGTAGTCGCTGAAGCGTTCTTTGAGGGCTTGCTTGGCACCCGCCAAGGTGTAGCCTTTCACCTTGAGCAGTTGATAGATGACATGCACATAGCGCACGTCGCGCTCGGTGAAGAGGCGGTTGCCCTTCTTGTTCTTGCGCGGTCGCAGCACGTCGAATTCCTTTTCCCAATAGCGGATCATCGAGGTGTTCACATTGAACATCGCGGCCACTTCGCCGATGCTGTAGTAGTATTTGCTGGAGGTGTTTGTTTCTTCCATAGTTTCATGGTTTTAGTTTCCCCTGCGGGGAATGGAGTTCTGTTTGTTTTTATAAGGCGGCGGCTTGTGGCATTTATGGTTAGTGAGCTTTATCTGCCGCCGCGTTTTTGATTTTGGCTCACCTTCCATTCCCCGCAGGGGAATCTCTATCAGTCCATCGTTGGTGTTGGTAAGGTCGAAAGTCGTAGGACTTGGCTGTATTTGTCGGGCGAGAGGTCGCCGTAGAGGAAGTTGATCGGGTCGATTTGTTTGTCGTTCTTCAGCACCTCGTAGTGCAGGTGAACGCCCGTTGCCTTGCCTGTGGCGCCGATGTAACCCACCACATCGCCGCGTTTCACCTTCTGTCCTTTGCGCACTGCAGGTTTGTTGAGATGAGCATAACGCGTCTTGTAGCCATAGCCGTGGTCGACCACCACCATGTTGCCATAGCCCCATTCGTTGCTCTGCACGTCGATGACCTCGCCGTCGCCGGTCGCGTAGGCCTCGGCATCCAATGGAGCCGTAAGGTCTAAACCACTGTGGAACTTCTCCACCTTATAGATTGGGTCGGGACGATAGCCGAAATAGGACGAGATGTATATGAGGTCCGACTCCTTCAAGGGGAAGATGGCGGGGATGTGTGCCAGCATGTCGGACTTGTTGCGGGCCTTGTCGAAAAGCTCGTCGTACGACACCGACTGGTTGTAGAGCTGGCTAGCGATGACGTCAAGCTTCCGGGCCGTGTTCACCACCATGCCCGAGTTCATGTAGCCATACAAGTCGACATAACGGTCAGCATCCAGAAAACCCGAACGGCGCACCTGGCTGGGGATGGGATCGGCCTCAAACATCACGCGATAGATGTCGTTGTCGCGTTGCTCCATATCGGTCATCAAGGCCTCCAGATCATCGAGACGGTCGTTCAAGATCTCGTATTTCAACTTCATGTATTCCAACTCGCGCGCTTGTGCCTTCTCCTTCGGTGACTTCAAGAAAGTGAAAAGCAACACGGCAAAGAGGAATGCTCCACCCAAAACAGAGAGTGAGATCAATACGACACGCCAAATTTTGTTACCAAAATTAGAAACCATGGTGCAAAAATAGAATAATTAACGTAACTTTGCACGTTTTTTTAAATCATTTTTTGAAGTAAAATCATATAACTCACTATAAATGAACGCTTACGAAATCAGAAATAGCTTCTTGGACTTCTTCCGTTCGAAGGAGCACACCATCGTGCCGTCGGCACCCATCGTCGTCAAGAACGACCCCACCCTGATGTTCACCAACGCTGGCATGAACCAGTTCAAGGACATCTTCCTGGGTAACCAACCCTCGAAATGGAAACGCGCCGCCGACTCGCAGAAATGCCTGCGCGTGTCGGGCAAGCACAACGACCTCGAGGAAGTGGGCCACGACACCTACCACCACACCATGTTCGAGATGCTCGGCAACTGGTCG
>CADBGN010000114.1 GCA_902794155.1 uncultured Bacteroidia bacterium
ACGTATGATCAACGTGCCGGCTATGAAGGCTCCTGGATATTTATTCTTTGTCAGCGGATCATTCTATCGCTACACAGGGTTGAGCAATGTGCGCATCGCACAAGGTGCCGTGCCGCTCTACGACCGCCTCACCACCGACGGCAAAATCGTTTCCTACGCCATCACCTTTGAGACCGGAAAGGCCGACCTGAAGCCGGAATCCGTCATCGAAATCAACCGTGTGGCCAAACTGATGCAGGAGCATCCCGAGCTTGAGTTTGAGGTGCAAGGCCATTGCGACAACACCGGCACCGATGCCGTGAACGACCCGCTGAGTCAACAGAGGGCCGAAGCCATCGTGAATGCCCTTGTGAAGCAAGGCATCGCCCAGTCACGCCTCACGCCCGTGGGCAAGGGTTCTCACTCTCCCATTGCTCCTAACGACACAGCTGATGGTCGCGCCAAGAACCGTCGTGTGGAGTTCGTGAAGAAATAAACCGTCAAATCAACATTCTTGTATTTTTCCTATACTCAGCATAGCCCGGCTTGTTTTCGAGCTGGCGCCGCTCCATCATGGGGATGCTGATGAACAGGAAGAGTGCCGTCATGGCGATAGGGGCGATGATCAACCAATCAAAACCAGAGATTGAGGCATACATCGTCCAGACACCCCACCACATCGAGATTTCGCCGAGATAATTGGGATGACGACCGTGTTTCCAAAAGCCCACATTACAATATTGACCGGGGTGTTCTTCTCGGAAACGGTGAATCTGAGTATCGGCAACAAGCTGTAAACTGGCAGCTGAAATGCATATTGCAAAGCCGAGCCAAGTCAACATGTTAGCCGCTTCCGTCGACTCAAACAATCCGAATCCCGGAAGCATGGCTGCGAACACCAGTACGGTCGGCATCATGTTCAGGCCGAAGAAATTGATGATTTGGAAAATGAAGGATGACTGCGTTTCGCGGTAACGGGTATAGCGCCAATCCTCATGGTCAAGCCCCTTGAAAGTGTAGGCCCAATTGCCCGTCAAACGGATACCCCAATACCACACGGCGATGAGCAACAGAATGACTGGCAAGGTGAAGGTCGACTTGTAAAAAGCCCAAGCGGTGAACATCACGGGTGGGGCCACGCTCCAATAGGGGTCGTAAACCGATACGTTCTTATGGATAAGGCCGAAAAACCACACAATAATCGTGGCTACCACATCGGCCAGAAACAATGCCCACAATTCCGACATGGCATTATTTGAAACCTTGAACACAAAAAATCCCAACGCTGTGGCAATCAGATAAATGATGACAATTTGTACAATGCTCTTTGCTTTCATTTCAAAATAAACTCTATAGTTCCGCCAGCCATGATTTGCTGGTGGGTAATCTTATAATCCTTAATTGGCTTCCCATTCAGTTTCACACTCTTGACATGGATACGTTTTGCGGTTTTGTTAGGCGCTGATATCACAAAGTCTTTCCCATTCACAAGATGCAAAGTGGCTTTTTTGAACAATGGCGTTCCGATGACATACTCGGCACTACCAGCATGGAATGGATAGAAACCAAGGCTTGAGAAAATATACCAAGCCGACATCTGGCCACAGTCGTCGTTGCCAGCATAACCGCAAGGCGTGGCGCGATAGAACTCGCTCCTCACCTGCTCCACTAACTCCTGTGTGCGCTCTGGTTTGCCCGCAAAATTGTAGAGATAAACGGTATGATGACTGGGCTCGTTGCCGTGTGCGTACTGACCGATGAAACCGCTCGCATTGCCGTTGACTTCGCCGCTAGTGGCAGTGAGGCTGAAGTTCTCGTCGAGTTTCTTCAGGAAGCCTTTCTTGCCACCGAAAAGGTCGATTAGGCCTTGTGGATCTTGTGGCACAAACCACATATACTGCCAAGCATTACCTTCCACGAAGCAAGGTTGCTCATACGAAAGTGGATCGAAGCCTTCCATCCAGTTGCCTTTTTCATCTTTCGGACGAAAGAAGCCCGATTCGGGGTCAAAGAGGTTTTTGTAGAACATACTGCGACGATAGAAACGCTCGTAGTCATCCATTTTCCCGAGTTTCTTTGCCACCAAAGCCAAGCAAGCATCATCGAAAGCCTGTTCCATGGTGATGCTGACGCTCTCGTCCTGAAGAGTCTGCGGCAGATAACCGTATTGTTCCCAAATCTCAAACGGTGAATTGAAGTGACTCCGCGTGCTACTCTCAACCATGGCTTGATAAGCCTCTTCCACATCAATGCCAGGAATTTCGGCCATGATAGCATCGGCCAAGACGGGAATGGCGTGGTTGCCAATCATGCAGTAGTTGTCCTGTCCCCAAAGGTCCCAAATGGGCAGATAGCCATAAGTTTGGTGGTGGAGCACCATGTCGCGGACAAACTGCGCTGCGATGTCGGGCGCGATGAGCGTATAAAGCGGATGAGCAGCGCGAAAAGTATCCCAAAGGCTGAAGGTGCTGTGATACACTTGTCCCTTCGGCATCTGCTTGATTTCGAAGTTGGTAGTCATGTAGCGACCGTCCACGTCGCTCATGGTGTTTGGCTGCATCAGCACATGGTAGAGACCCGTGTAGAAGATGGTCTTTTGCTCGTCGGTGCCTTCAATGTCGATGCGACTGAGTTCGCGCTGCCAAGCGTCGTGGGCGGCTTGCACATATTCGTCGAAGTTCCAACTTTGGGCTTCCGCCAGCATGTTTTTCCGTGCGCCTTCGTTATCAACAGGCGAGATGGCGACTTTCACGATCAATTCGTTGCCGTCTTTTGGGTCGAAATTCAAGGCTGTACGCAAGGTGCGACCATTCACCACATCGCTGTTACCCACATCCAGCCCACCATTCATTAGCAGATGCTGATTGAATGGCCTAGAAAACTCGGCGCGAAAATACACTTTGCGCATCTTGGCCCAACCAGTGACAACGCGGTAGCCTTCGATGGTGTGGTCATCGACAAGGCGAATCTGTGCCTGAATCACATCGTAAGTGCGGCGTTTCGAGTAATAGGCATCGCCACGGAAGGTACCTCGATCGAGGTCGAGGACGACGGTCTGGGGCTGGCCTTCAGGGAAAGTATAACGATGGATGCCCGTTCGTGTGGTAGCCGAGAGTTCCACATTCACGCCACTCTCCTGCAACAACACTTGATAATACCCAGGTCTTGCCGATTCCTTATTATGACTATAGTGCTGTCCGAAGTCAGCGGCCTTCAACTGCTCGGGTGTCACTGCTGTGCACAAAGGCATGAGACTCACATCGATAAGGTCAGTGCAGCCAGTGCCACTGAGGTGGGTGTGGGTGAAGCCATAAATGACATCCTTGTTGTAGTCATAACCCGAGCAAGGGTCCCAAGTGACCATCAGCTCGGTCTCGGGACTCAGTTGCACCATGCCCTGCGGCATCGTGGCGCCAGGGAAAGTGCTCCCGCTGAGGGCGCCCGTCTCATCGGTCTGCGTGCCGATAAAAGGGTTCACGTATTGGGTGTAGTCGTTGGCGCTTTGAGCGCTTAGTAAGAGGGGCAGCAAGAGAAAGGCTGCCAAAAAGGTCATGTTCTTTGTCATATTTGTTATTCCTTCACCAACTTAATCGTGCTTGTGCCGACTTCACTTGAAATACGTGCCACATAAACGCCTTTTGCACAGCTACTGAGGTCCACCTCGGCACGGCCTTCGTTTAGCATAGCAGTTGTGATATTCCTGCCAAACAAGTCGAAAACAGCAATTTCGCCAGAAGCAGCGTTAGTCTCGATGCTGACACGACCCGAGGTGGGATTGGGGCTGACACTCACGGCAAGGGATGCGGCCTCTTCGACGCCATCGTCGACATAATTCCCCACCCTCACATCGTCAACATACACGCCATCGGCATTGTTGGACTTTGCCCTAAAAGCGATATAATAAGTGCCCGAGGCAGAGGGTAGTGCATACGATTCTACCGCCCAATCCTCATACGCATTGGAAAAGTTGTCGAGCAGATGCCAGGAATCATCAGAAGAGGTGGCATAGTAAACGGAAAGTTCGTCGACATTAACCCCCAGACTCCGCTGACGATGCTTGAAAGTCAAGTAGGGTTCGGTGACAGCAGTAATGTCCAAAGGTGGAGAGACAAGCCATGCCACCTCGCCTAACCAAATAAAGAAAGCTGTGTTGTTAAGGATAAGGTAGCCTGGGTCAATCACCCATTCATCCTCGCCTGCTTCAATTTGGTTTTGCCAGCATACAAACTCTTCCGAGGCCTCAAAATCGTCGAAATAAGGCTCGTCATCAGTGACAACAATCACATCACAGAACGTCTTGAACGTCGTGGGGTACGACCACTCCGACTCCATTTCTCCGCCACAATTGGCTTTCACACGAAAGCTATACTCCGTGTTAGGCTCCAACCGCTCCATCAAAAAAGGTTGCGAGGTTGCTTCAACCTGATGACCGTTTATGTCTATTGTCCAACTCTCCTCATAACCCGTAGTCGACCATCCAAGAATGGCTGAATTCGTTGTGATTTCAGTGACACTCAGACCCACTGGACGAGCACATCCCCCAGCTGAGGCAATTTCAATATCATCCAGAAAAACGTAGTAGCCTCCGTTGCAGTGAGCCAAGAATGACACCTGGAAAGTGGAGCTTAGGTCGTCTATCGTAAATGAGGCATCGTAAGTATTCGACCAGTCGCTAAGGCTATAAATGGCAAGTTGGTGCCAACTATCGGAGGGCGAAGTACGATAACTCACCGTGAGCTCGTCGTATGGAGGATAGAGAGCCATCATGACATATGCGAAACTGAAGGTAGCGCTATTACTGCCCGTCAGATCGAAAGTAGGCGACACCAGTCGGGCCTCTTGACCCTCAGTGGCATTTTGGAAGGCAACCACATTGGAACCTGCACCTTGCATCACTGCCCAAGTGGCAGAGCTTGTCGTCTCCACCGTCCAGCATTCCATCTCTCCCGATTGAAAGTCTTCGATATAGGACTGTCCTGGGGCGATGGGAATGGTGCATTGCGCAACCGCAGTAGCGGCATTAAAGAAGAGAGCCATTAGAGTGGCAAATAGTGCTTTTGAGAAGTAGTGTTTGTTTTTCATAGCGCTTTTATTTTTGATATTGAATGATTTACGAGACAAAAATATGTATTTATGTTGAATTTTTGAATGCTAAATTGTTGAATTGAGCTATTAACTATCAGTCATCAGCTATCAGCACGGTATGACCAAGCTGAAAGCTGACGGCTGATAGCTGAAAGCTTATTATCTTCTCCCAAAATAATACTGGCCCTTCCCCATCGTAGCCTTGCCGTATTGGATGGCGTTCACGGGACAATGGTGGTAACAACTCATACACATGGTGCAGTTGCCGTTCCATTTCGGACGACCGTCTTCAAGGGTGATGTTCTTTAGAGGACAGGCTTCCACGCACTTGCCACAATGAATACAGGCATCAGTAGTATAATATTTCTTGTCGTTGGTAGCCATCTTGCTGAAGCCGGGGTTGATTAACCGACTCTTGAACCAAGCTGCGCCGCCTTTTGTCATTTTGGAAAATCTTTCCTTGTTTTGCAGACGCAAAATACAATCGTTCATAAGCTTATCGGCGGCAGCAATCTTTCTTTGTGCGTTTTCGTCGGTGTCGAGCTTGAAGCCCGGCATGCCGATATAGGTCTCGGGCATCTGCACGCTGAAGCAGGCGTTAAGAGTCAAGCCCTTTTGCTCCAAAGCCTTACGGAAGATGTCCTCGGCAAGGCCACATTCGTCGCCGCAGGTGCAGGCAAAATAAATGTACCTTTTTGACGGCCCTTCGACAGGCTCAGGGACCTTAACTGTAACTTTTTTCACAAAGTCCATCACCAGTTTTGGAGGTCCCCAGGCATAGATGGGAAACACGAAGCCGAGGCGTTCGCCTTCGACCAATTCGTATTCGTAACGGTCTTCACGAGCTGCTTCGGGGATGAAGACCAATGTATCGTTGAGACCCGTGGCTATGGTCTCAGCCACATGGCGGCTGTTGCCGCAACCAGAGAAAAAGAAGATCATAAGTTCTTGTGTTTGATGCCGCAAAAATAGGTAGAATGTTGTACTTTTGCAAACCGAAAAACAGATGCCT
>CADBGN010000115.1 GCA_902794155.1 uncultured Bacteroidia bacterium
CGGATACAGTGTCGGCATGTCCCATATAAGTATAGGCTGATTCAAGTATCTGTGCATAGCTTTCGATGTTGCTCATTACCATCATGGCAGAGAGGCGACGGTCTTTGGCCCGACGATTCCTTTCAAGGATTTGTGCCGCGACAATGGTGACAATCAACGAGATGGTGGTACCCAAGATGATCGTCCACATTTGGCTCGTGAATTTGCGACGTCTATCTTTCTTTTGCTCTTTTTGGGCTTTCGTTTTTTCGTCCATGGCGATAAATCTATTACAGTGCAAAATTATAAAATTTGGCACATTGTACCATCCCTTTAGAGCGATAATTAGATTTGTTTGCCTAATTCGTATGCCTCCTGCAACTTGGCATTGCCTTCAATCTCTTTCGGGCCGCCCACACCACCGCAGAAGATATGGCCTTTGAGACTTGACTTGCCGTAGCAGTCGATCCAGCCCTGCAGACCGCTTTCGGCGCGCTTCGGAACGAACTCCTCGTTTTCGGCAGCTGTGGTCAGCAGATAGATGTCGCGGAATTTGTAATCCTTGGGATACATCGCGTTCATGCGGTCGATGAGGGTCTTCATCTGGCCGCTCATTTCATAGTAATAAATCGGCGTGGCCCAGCATACCACATCGGCGTTGAGCACGCTCTCCATAATGGCCGGCACGTCGTCCTTGATGACGCACGCACCCGTCTTTTGGCACGACAGGCAGCCGATGCAAAACTTGATTTCCTTGCCTCTTAGCGAGACGAGTTCCACTTGATGCCCGGCGGTTTCCGCGCCCTTGGCAAATTGCTCCGCTAAAACGTGGCTGTTCGAGCCGGGGCGGAGGCTGGTCGAGATTACGATTACTTTTTTCATATTTTTATATTTCTGATTAACGATAGATTACTACTTGACAAGGCCTCAAAATTGGCCTCAATTTTCTCGATGTCCCAATCCCACCATTTCAGTTCCAACAGATAGGCGATGAATTCGTCGTCAAAGCGCTTTCTGACCACACGGCAAGGGTTACCCACGGCGACAGCGTATGGAGGAATGTCCGAGGCCACCACCGAGTTGGCTCCGATAATGGCTCCGTCGCCAATATGGACACCTGGCATGATGGTGACATGCTGACCAATCCAAACGTCGTTGCCCACAATGGTATCGCCTTTCAATGGCAATTTATCTTTTACTGGGGCAATGGCGCTACCCCAGTCGCCGCCTATGACGTAAAACGGATAAGTTGTCATACCGTCCATCCTGTGATTGGCGCCATTCATCACAAACTCTACCCCTTTGGCGATAGCGCAGAACTTGCCGATAATCAGTCGGTCGCCGATGAAGTCGTAGAAATGAGTGACGTGTTTCTCGAATTGATCGGCACCATCCTCGTCATCATAATAGGTATAGTCGCCAATGATGATACGCGGGCTCTTCACCACGTTCTTGATGAAGCAGAGGCTTGGGATGTTGGGGTTCGGAAAAGCCTCATTGGGGTTGGGCCGGATTTTTATCATAACTTGTTCCAATTACGCCTACAAAGATACATACTTTATTTGATATAAAGTGCTACCCAAATCAGTGGAATATATACCAACATTGGGCTTGTTTTGCTATTTTTGCACCACTACTTAACCCATTTAAATAACCAAATCAATCAAATCATGAAGAAATTGTTTTTTACCTTGATGCTGATGTTTGTTTCAGCGATTGCTTTAAATGCACAGAGTTTGATAGGCAAGCAATGGGCCACCAAACTTCTCGATGAAGAAGGAACTGAAATAGTCGTTTCATTGTATTTTGATGAAAACGGGGCTTGCGAAATGCTCGTTGGGACTGACTATGAGATCAAAGAGGATGGCGTGCCGATTACGCTCGAAGGCTCGGTCACCGTTCCTGGCACTTTCACCCTTAATGGCAAAGACTTGAAGATGAACCTCGACGGAAGCAAGGCCGAGACTGAACTTGACTATGAAATCAAGGGAATGGATGCAAAGACCAAAGCCAAGATGGACAAGGAGATAAGGGACGAAATTAATGGTTTGAAAAACGATTTCAAGAATGAGATGCTTGATGGTATGCCCAAGATGCATAACATGAAGATCGTTTCGATGGATAACAAGAACCTCGTCATTAAGGATGACAATGGCGACGAGATTCCGTTCGTTGTCGTAGAATGATAACTAACGAATCGTCACTACATAACGAAGGGTGCAGACCGACTTGGTCCTGCACCCTTCGCATTTATTGTTGATCACTTTAATTGATTTGTATATTATCTATTTAAGTCTCGCAAGTTGAGTGCATCCCTATGGGATGCTGTTTTCCCGTATTTTCGTTTTTACCGAACGCGCATCCCGATGGGATGCCATTTTGCTGCGTCCGACTAATCCCGTAGGGATTAACTATCGGTAAAACAAACTACATTAACCTTTTGCATCCCGTAGGGATGTGCGAGACTTGAAATGCTTAAACCTTATCGGATGAAATTCGTGTAACGCGTCATTTCCTTTTCAGGCAATCCGTTGCGTTCACGTTCGGCAGCGATGGCGCGCATGAGGAAGGCCATGTTGCGGCCCAAGATGCGCATGATTTGCACGCCTTCTTCGTCTTGCATCACGTCTTCAGCGGAGTGGCCATGCACCATGTTCCAATAGCGACTGCTCACGACAGGCATCTCGCTGATGGTGAAATACTTGTTGAGCCGGTCGAAGGCGGCCGTGGTGCCACCGCGACGTGCCGAGACGACGGCCGCGCCCACTTTCATCCGCTTGTCGAAAGGTGTGCTGAAAAACAAGCGGTCGAGCAGGTTAGTGAGCGTTCCGTTAGGGCCAGCGTAATACACCGGCGAGCCGACCACGAGGCCGTTGGCCTGCTCGAACTTGGGCGCTACTTCGTTTACCATATCGTTGAACACGCAACGCCCCAATTCGGCACATTTCCCGCAGGCGATGCAGCCACGGATGTCCTTGTTCCCGATGTGGACGATTTCGGTCTCTATGCCGTTTTTCTGTAGTTCTTCCGCCACAATGCTCAAGGCGGTGAAGGTGCAGCCATTAGCGTGTGGGCTGCCGTTGATGAGGAGTGTTTTCATTTTTGATTATTTTGCTGCAAAGGTATAAAAATCTGCGGCCCCAACCATCTCCTGATTTGCGGATTTCACCTTAGAATATTTCACCACCCCAAAGCATTTTCAGGAAATCGAGCACATAGATGAGCTCCTTGTCGTCGGATTTACGGGTGATCGGATCAAGCGACACAAGAATCAAACGGCTGTCGGGATGTTCTTCCTTGAAAGCTTTGAGGCCTTTTTTGTGTTTGGTCTCCACGTGTTCTGTGGACTTGATTTCAATGGCCACTTTCGCGTCACCGATAATAATGTCCACCTCTTTTTTGTCGTAAGTGTGCCAATAGGAAATCGTGTCCCGCTTGTCGTTGTATCCTTTGTAGGCAATGATTTCCTGTATCACAAAGTGCTCAAAGGCGTGTCCGTAATCATCCGTGCCACGCTTCAGGGAGTGACGGCCCATTAGGTAATTGGCAAGCCCGACATCGAAATAGTAGAAACGAGGTGCTTGGACGACCTTTCGCTTGATTTCTTTCCTGAACGCGGGAATTTCGTAACCAATAAGGGTATCATAAAGGATTTGGAAATACGACTTGACCGTTTTGGCAGAAACGCCGCAGTCGGAAGCGATATTGGCATAGTTCAGCATTTCCCCATCGGAGATGGCGGCCACCTCCATGAAGCGCTCAAACGCATCGAGCTCTCTCACTTCACCTTCTTCCCTGATTTCTTCGTCCAAATACACTTTCACATAGCCTGAAAGACGCTTGGTGGCATCCTCAACCATATAATGACGAGGAATCATACCATTTTGCACGGCGCGGTCAATCTGAAAGTCAGTAACTTCCGGCCACACAAGAGGATAAAGCGTTTCGGGTATGGCTCGACCACCAAGTGTGTTGGCACCTGAGTGTTTGAGTTTCCTCGCACTGGAGCCACTTAGGATGAAGAACAGGCCTCTTTCCACCATCAACGAATGGACTACATCCAACAATTCAGGTACTTTCTGGATTTCATCCACAATGACGAGTGTGCCAGCGGGTTTGTCCTGAAGTGCCTCCCAAAAGGAATTCGGATTCAGTTTAAATGCCCTTCTAACACTTGGATTGAGCAAATCGTAGTAAATGGCCCCGCTGAACCGCTCCTTCAAAAGGGTGGACTTTCCGGTCTGACGTGCGCCAAACAGGAACATCCCTTCATCCAACTTGCGCTCTATATCAATGATTCTCTTGTACATAAAACCTAAAATTTAGGGAGTGTACTTCCGATTTTTATATGAAATTCGGGAGTATGGTCACGAATTTTGCAACTTTTTACGATGCAAAAATAGTAAACAAATCAATTAGTCAATGAACAAAATGAAATATTTTGGCATTGATTATTGCAATGGGCAAGTTTTATTCTTCCTTTGCGTTAGGCACCGCAAAAATGACTGTCAGCACACCCACAGCACCGATGATGGGCACAATGATGCGAGCCACAGAATCTTTGGGGATAAAAACGAAAGTGGAGAGCAGCACCATCGCCACCATGATGCCACAAGCGCTGGCTTTTTGTGCAACGGTCATTCCACCGCGACGGCGATAACTGCGGATGTAAGTCCCTAACCATGACTGCAATAGCCATTCTTGCAAGCATGGCGAGGAGCGGTAAAAAAGCCATGAGGCCAACAGTAGAAAAGGTGTGGTGGGCAATCCCGGCACCACCACACCTAAGGCTCCAAGGCCTACGCAAAACAAGCCTAAAACGATGTAAACGATGCGTTTCACTTAAGCTTTATTTTTAGCTTACCTGACCACCCGTGTAAACACAGGATTTTCGCCTTCTGAGACGGTCACATACACCTTCAGCTCTCCCGTAGGCATCCCCGGATTGTCCTCACGTGGAAGATCCTCGGCTGTGAACAGGTATTCCGTGCCTCCGGGAATAGTACGCGAAGCCACAGCCTTGGCTTGAGCATGAAGCATCTGATAACCATCAACAGCGGCGTTGAAGATTGCTGTTTCTTCTTCGTTTACTGGATGTTGCTCTGGGAAATCCTCCAACTTAACGAACTCTCCTTCAAGGAAGCCGCTTGCCTTTAGGAATTGGTCGATTTCTTTGGGCGCGGCTTCAAGTCGGGCGGCACGCACACCATAGCCGGGAAGGATTTCCGCTTTAGGCTGTGCCTCGGCCAAATCCTTCATGCTCGACTCCAGTCCACCACTGCCGAAGGTGCAAAACGGAACAACTTTCTTGCCGCTCAAGTCCACTTGACTCAAGAAGGTAATCACAGGTGGCGCGTATGTACCGAACCACACGGGATAGCCGAGGAACACCACATCGTATTTGGCGATGTCGGCTGCCAACGGCTGAATCTCGGTAGCAATGCCTTGTTCACGATCTTGCTTGCAACGTTCGATGGTGGCTTGGAAATCCTCATCGTAGGGTTTCGTGGGGACAATCTCCTCAATGTCGGCACCGAGCCGTGTGGCGATTTCGGTCGCTACGGCTTTCGTGTTTGACGTTTGGGAGTAGTAAAGGACCAGCACTTTAGGGGTTTCTGCCTTGGGTGCTTCTTCCTTTTGGTTTTCCTTTTTCGGACCGCAGGAAACGGCAGCCATCGCTACGATGGCGAGAATGAGTAATCTCTTCATTTTGAATCAAATTTTATTCATTGCCTTTCAAAAACTCCTGTATGGCTTCCTCCATCATGTCGGGCGTCACCATAGGCTCGAAGCGGAGGATGGTCTTGCCGTCTTTGGAGACCAGGAACTTGCCGAAGTTCCAGCGGATGGCGTCGCCTTGGTCGAAGCCCGTGCCGGTCTTTTGGTGAATTTCGTCAAGCATTGTCGCAAACTCCTCGGTGCCCTCGGGATAGCCCTTGAAAGGTGCTTGTTTCTTGAGGTAGGTGTAGAGCGGACTCTCCGCCTCGCCG
>CADBGN010000116.1 GCA_902794155.1 uncultured Bacteroidia bacterium
GCGCAACGAAGCCTGCACCTTCTCCTTGAAGAGTTCGGGGTTCTCGGCCATCATGGCTTTCGACTCCTCAAACGACTGTCCGACAGGATAGTAACCACCTGCCCACGGGTTGTGGAGTGAGGTCTGGTCGGAGCCGAGGTCGACATGGATGTCATGCTCGGCGGCATATTCCCAAAGGTCCACCACATTGCCTTGGTAGGCGTAGCTGCGGGCTTCCTTCTTGGCGATGCTTGCGTTGACATGCTTGAACAGTTCTTCGATGTTGTCGTACACCTCGTCGACCCAACCTTGCTGATAACGCTTCTGTGTGGCAGCCGGGTTGATTTCGGCAGTGATGCTTACCACACCTGCGATGTTGCCAGCCTTAGGCTGGGCGCCGCTCATGCCGCCGAGGCCAGCAGTGACAAACAACTTGCCGGCGGTGCTGCCGCCGTGCTTGCGGGCAGCGTTGAGCACGGTGATGGTGGTTCCGTGGACGATGCCTTGAGGCCCGATATACATATAGGAGCCAGCGGTCATTTGGCCGTATTGTGTTACGCCGAGGGCGTTGTAGCGCTCCCAATCGTCGGGTTTGCTATAGTTTGGTATCATCATGCCGTTGGTGACCACTACGCGTGGGGCGTCCTTATGCGACGGGAAGAGGCCCATCGGGTGACCGCTGTACATGGCCAAGGTCTGGTCTTCGTCCATGTTGGCGAGGTACTGCATCACGAGGCGGTATTGTGCCCAGTTTTGGAAGATGGCGCCGTTGCCGCCATAGATGATGAGTTCGTGCGGATGTTGTGCCACGGCGGGGTCGAGGTTGTTCTGAATCATCAGCATGATGGCTGCGGCCTGCTTGCATTTGGCAGGATACTCCTCGATCGGGCGGGCGTACATCTTATAGGAGGGACGGAAACGGTACATGTAGATGCGGCCGTATTTCTCCAATTCCTCAGCAAACTCGGGGGCCAAAGTGGCGTGGAACTTGGCGGGGAAGTAACGCAAAGCGTTGCGGATGGCCAGTTTCTTCTCGGCCTTCGTCAAGATGTCCTTGCGCTTGGGCGCATGGTTGATGGTGGTATCATAAGGTTTCACTTCCGGCAGTTCATCGGGGATGCCGGCAAGAATCTCTTTTTGGACGAAATCTTTAGATTCGACGAAACGAAGTGAGTCAAAAAAACTCATTCCCTTTAAAAAAGAAAAAAGTGTATTTTTGTCATCAAATTATATGCTATGAAACGTCTGTTTATATTTTTTGCGCTTTCTCTGTTGCTTCCTATGATTGGATTGGCGCAAAACAATGAAATACAAAGCTATAAGTCTGCCTTTAATGCTGCGTATGAAGCCTGCCCCGACATTCCAAGAGGCTTGCTTGAGGCTGTCTCGTTCACCAACACACATTGCTATCACCTGACGGACGCAAACTATTTCAACGACGGCTCAGATGCCAAGCCGCGTGCCTACGGCTTGATGGGTTTGGTGAAGGACGGCAAGAACTATTTCTGTGAGAACCTGCATCTTGTGTCGGAGTTGTCAGACGTTTCGGAAGCAGAGATTTTGGATAGTCCAAAAAAGAATGTGTTGGCCTACGCTAAGGCTTTCGACCGTTTGTCCAAAGAAAGCAAAGCTGTTGAAATTAATGGTTATCTCTTTGTCATCCAACAACTTTCCGAACTGCCGATAGGGAAGGAGAAAGACATTTATCCTATGCAATCCATGCTTTATTCAGTTTGTACTTTCTTGAATGATACAAAAAAGGCGGAGCAATTTGGTTTCCAGAAATACGACATCGACTTGAAAGAGGTTTTTGGTGAGCATTACGATATGCTTGCTGCGCCCGAATTGGGCGTTACGCGTAGTCCTGACTATCCACCAGCCATCTGGGACCCTGCTCCAGAATGTAACTGGGAAGAGCGTACCAAGGATGTGAGTGCAGTGGTGATTCACTATACGGAAGGCTCCTACGCTGGCTGCATCAGCTGGTTCAAGAACTGCGATGCAGAGGTTTCTGCCCACTATGTCATCCGCTCGGCCGATGGTCAGATTACCCAAATGGTGCTTGAAAAAGACAAGGCATGGCACGCTCGTACGGCAAACGGCTATGCTATTGGCATTGAGCATGAAGCATACGGTAATGTTTGGGAGTTTTTCACCGAAGAGATGTATCAGTCATCGGCTAATTTGGTGCGTAGCATTTGTTCTCGTTATGAGGCCATCGATGGGCGGCGCACCCACGATCGTGACACGCTTGACAATGGCTTCTGTCTTAATAACGGTCTTTACAACCTCGGCGGCGAAGGAGCATGCATCCAGATTCGTGGACATCAGCATTATCCTGACCAAAGCCACACTGATCCAGGTCCTTATTGGGACTGGAACTATTATTACAAACTCATCAACGAGGGCACTCCGGCGATTGTTCTTGAAGGCACGGAAGGTCGCCTCGACCATCAAAACTATGGTAACGACGAACGCGTGATTTGGGTGATCCGTGGTCCTGAAGGATCAACAATTCAGTTGGATTTCAGCAGTTTTAGCTTGGAGACGGATTTCGACTTTCTTTGGATTTACGATGGCGATAATATCTATGCCCCAAAGATAGGCCGTTGGAATACACAGAGTCCAGGCGTGGTGCAATCGTCGTCCAATGTGATGTGTGTTGAGTTCCGCTCCGATTGTGCCACCACTTCCACGGGATGGGAAGCTTCATGGAGCGCCGTAATGCCTACGCCTGTTGGTCCGGAAATACCTGAAATTGAGCCTGGTATCTATCCCAATCCTACTAATGACAAGTTCACGGTGACATTGGATTCGGAAGGCTTTTCGGATTTGGTGGTTTTCGATGTGTTGGGTAACATCATGACGTCGGTTCGCTTCCAAAGGAGTGTTGAGATAGATGCAAGTAATTGGGCAACAGGTGTTTATTTTGTTCATTACGGCAAACCCGTTCAGATGGGTAAGCTGGTTAAGCTGATGAAGCTATAATTGTCAGGTTGAACAATATTCACGTTCTTGTTGCGTTCATCAAGGGATTTTTCCTATCTTTGCACCCTATTTCAATTGGAATGAGAGACAAAACCATGATATGCAAAGTCCTGTTGCTCTTCTTGGCCTTGGCTTGTTCGGCCTTTGCCAAGGCGCAGGAACCTTGCGAGATTACCTGTAGCGCAGAGATGCCCGTTTGCTCCGAATCGTCGGTGACGCTCAGCGTGCCCAATAATTACCTTTATTCTTTCCAGTGGTCGCCGGGCGGTCAGACTACCAATAGCATTACTGTGCATCCTACTGTGACCACGACTTATAGTGTTGAAGTGCGTGAGACGGAGAGTGGCGACCTTGTGTGCCAAAACGAGTTTACGGTGGAGGTGAAGCCTCGTTTCGAGGTTAAGTTCCGGCAGGTGAAGCTGACTTGCAGCAACAGGGAAGAGGAAAACGGAAGGAATGCACAAGTTATTGCCATAGTCGATAGCACAGCCGGTGTTTATGAACCTCCTTTCGACTACCAATGGGAACTGAGTCCCCTCCATATTGCACCGAACGACCCTACGTGGGCCATTGGCTTGGAGGCTTACAAATACTATCACATCAAGGTGACTGACAATCGCGGCTGTACACAACACGACAGTGTCAAGTTGAAAGCCTATCCCAATCCCGTGGTTGAAATCACGACTGAGCCGAAAGACACGGTCTACCTGCAAAACCCGCATGTGACGTATTTCTTTGAGAACCTTTCGGAAGACACATTGCAAATCAGCAATTTCTATTGGATTCTTAACCAGCAGTACAACATTACATCCACCTCGCCTGAGCCACGTTTCACCTACGTGGAAACGGGAGACTTCAGCACAGAACTGAAAGTGTACAACCCGCAAGGCTGCGACACTTCCTATTTCCATAGTGTCAGGGTGGAGCCCGTGAAGCTGAAAATTCCGAATGTGTTTACGCCCAATGGTGACGGCATTAACGACTATTTCATCATCTCCTTGGAGGATGGAAACGATACGCCCAACAGCAATGGTGGCGGCAGCCGAGGCCATCGTGATGAAGGACTGGAATACGAGAACTATGAGCCTTTGAGCAGCTATTATGAAAAGACCGACTTGACCATCTTCAACCGTTGGGGACGCATCGTCTACCAGTCGAGCGACTACCAAAACGACTGGGATGGGGGCGGACTGTCGGATGGTACCTATTTCTATGTGCTGAAATGCCATGGTTTGAAGAACGACGCCACTTACCAAGGCTCGGTGATGATTATCAAAACTAAAAGAGAATGAAAAGTCTTTTAAATATTAAGTACATATTTGTCATTGCCGTGACTATGTGCGTGATGATAGCCTGTGGGGGCAAGGACGGCGACAACCTTTCCACCGACTTGGTGACCAACCCTAAATCAGCTACCGAGACATCTAACAAGCAGGCTGCCATCAAGTTCGACAAGGAAGAGCATGACTTTGGCATCTTGTTGCAAGGTGAGGTGGTGAGTTATTCCTTCCATTTCACCAATACGGGTAACACACCTTTGATTATCAGTGATGTGGGATCAAGCTGCGGTTGCACGGTGGGCGATTATCCTCGCGAGCCTATCGCACCTGGCAAGACGGGCGACATCAAGGTGACCTACAACAGCTCTGGCCATCAGGGCTTCCAAAGCCGCTTCTTGACGGTCATGTCGAACACCAACCCGGCCAAGACCACCTTGCGCATTAAGGGCACAGTGCAAACTCCTGATCAGTATTAGTTGAGAGTTTAGAGTTTAGAGTTGGTATGCTTTGAGGTATTACAAGATGGTTTGGAATACGAAAAAATAGTTTTTAGATCTTTGAATCTTGAATCTTTGAATTTTGAACAATAAATCTTTAAATCACTTAAAATGAATAACTTACTTATTTTACTCCAGGCTGCTGAGCAAGCCGCAGAACAAGCTCCGACCTTTATGCAAAAGTATGGAAGCCTGTTTTTCATCATTCTCCTCATCGTCGTTTTCTGGTTGTTCTTCATTCGTCCCCAGTCGAAGAAGGCTAAGGAAGAACAGAAATACCGCGACAGCCTGCAAAAGGGCGACAAGGTGGTCACCATCGGCGGTTTTCACGGCAAGGTGGTCGAAGTGAAGGACACCACCGTTGTCATCTCTCTTGCTCCCAACACGGAAGTGGAAGTGGAGAAGAGCGCCTTGGTGCAAAGCGCCAGCCGCGTTGGCCAAGCCTAATCTAATCATCGGAGCGGTTTGACATGACGGACGAGTTGAATCGTATTAAACAGAAGGTGGAACGCACCAACAAGCATTCCGCCTTCACTTTTCTTGTTTTTTTGGCCATCTCCACCGCTGCGTGGTTTTTGGTCAAATTGTCGGAGGACTATGTCACCCAGACCTCCTTCCGCTTGCAAATGGAAGAAATGCCCGCCGATAAATGGATTTCTTCTGCCGAGCAGTCGGCAAAGATGTCGCTCAATATTGACGGTTTCCATACCTTGAGATACAAAATGATTCGCGACCGTGTCGTCACAATTCCGTTGAACGAGGTGTCTTATCGCCTCGAAAACGGTAATACTTATTCCTTTAGCAGCCAATATGTTGCAGAAAAAGTAGCTGAAAAACTGGGAATCAACGCTTCGGACATCACCATGAACGACGCGAAAATCTATTTCACCATGGATGCATTGAAGTCGAAGGTGGTGCCAATTGTCCTGCAATCCAATGTCACAACGGCGCGGCAATACGACATCTATGGCATCCCGATGATCGATCCTTCGTCGGTGACGATTTACGGGCCTCAGGAGGTTATCGATACTATCAAGACGGTAAGGACTGAGCCGCTGACCATGAACAATGTGAGTCAGAATTTCGATGCCATTCTCCCGCTCGACCTGCTTGGCGGCTGTATTCATTCCAATGTCGAGGAGGTAAAAGTTGAAGTACAAGTGGAGAAATTCACCGAAATGGATGTCGAAGTGCCCATCAAGACTGACAGTTTGAAGATGCGTTTCTTCCCCGAGACGATGTCCGTGAAATGTCTCGTGGCCATGCGCGACTACGCATCCATCAAACCTGAGAGTTTTACGGTGGCAGTCGACAAACAGCAACTGAAAGCTATGCAGCCTTTGCTTGATGTGCGCCTTGCTAGTTGGCCGCCCACCGTCCAGATTATCAGTACCCGCCCCGACAAGGTGGAATACCTCATCGTGCAATGAAAAAAGTCGCCATCACTGGCAACATAGGCAGCGGCAAGTCGTGGGTGTGCGAGTTGTTTAAACAGCAGTTGGGCATCCCTGTCTACAGTAGCGACGATGCAGCCAAGCAGATGTATTTTTTGCCCGATGTGCGCCAACAATTGGTAAAGCGTTTCGGTGACGCGTTTTATCTTTCTGATACAGAACTGAATAGAAAGTACATTGCCGACTTGATTTTCCATGATGAAAAAGCCCAAGCCGATTTGGAAGGCATTCTCTATCCTGCCTTGTTCGTCGACTTTGAGCAGTGGATGAAAAAACAAGATGCGCCATACGTCCTGTTTGAATCGGCATTGATTTTTGAGAAGCGTTTGGAAAAGCGTTTTGACGCCATAGTGATGGTGTCGGCATCGGAAGCCACTCGACTTCGCCGCGCCATGGAACGCGACCATTGCGATGAGGCTACCGTCAGGTCGCGCATGGCCAAACAATGGCCTGAAGAAGGCAAGCGCCTGCTTGCCGATTATGTCATCTGGCATGAAAACGATGACGAAGACGATGCCTTGATGAGACAAATCATCTTAGTGCACAAGTTTTGCGGACTAAATCCGCAATGATGGTAAAGTTTTTCTTGTTTGTATCGAATTATTCCGTATCTTTGTGCCAATCTGACTATGGCCTATTG
>CADBGN010000117.1 GCA_902794155.1 uncultured Bacteroidia bacterium
CGCGCGGGTCTTCGAAGTCATGACGGATGAGGATCATGCCGCCACGGGGACCGCGGAGGGTCTTGTGGGTCGTGGTGGTGATGATGTGGCAGTACTCCAGCGGGTCGTTCAGCAGGCCCTTGGCGATGAGGCCAGCGGGGTGGCTGACGTCGGCCATGAGGACAGCGCCCACTTGGTCGGCGATGGCACGCATGCGCTTGTAGTCCCAGTCACGGCTGTAAGCAGAAGCACCAGCGATGATGAGTTTTGGCTTGCACTCGAGGGCGATCTTCTCCATTTCGTCGTAGTCGACGCGGCCGGTTTCCTTGGCCACATGGTAAGCAACGGGCTTGTAGAGCATACCCGAAGCATTGACCGGGCTGCCGTGTGAGAGGTGACCACCGTGCGAGAGGTCGAGACCCATGAAGGTGTCGCCGGGTTCAAGCAGGGCTTGCATTACAGCCATGTTGGCCTGTGCGCCCGAGTGGGGCTGCACGTTGGCGAAAGTGGCATTGAACAGTTGGCAGGCGCGGTCGATGGCAATTTGCTCGCTCTGGTCGACGATTTGGCAGCCGCCGTAATAACGCTTGCCGGGATAACCCTCGGCGTATTTGTTGGTCATGACAGAACCCATGGCTTCCAGCACTTGCTCGCTGACAAAGTTTTCCGAAGCGATGAGCTCGATTCCGTGCATCTGACGCTCTTTTTCTTGGCGAATCAGATCAAAGATTTTTTCGTCTCTTTTCATTATTGAATGGTTGAATTGTTGATTGTTGAGTCGTTTAATTGTTGTTTTTGGGACCGCCCCACGTTTGGCCGTCATTGCGGGCGCAGACCCGCAATCTCCCATGCGAAAGGGATACCTCTTTATGCTTGGGAGATAGCGCTCCGTTTTCACGGAATGACGGTCCGCTATGACGTCCTAGGGTAGGACTGTCAGAAGCCATTGACCATAAACTTGGTCTAATTCCGCTGCAAAGATGCGAAATATTTACGAGGTACGAAAACAATTCTCGTTTTTTATCCTTCCCTGCTTCATTTTTTCTTCTCATTTTGTCCTATTTGGTATATTTATTGTATTTTTGCTTCTTGATATAAAATCCAATCAAATACTAACCATAAAAACTTAACATGATGAAAAAAACTATCTTACTTGGTGTTTTGGCTTTCTTTGCCATAAATGTAATCACCATTCAAACTGCTACCGCTCAAGCAGAAAAACCCCAAAAAACAGTATCATCTCATCCAAGAGAAGCAGTATCTTCTCATTCAAATCCAAACCTTGAAAAGGCCAGGGGGATTCTATCCACCATGACCAAAGAAGAACGCAAGGTAAAATGGGAGAAACTGAGTAAAGTATCACCAGAATTGCGCACAACATTGGACCAATGTATGCTTGATTTGTTGAATGAAGAATTTGGAGTTTATCGCCCTGCCCTTGGTAATGGCAGAGTTAAGGCTAAACAAGATAATGCGCTGGAAGCACAAGTCGAGCAACAATTGGCCCAGATGAGCCCGGTCGAACGCCAAAATCTTTGGAGGTCGTTGACGAATAAATCAAATAAGCGTAATGTTTCACTGACCGACAAAGAAAGAATAATGCTTCGATTGTTGAACAAGGAGTTCAAGAAATGATGGATTCTTTTCGTGAACCTCAAAAAAGCTGGAAGTGATTCCGGCTTTTTGTGTATTTTTGCTTCAGCAATCTTATCTAAATTCCTATGATAACCCCAAGGTCATATACAATTAGGAGCGTTATTCTTTCAATCTTGTTTTTTCTCGTTCTTATCTCTTGTCAGACGAAAAGTACAAGCAAATGGGAGACCATCGATTATTCCGACACCATCTACTGGTACTCGCGTGGCCACTTCTCCTCTCCCTTTGATGAGGAGTTAGGGGAGAGGCCTGATAAGCCAGCCGACATCTTCTATGTTTACCCCACCGTCAGCACCATCTCTTTTGCCGATAACGACTCGTCATGGTTTGCCGACATCACTGTGGCCGAAGTAAGGGAAGAAGCCAACGGCAATCAGCGCTTCAACAAGATGCTTTATGGCGAATACAACTTTTATGCGCCCTACTATCGACAAATGATTTTCGAGGCGTATAGTCAGCCTACCCCTGTGTTGGACTCGTTGGCACAAATCGCGGCGAAGGATGTCAACGATGCCTTTCAATATTATATGGAGCATTACAACCATGGTCGCCCCTTTTTCCTGATGGGTCACAGCCAAGGCTCGCAGATGCTCATCGAATTGCTGAAAAAGGGCATGACCGAGGAACAAAGAAAGCTGATGGTAGCTGCCTATTGCATTGGTTATCATGTTTCTGCGGAAGAGCTGGCCAAATATCCCGAGGCTTTGAAGCCCACCACGGACAGCCTCATGCAAGGTTTGGTCGTCTTCAATTCGGTGACCGATACAACGGCCATCGGAATGGTTTCGCGTGGCGATGTGGTTGGTGTCAATCCTACGACTTGGACGATGGCTGCTGACACCGTTCCCGCCGAGTTCCATTTGGGCATGGCCAAATACACCGAGAGCCGCGACAGCGTTCTCATTGTGCCCTGCCCGACGAGAACTTATCTCTACAAGCATAACACGGTCTGTCCTGACCTTGATCCCGAGATGGTCTTTATTCCTGCCTATGAGCAGATGTTTCCAAAAGGAAATCTCCACTTCGCTGACTCCTGGTTGTTTGGAGGCAACGTAGTGGAGAATATGAGATGCAGGTTGGAGGCTTTTTATCGCATCCAGCCTTCAACGCGATAAACCTTTTCCAACAGTTTGGTTTCTACACCGGTGCTGGCATCCTTGTGCCACACCTCAATGCGGGCGGCATAATAGTCATCCCAGTCGCCTTCGTAGATGGAGAATTGCTGCTTGTCGGCAACCATGCCGAAACCAGTGTGGTTATTGACTTCCACTGTTGAAGCTCCGCGAAGGCGTGAGGCCGACAATTCGATGTTCTCCGTGACCTCGAAGCAACGCAGAAACACTTCGCCGTCGGGCAAGGTTGGATAATACAGGCTGTAGTTGTAGACGCCGCCCTGAACGCCGTTCCAGAGTTGCAGGTAGCTGTCGTCCGACATGCTGTCGATGGCAGGCGTCGGTGCCTCTTCCGGCAGAGGAATTTCGTAGGTCATGCCCTGAGGTATGGGATGGTCTTTACCGAATGAGTCGGAAGCAGGACCGCAAGCACAAGTGAGGGCTGCAAGACAGATGGCAATGCTGAAGCCGAAAACTAATCGTGCAAGTTTGGCAAAACTGCTTTTCTTAAGGTTTTTCATATTTTTTGTGTGATTTATTATTTCAGTGTGAAGCCTTTGCCGTTCCAAGCAAGCTTTTTCTTTGAGCCGTCGCTTAAGGTCAGGTCGATGTCTTTGCCCTGACGAGGCAGGCCGACGGTGACCATTCCATGGGTCTCTTCACCCAAGCCGAGCAAATCCTGGTCGATCATATAGAGCTTTTGGGTGGCATTGTCGTAGGCATAGATGTAGAGGCCAGAGAACTCGGTGAAAATGGGTTTCCCTTTTTGGGTGAGATGCACATTTTCGGCGAAGAGTTTGTGAAGACCATCGGCGCAGTTCCAGTAACAGAACTCCACGCAACTCTTTTCGCCTGTCTTGTCTTCAGGGTAGGCGATGTCAAAGTCCATTTCGTAGCGGACATAACCGTTCTTTTTGTCCACGGTGAAGGTGACGCCCTTGCTCAGTTTCTCGTTTTTCAGGTATTTTTGCCATTCAGGCGCGATGCTTCCCCTTAATTCGTCTTCTGTATCGCTCAAATAGACCGTGACAAAATCAACGATGTCGGGCACTTTAAAGGTGCAGACAGCTTCGTTCTTCGTTAGGTTCTTGAAAGGATCTTGCGCTTTTGCTACATTGGGGATGATGGCCATGAGAATCATTGTTACAGAGGTTAAAAAAAGCATGCGTGTCTTCATTTCACTGAGATTTAAAGGTTTAATAATGCGTAGTTCTTGAACATATACTTTTTAGGTGACCGCAAAAATAGTGCAAATTTTGAATTTTTATGAAAAAAAACGGGAAAGCTGAAATTCTTCGTATTTTTGCACCTCAAAACAAACCCAACGATGAAGAATTTTGTTGAAGAACTCCGCTGGCGCGGAATGCTGGCACAGATCATGCCAGGCACGGAAGAACTCCTCCAGAAAGAAATGGTAACGGCGATGCTACGCCATCTGCAACACTGCGGCCACAAGCCCATCATTCTGGTGGGTGGTGCCACTGGTATGATTGGTGACCCCTCGGGCAAGAGCCAAGAGCGTAACCTGCTCAACGAAGAGACCTTGCGCCACAACCAAGAGTGCATCAAGGCCCAGGTAGCCAAGTTCTTGGACTTCGAATCGAAGGAACCCAACGCCGCCGAGATGGTGAATAACTACGACTGGATGAAGGATTTCACCTTCCTCGACTTCGCCCGCGAGGTGGGCAAGCATATCACCGTGAACTACATGATGGAGACTTCGCAGAGGTCGAAGCCGATGATGTCCTTGCCAGCCTCGCGGATGCGGTTGAGCAGGTACATCAGTTCTTCGTATTCCAAACCGCCGGGAACGGGTGTGCCCGTGTTGGGACAAAGCTTCGGGTCTAAGGCGTCGATGTCGATGGAGAGGTAGACCTTCTCGGGCAAGGCGGCAATCATCTCATCCACAATGTCTTTCCATTTGGCGCCTTCATACATCCGGCGACGGCAGTCACGGTCGAAGAACACCCTTATTCTATTGGGTTGGCTCTCGGCCAAGGCTTTCTCCTGATGGCAGTAGTCGCGGATGCCCACTTGAACAAGCTTCTTCACATTGTCGAATTTCAAGGTGTTATAAAAGATGGAAGCGTGTGAGTACTTGAAACCCTCGAAGGCCTCGCGCAGGTCGCAGTGGGCGTCGGCATGAAGGATGCCGTATTCCACACCGAGTTGGTTGAGGTATTGGTGATAGGCGAGGGGACAGCTGTGGTCGCCGCCCAAAAGACCTACGACCTTTCCTTGCTCTTTCCAATAGGCGATGCGCTCGCGCAGCCAGGCGTTTTTCTTTTCGGTGGCTG
Source organism: uncultured Bacteroidia bacterium (assembly GCA_902794155.1). Taxonomy (GTDB): domain Bacteria; phylum Bacteroidota; class Bacteroidia; order Bacteroidales; family F082; genus Limimorpha. The sequence goes on from CADBGN010000117.1 coordinate 5,045, forward strand.
CTTCGATGCGGGCGTAAAGCTCGGCATATTTCTCGGGCTCGTCGTCGATGGTGCCTTCATACAGCGCGTTGATGATGTCCTCGCTCAAGGGCGCCATCTCGTCGTGCAGTTCGCGCAGTTCTTTGGGAAATTCGTCCATCCAGATGCCTTTCTGCCACAGGTCGGGGTAGTCGTGATGACAAAGGTCGACTTGCAGTGAAGCTTCCATGATGGTGGCGGGACCGTCGACGGTGCCACGGTTGTAGCTCGTGGTGAGTTCCCATTCGACGGGTATGATGATGATCTGTGCCTCTTCGGCGGTGCAGGGCAGACCGTAGATGCCGGAATCGGCTACGGCTGCAGCATTGGGGTCAAAGTTATTATCCATGGTAAATTGATATGTAATGGTTCAATTATTTACTACTGTGTCTTTTTTCTGGGCTTTTTTGACTGTGACCATGACCGCTTTGGAAAGGCTGTCAGCTTTTAGCCGTTAGCTATTAGCTTAGCAGCTCATAAGCTAAAGGCTAATTGCTAATAGCTAACAGCTCTGCCTGGTCATGGTCATTGTCACAAGTCATTGTCCCGTGGTCTCACGTCAGTTAGTAAACTAAATCTGTTCGTTTATTTAAATTTGGGGTCAAAAATAAGGAAAAAACCAATTTAATTTCTACTTTTGCGGCCAAAATGATTTGAAATGGATCTTTTCTCCTGCCTATCGCCCTTTGTCTTTTGCAGCTTTGCCTCTGGCAGTAGCGGCAATTGCTATTATGTGGGCAAGCAGGACGAAGGCGTCATCGTAGATGTCGGCATCAGTGCCCTGCAAGTTGTAACAGCATTGAAAAAGAACGACTTGCGTATCAACGACATCAAGGCCATTCTTGTCACCCACGACCATATCGACCATGTGAAAGGCTTGGAGGTGCTTACAAAAAACACCCCCATCCCCATCTATGCCCATTCCGATTGTCTTCAAGGTCTCGTTGAAGGTAAGGCGACGAAAAACGTGGATCCGAGGTTGTACCACGAAATAGAGCCCTTGCAGCCTTTCGAGATTTGTGGCATCACTGTGGAAGCCTTCCCCGTGATGCACGATGGAAGAGGAGCGGTGGGCTATCACTTTAATTATGAAGGACATACCTTGACCATCGCCACCGACATCGGGATGCTTGACAAAGTGGTGAAGGAACAGATCCGCAGGGCCGACAACCTCGTCATCGAGGCCAACTATGATGTGGAAATGTTGGAGAAAGGCTCGTATCCTTATATCTTGAAGCAACGCATTGCCGGCCCCTTCGGCCATCTGAGCAATGAGGAGTCGGCGCGTTTTGTGGCCGATACCTATCACTCGGGCATGAAAAACATCATGCTGTGCCACCTCAGCGAAAACAACAACACCCCGGAACGCGCCATGCAATGCCTTTATCACCAGTTCAGGAAGAAGCATGTGCACCCCGACGTGACCACCTCCATCTTTCCCTTGCCGCGCCACAAAAGCACGGGCTTTGTGTATCTGTAGATTCCCCACTTTTCCACGATAGTCGAGATATGTTGTGGCTTTCCACATTTTTCCACAACTTGTGAGAGGTGTGGAAATCAATATAAAGTGTTGATAACCTTTGTGTTTGATGGAAGCCGTTATTGTGGCACGCATTGTGCTATAATAAGGTGATTCAAAAACTGAGATCTATCATGCAACACAAAATGACATTGGTTTCACTGCTTTTCGTGGCTTTGTTGGCCACTTCTTGCGATGTGGAACGTTCTGAAAAGTACCAAGCTCTTGTGGCGGAACGCGACTCTTTGTATACTGAGGCCGTGGCTGCCAAAGGTGGTTTCGACAATGCGTTGAACACCATTAATGAGATTGAGGCCGCTCTCGAATCGGTGCGCGCCCAAGAGAACATTATTTTGATGGAGAACCAGGAAGGCAATACCAACAAGGCTGTAAACGAAATCAACGCCATTCAGCAGACCTTGCAGGAAAACCGCCAAAAGATTGAGAAGCTGGAGAAGCAACTGGCTGAACAAGGTGCCAACTCGAAGGCTTTGAACCAGACCGTGAGTCGCTTGAAGAAGCAACTGGAAGAAAAAGACACTTATATCACCAACCTGAAGGACGAACTGCAACAAAGCCGCAAGCAGATTGCCACTTTGAACGAACAAGTCTCTGATTTGAGCGAGAACATCAATGAGTTGAACACCAACTTGGATGTGATGGCCGTGCAGAATGCAGCCCAGCAGGCAACCATTGAAAACCAGGACGCCTTGCTGAACACGGTGTGGATTTGCATCGCCACGCAGCAGGCTTTGGTCGACAAGGGCATCGTCAGCAAGGGCGGTTTGTTCCAATCCAGCGAGATTTCCAAACAAGGCTTCGACAAGAGCCATTTCAGAAAAGGCAACAAACGCGATGTGGAAATCGTCCCGCTGAACACCAAGAAGGCCAAAGTCATGACCAGCCATCCGGATAGCAGCTATCAGATTACAGAGGGTGAGGATGGGGCACTGAGCTTACAAATCCTCGACAAGGAAGCTTTCTGGAGTATGTCGAATTATTTGGTAGTATCCATCAAATAAAATCCGTTTCTAACGGAACTGCTCGTTTTCAATTTTTTTAAAATCGCCTCACATTTCCCCAATGTGAGGCTTTTTTTGTGTGTATTTTTGTGGAATTACCGAAAATATTGTTATCTTTGCACCATGAAATGTAGAATTCTTGTGGTGGAAGACGACGCCTCCTTCGGCATGATGATTCAGACCTGGCTGAAGAAGAATGGCTATGAGGCAGTCCTCGCGTCGAGGTACGAACAGGCAAAGATTGAAATCTCCAATGGAAATTTCGGCCTGATTCTCACTGATTTGCGTCTGCCCGATGGCGACGGCATCATCCTGATGACATGGGTGCGCGAGAAGCTGAAGAGCAAGGTGCCCATCATCGTGATGACGGGCTATGCCGAGGTGCAGACCGCAGTGTCGGCCATGAAGCTTGGCGCCTTCGACTACCTCAAGAAGCCCATCAACCCGAGTGTGCTTGAAGAAAAAATCGCCGCCGCGTTGGCTTCCACCGACGAGGAGGTGGAGGATACCTTCGTGCCGGGCAACAAGCAATGGGTGAAGGGCAACAGCCCCGCCATGGTGCGGCTCTACAAACATGTGGAATTGGTGGCTCCCACCAAGTTCTCCGTGCTGATCCTCGGCGAAAGTGGCACGGGCAAGGAATACATCGCCCGCATGATCCACGAAAAAAGCCAGTTCAAGGATGGCCCCTTCATTCCTGTCGACTGTGGAAGTCTTTCCAAAGAGTTGGCGCCCAGCGAGCTGTTTGGCCACCTGAAAGGCTCCTTCACTTCGGCCATCGCCGACAAGAAAGGCGTGTTCGAACAAGCCAAGGGTGGCACCGTGTTTCTCGACGAGGTGGGCAACCTGTCTTACGAGGTGCAGATGCAGCTGTTGCGCGCCTTGCAGGAGCAGAAGGTGAGGCCCGTGGGCTCGGCTACCGACATCCATGTGGACGTGCGCATCATCGCTGCCACCAACGAGAATCTGGAGCAGGCCATCGAAGAGGGGCGTTTCCGCCAGGATCTATTCCACCGCATCAACGAGTTTGCCATCGAGGTGCCGCCGTTGCGCGACCGTTTGGAGGACTTCGACGAGCTGACGGCCTTTTTCATCCGTCAGGCCAACGAGGAGTTGGGCAAGAACGTGAAGGGCATCTCCGACGACGCCTTGCAGCGGATGAAGGAACAGCGTTGGAACGGCAACTTGCGCGAGTTGCGCAATGTGTTGCGCCGTTGCGTGTTGTTTGCCGAGGGCGAGAATATCGAGATGGACGACCTGCCGGTGTTCAGCGCGCCCAACAAGAAGACCGTCATCGCCACCGATGAGGACGACTGGGCCTTGCGTCCCGAGCACGAGAAGGAGCAGATTGAAGCCGTCTTGCAGAAGGCGAGAGGCAACAAGACCGTGGCTGCCAAACTGCTGCAAATCGACCGCAAGACCTTATATAATAAGATGCATCTTTACGGAATCGAACTGTAATCTTAAATACATAGTGTTTTTTTCTTGAAGGATTTGATTTGACAACAAATCCATAAGTCGCTGCATGAAATAATAGTCTACAAAGGAATGCCTTTGTTGATTATGTTATTATGCAATTTAATAGTTTTATTATGATTTACGGTTACATCAGAGTAAGCAGCGACAAACAGACTGTTGAGAATCAAAGGTTTGAAATCAATAATTTCTGCCAAAGGGAATCCCTTCGTATTGATGGTTGGATTGAGGAAACCATCAGTGGAACAAAGAACTACAACAAACGACAACTTGGCAAGTTGCTCAACCGAGTCCAAAAAGACGACCTCATCATTTGTGCTGAACTATCACGTTTGGGGCGTAATCTGTTTATGATTATGGAAATCTTAAGTTTGTGTATGAAAAAGGAGTGTCGGGTATGGACCATCAAGGATAACTATCGACTTGGTGACGACATTCAGAGCAAGGTACTGGCTTTTGCATTCGGGTTGTCGGCGGAGATTGAACGCAACCTAATTAGCCAGAGAACGAAAGAGGCTTTGGCGAGAAAGAAAGCTGAAGGGGTAGTGTTGGGACGACCTATTGGCAAAAAGACGGATGAAAAAAAGTATAAGCTCTACCCAAAGAAAACTTTAATATCTGAGTTGCTAAAGGCAGGTGTTTCAAGGCGCAAGATAGCTGTCATCTGCAAAGTTGATAGAAATACATTATGCAGGTTCGTAAATACCTTTTTGAAGGAATAGGAGCGATTATATAACGACACATACCCAATACTGTAGTTTTGGGAAAGAGGCATGGTCTATATTGAGCGACATAGAATTGAGCATTAAGACAAAAGTCGA
>CADBGN010000118.1 GCA_902794155.1 uncultured Bacteroidia bacterium
GCCTTTGTCGTCTACCATCGCGTTTACCGCAAGAAGATGACCCAGGCGAACGAAGCCATCCAACGCGACCTGCAAGCCGCGCACGGTGCCTTGGAGGCTCAGGCCAACGAGGCTTTGAGGATGAAGGTGCAGGCCATCTACGACGACAAGCGCAACAACACCTTCAACCGCATCCTCGAAGTGTTCAACGAAGCCTATCCCGAAGCCTTGACGAAACTGAAAGCCGCCCATCCCGACCTGAGCGACACCGAGCTCGACATCTGTGTGCTTTCCATGTTCCCCTTCCGCACGAAGGAAATTGCCGACATCCTCGACCTGCGCGAAAACACCGTGTCGAAATACCGCACCGCCATCAAGCGAAAGACGCAAGCCGATTCGTTAGAGGTGCTATGGAGGCGGTTTGTCGGGTGACAAAATTCGTTTAATTCGTATAATTCGCCGTTGTTTTTGTCGGCGAATAAAACGAATTTTGCGAATTTATCAAGGATTTCCAACAACTTTTTAGTGGAAAAAATTTTCGTAATCTATTGACAATCAATATTGATTTCCTGAAAAAATAGTGGATTGGCCTATGGAATCGGTTTTATTTGAGGTTTTTTGCTATACTTTTGCGAAAACCAAGAAAAAATCTAATCACTATGAAAAGAAATCTGCTACTTTTTGTCTTACTCGCGCTCGGACTGGCTTGCGGAGCACAAACACCTTGGAACGGTACGGTCGCTGAAGTCTATGATGGCGGCGACGGCACCCCCGAGAGTCCTTACCAAATCGCCACGGCGGAACAGTTGGCTCTTTTGGCATATGAGACCAATAACGGATTGGGTGGTGATGCCTGCTATGTCATCACCAACGACATTGATTTAAACGGCGCCGATTCCATTATTTGGATCCCTATAGGCAATGAGGAAAAGTTTTCGGGCGTTTTTGACGGCGACGGTCATACGATCGGTGGCTTGTATCAAGATGGACTTAAGTATTCAGGGTTGTTCGCTTATACAGAAAACGCAACGATCAAAAACCTCCGGATTGAGAAGGCCAACATTGTGGTATATGTGCAGGAATATGTGTATTCAGCCATGGCTGGTTTTATCTCGGCCCTATCACTCAACACCAACATTATCGATTGTTTTGTTGACGGCTGGATGGGCGTGGCAAGCACAAAGCCCGCCGGTGGTCTTGTCGGTACTTTTTTGGTCGATGTTGGTGAAAACGACACCATCTTTATCAAGAATTGCACCAACAATGCCGAAATCTGGGATAACTTGCATTTGGGAGGCTTGGTGGGAGTGTCCCATGTTGAAAACGGCCAACTACTTGTTGAAAAGTGCGTGAATAATGGCGATTTGACGGGTATTGGCTTTACGGGTGGCATAATAGGCGACGGTGAATTCATCATTCGGCACTGCCATAACTATGGCAAAATCTTTGGGGAAACCACTGCAGGTGGCATGGTCGGACAAGGGGGCTCGTTTGGGCTGATTGAATACTGCATCAACCATCCTTCTGGCGAGGTGACGGGAGGATGTAATGCAGGAGGTATTATCGGGACGCCGATTTTCACCACGATTCGCATGAGCGGCAACATGGCTTCGGTGAAAGGGCAGGGGACCGACATGATCCTCGTGGGCGGTATCGCGGGTAGCGATGGCTCCGTTTCCAATTGCTACAACACGGGTGACCTCAGCGGTGAATTGACGGATACCGTATATCCAATTGCCCAATTTGGTGGCATAACGGGCTCACCCACAGAAGGCTTTGTATACAACGTATATAATGCCGGACAGATCACAAAACCCACGAATCCCAATCTGACCAATGCGATTTATGGGCATATTATCCCAGCGATATTGAGTGACACCGCCATCCGCAACTGCTACTATTATGGCAACGAGGAAATTCCTGCATACGTCTATAACGCAAGCGGTCCGAGTTATGTTTATCTTCCTGGTTCGTGTGCCTTCAACGAAGGAGCGAGCGCAACCACCTGGACACTTGACGAGGCGCAATACGGCACCACCGACCTGCTTGATGCCTTGAATGCGGGTGCCATGGGCGAATGTATATGGATTGAGGACACGGAAGGCATCAATCGAGGTTTTCCGGTGATTGGAAACATGGATTTGACGCAGGTGAAAGAACACCCCGTGGTGAACTATTTCAGCGTCTATCCCAACCCGACCAATGGCATCTTGTTTGTAGAGACGGTGCATGCACCGTCTCTACAGATGACAAATGAATACCACATCACCAATCTCCTTGGCCAAACCCTGCAAACCGGCAGCATCGGAGGTGAGATGCGCCAGATTGACGTGTCGGGCTTGCACAGCGGCATGTATCTCCTCACCTTTGACGGCGCGACGGTGAAATTCGTCGTGAAATAGCGGATTATCCTCACAACCTAGTGCTAGTCACGAAAGTGGCCAGCCTATTTTGTTGGTGTCGCCAAAAATGTTACTTTTGCGGCCATGAAACGGATTTTGTACATAGGGCTTTTGATTGTTGTTGTGATGATGGGCTGCAACAAACGCGAATGTGACTTTCTTTCGCCTATCGATAGCCAAGACGCAGAATACACTGAGCTGATTGACTCAGTGGAAGCGATATATGTCGGTAACAAGTACTATGACTTCACGGATTCCCTTGTAAGTCCCGCCTTGGCTTTCTACGAAAAAGGCGACAGGTCCCGCGATTATTGGATGCAGGCGCGTTGCCATTATCTGGCAGGTGGTTTAGTCTTTGATAAAAACCATTTTTCCGAGGAGGCAACTGTACATTTCCTGGAAGCCTTGAAAATCTTGGATTCCCATTTCGATGCAAAGCAGGCTCCCGTAGGGCGGCTTTACAGCAAGATTTGCTATATCTTGTCACGAATCGCATTCAATTTCTCTGACAAGCTTTGCAGCACACGCTTTGCCCGTTATGGCCTGGATTGTGCTTCTGTCGTTGGTGACACGGCTTGGATGCTCCGTTCAATGGCTAATCTCGGGTTGCTCTATGAGCGTTTCGGGAAGGCGGGTGAAGGCGACACGGCCTTCTTCTATTGCCACAAAGGTCTTCATTTGGCCAATGCTGACCGTTTCCCGTACGAAACGGCTTTGCTGGAAAATTCGCTTGCCAATTGTTTGCGTCACAGCCATGAGTACGATTCAGCCATTTTCTATTTTGAACATAGTTTTGCATTGGTTGACAGTTCCTGTCTCTTGTTTCACAGGAATGCGATTGAAAAGGCCTATGTCCATTATAAGGCACATGACTATGCGACTGCTTTGGCCGATTCGAAAGTCGCTTATCAGTCAAAGGATGAAAACCTTAAAGCGCAAGCAGCTTACTGCCTTGTCGACTGTTACGAAGCGTTGGGTGATACCTTGAGCACTTTGCCCTTTTACGCCTTTTTGAAAACCAGTGAGGAGAAGGATGTAGTGGCAAGCAACCATAATGCCAAAGCTTTGCCGATGCTGAACGCCTATCTGAGTGACAAGCAGAGATTGGAACATAGGGCTGGGATAGTATGGGTGGCGATAATCGTGGGCTTGTTGGCTTTGACTGCTGTTGTTGTTTTGGCGAAACAGAAGGGAAGGAAGATGCTGAAGCAACAACAGGATGAGGCGGAAAGAGCCTTGAAGGCCAAGGATTCACAACACGAACTGGAGCTGAAGGCCAAGCAGGACGAGGCATTGCGGCAATTGGAGGCAGCCCGGCAAAGCCATGAGGAAGAGGTGAAACGACTGCAGGCAACGGTGGAACAATCATCGCAGCACCAGAGGGATATGCTTCAGCAGCGGGTGTTGGCGATTTACCAGACGGGTGGCGAGGATAGGCTACAGCGTATTCTTGACGAGTTTGAAAGCGCCTATCCATCGGCTACGGTTAGGCTGCAGCAGGCTTGTCCCAATCTGAACGAAACGGAATGCCGCATCGTCATTCTTTCGTTCCTTGGCTTCCGTGCAAAAGAGGCGGCGAATTTGCTTGGGTTGAAAGAAAACACGGTGACGCAATACCGATCCAACCTCAAGAAAAAGGCAGATATCGATGGCCTTTTCACCTCTATAGGGTAACAAAAACCTATATTTTCAGATTTTTGAGTTCATTGTATTTCAAGTTGTTGTGTTTTTGAACAGGCGCAAAATCCTATATTTGGGCTTGGGGCTTGGCTTTTTGGCGTTTTTTTGTTATAGTTTTGCAACAAAACTATAATATAATGAAAGCAAAAAGAATTACAACCCTGCTTGCGCTCCTGCTGATGGCGGGAATCACAATGCAAGCCCAGCAATGGGAGTTTGATTTTGGCGACCAGAATGACATCAACCAGTATTCACGCATTGATGCGGGCGTGATGGATACGGATGGCAATGCCGTTTTGATAGGGCGATTCGGCCGTCGTCACGATTGGAACACACAGCTCTTCAAAGTGCATCCTGACGGCAGCTACGAGCACCGCATTTGTGAGGATTTGCCGAAAATGTTGCTGACGCATGATATCGTTCAGCTTGACAATGGCAATTATTTCACAGTGGCACAATTTCAACCAGACTCAACATTGATCAATTATGGAGGCAGTGAACTTTGGACGATTGTTTTTGATGGCAATCTTGAAATGGTCGAGACGAAGGTTTATACCCATAACTCTCCGGAGTTGAAAAGTTGGCCGTGTCTTCTTCATGACAACGGCCAGGTGATTGCCTGTGGTTATTATTATGAAAGCTCAAATAGGGTATTCCCTTACATGTACAGGTTTGACCAAAACGCCGACACCTTGGCGTGCCGCTATGTGGTGCCTAAGTACTACAATGCCGATGACCCCGAGTTTCGGCTGCAAGGTTTTATGTGCCATAACATTTTCAAGAATCCTTCAGGAAACGGCTATATCTTTCTTTGCAATGGCCCTGGGGGTGGTATAGGCACGGCATTTTATGACGAAGACTTTCAGTATGTGAAGGCTTACCGTTATATATTGGGTTCTCCAGGCATGGAAGACATGGAGAGCTATGCTGTGGGTGTCGAAGGTTATTCCGACTATTTCCTTTCGGATGACAGACTGCTGTTCTTTGGTGCAAGATACCCTTGGAAGCAAGGCATTGACAACTATCTGTTGACGATTGGTGACCTTGATCTTAGTTGGACCGTAGGGCCAGGCCAACATGATTACAATTTGGACTGTGGTCGGGTTAATCATTATGAAGTTGGTTTCCTTCACGAGGGGAGAAGAAATGAAGAACCTTCTGGCCGTGGTAGATGTATGGCCACGGTGAACGACACGACCATGTACGGCTGTTACATGACTTGGTATGACCTTGGAGGCGACTTGCAAACAGGATTGTGCCTTTTTGACCGCGACATGGAAATCCTTGGCAGCCGCTTCTTTGACGAGGATCAGTACTATGACTATTTCCCCATATTCGTTTTACCCTACAACGATGGTGGTTGTCTCTTGGCCATGAATGGAGGTGCAAATTGTATGAGTTCATATTCTGCAAGTAAGGTTCTGAAATTGACCCGCGAGGAGATGAACCCCATACCCGCTTCGGTCAAGGAGATGCCTGTGACGGAGATTCAAGGCAAGGCGTATCCTAATCCAGCAAAGGATGTTCTGAACATTGACCTTAGCGAAGTGGGAACCATT
>CADBGN010000119.1 GCA_902794155.1 uncultured Bacteroidia bacterium
CTTCATGCTCGGCCAATACCTCGCCAAGTTGTATGTGGACAAGTACCTCGGCAAGGAGGTGCCTGGCTACATGAAGGATTTGGCCTTGAGTGGCAAGGGCTTGAGCGAGAACGCGTTCAAATAAGAATGCGGAATGATGAATTAGGAATGATGAATGAGGCTGTCGCAGGGTTGCGGCAGCCTTATTTATTTTGTTATATTTCAAGTGTTTGCAACTTAGTGTTCTCTGTTCGCGAACAGAGAACACATAAATAAGTAGGGAGAAAATACAATGGTAGGGAGAAAAGTTGTATCTTTGCGGCAAAAACAAAAATATGAGCATCTGGAAAGAAATAGAAAAACTGATACAGACATACGAAACCTTGGGCATTGGGCAACAAGTGGACTACGACAAGTTCTACTTATACTCACTTATCACCCACTCTACCGCCATTGAAGGCTCAACCATCACTGAGGTAGAGAACCAACTCTTGTTTGACGAAGGTTTAACTTCCAAAGGCAAAAACATCAATGAGTATTTGATGAACTTAGACTTGAAGGCGGCTTACGAAGCCAGTATTTCAATGGCAAAAACCAACACTGAAATAACGACAGGATGGCTGAAAAAGATGGCTTCCATGGTGATGAAAAGCACGGGCAGCACTTATAAAACCGCTTTGGGTGAATTCTCATCCGCCAACGGAGACCTAAGAATGGTAAATGTTAGTGCTGGCATTGGAGGTGCATCATATATGGATTTCCACAAGGTGCCCAATCGATTACAGAATTTCTGCAACAATCTGAATGACAAGCGAAAAAACATCAGCAAAGAAGACAAAAAAAGCCAATACGAACTCAGTTTTGATGCGCATTATGAATTGGTGACTATCCATCCATGGGTGGACGGCAACGGAAGAATGGCCCGACTGCTCATGAATCATCTTCAATTTGAATACGGCCTAATACCCACAAAAATCCTAAAAGAAGACAAATCCAAATACATTCAAGCGCTTATCGACACTCGAAGAGATGAGAACTTGCAGATTTTCAGAGATTTCATGTTCAAAACACTGAGAAAAAACCTTCAGCAAGATATCCAATCCTTTGTTGATTCGCAAAATGAAGTGGGGAGAAAATCCTCAAATAGTAGGGAGAAAAATAAAGGAAGTAGGGAGAAAATCCTTGAGCTGCTGCGTGAGAATCCCAAACTCACCACGGCAGGTTTGGCTCAAGCAGTGGGCATCTCATCCAAAGGTATAGAGAAGCAACTTGCTCATCTAAAGCGAGAAGGGTTGCTTCGCCGCATCGGTCCCGACAAAGGAGGCCATTGGGAGGTCATTGATTTGTAACAAACACAAAAAAAGCCCAAGAATCACTTCTCGGGCTTTGTTTTGGGTTAAAATGTTGCTATTACCACTCGATGCCGATGCGCAAAGAGATGCCAGAGGGACTAATTTGTCGGGCTTCTTGGGTATGATGATATCCATCATAATAACTCTCATTGATCTTGTCGTAATAGGTACCAGCCACCATAGCGCTGACGGCAAAGTCGCGCTTGGAGGCAAAACGCACGCCGAAGGCGAGGTCGCCATAAGCGCCCAAACCGTCGCCGACATAAGAACCAAGACGCAGGCTGATGATAGGGCTCACCACCCTGGTGTTGTTGAACTGATAGCGCAGATTGGTGTAGAAAGGCACCAAGGCGCGGTCGTTGTTGAAGTCGACACCCAATACCGGCATAGATATGTCCATTGAAATAAAAGCCGTGAGTGGTTGACAGGCTGATGCTATTGGGCATATTCTTGTCGAAATGCCAGGTGTTCCCTTGTTCAATGAAGCCTTGGTAGCCACTGGGGACGCGAACCTTGGCAGGGTTGGGAACATCCTTTTCTTGTGCGAACATACTCGTTGCCATGAGAAGCATGACTAACGATAAGATTACTTTCTTCATTGTTGGTAGTTTTTAGGTTAATAAACAGTTTATCAAATTTCGTTTTCAATTTCGCAGTAATAACGCGAGATGGGATAAATTATTGCTCGGGCTCCAAAGGAACAAACAATTCCATCCGGATGGTATCCCCGTTTTTCAACACTCCACGAAGAATAAAGGAGATGCCATCCTCTTTTTCCACAAACTCCATCCAACCGCTCTCAAAAGGCGATTCGTCGGGATAGGATGTTTGAGGATCCATATTGGTTTCGGCAATAGCTCCCGATATCTCGTCAGGTGAGGCATGCCATTCCAAGCGGTTGCCAAAATCGAAGGAAAGAGGAATGTCCGACTTTTTGGTTAAGTCAATGGTATGGCCCAACAAAACACTAGGAATACCATAAAAATGGAAACGCATCAGGGGGCCAAAGAAATCCATTTCCGACTCTGTCACGATATTGAATTCGTCTTGACACGACTCAATGGGGCTGACGCTCATCTTATAGTTGGTAGTATTATAGATAATCTCGTTCTGTTTAGGAGCAATGTTGCGTCGTTTAACGGGTTCTTTCACACAGGAACCCAAAGTTGCCAAAGCAAGCAGCAACAACATGATTTTCAATGTGTTTTTCATGGCTTTAAAGTTTTACAAATGAATTTCATAACCTACCGAGAAAGGTAACCCGATGAATGACAGGCATGTCCAATGCTCTTCTGCATGGCCAACCTTATAGGTAATCCTATCATGGCCCATCATGAATTGCAGTCCCAATCGTAACCGACTGTTTTCCGTCAATTTGATTCGACCTCCGATTTCCGACATGCCACCGAAGCCGAAATGCTCGTATGTCCGCGCATCAAGCCAAGGATTGACAGCACGTTCGACATAGGGACCAGCGTTTACATAAAACCATTTGTAACTGAATTCGACACGGACAGGCAGACGGAAATAATTGTTGAATCCGGTGCCAGGCACACCGTCTTCCCAATTCTCGGGCTTGTCCGAATTGGTTCTCCTATATTGGTAGTCAATGCCGCCCAACAAAGACCAATGCTCGTTGAAATCATATTTGGCATCCACGCCCAAGTCGCCGTGAAACTTGCTCTCATAAGGCCCATACAGGAAATCGATGGAGCCAGCCACTTTTGCGTAGGGAATCAACGACCATCCCTTTGTGTTTTGAGCCGATGCCGACAACACGCAGCATAACAAACTCACAATCAATGCTACTCTTTTCATTGTTTAGAATTTTATGGTTATTACTATCGATTGTCGTTTTGTGTATTTAACGAGCAAAAGTATAGCAAAATTTCATCGTTTTGGCAAATTCTCAGTCCATTACAAATTTTTCAATAAACTCGTTATTGATTTTCAATCATTTACAAGATTTGATTACAACTTTTTCATTCCCATATTACCTCACCACAAACTTGTTGCTCACCCCATTGTACTCATAAATGTAGATACCAGGGCGGTAATTGCTCACATTGATGTCAATCCATTCGGCATCGGGATCGAGGGTCTTGGCATCCACCAAAACGCCTCGGGAGTCATAAATGTGCATTTCAGCCGACTTCCCATTAAGGGTGTATGGGATGGACACCGTCGTATTAGCTGGATTGGGATAGGGATTTTGGGTCGTGACTATCATCTCATCGGCCGAGAAGTTGCCTTGGGTGGCATAAACCTCGATGTTGTAATTGTCGTAACTATTCGAAATCTCGAATCTCAGCTCATCGCCAGCCTTATACAAATAGGAAATCAGCAATCCCTCCTGCATAAACAGCACTTCACCGTCTTCATTGAGAATCATTGTGTACATTTTGCCACCTTGCTTCCAAGGCGTAAGGCAAATCTCAATCTTGTCATCACTGTTAAAAAGGTGTTTCCCAGCGATGACCACACCAAAAGAGCTGTATCTGATGCCCCATTTCCCCTCTACAGTGAACGGAATTTCTTTAGTCAGTTGGAAATCGGCATCATACACTGAGAAGCCCGTGATGGCTTCATCCTCATCCAAATCACAAACGACATACGAAACCTCAGGAAGAATCTCGTAGACATATTCATGAATTGAATTCTGGAAAACGCTATGAAGGCCGCCACTATTGTTGGTAAAAGTATGCTTCAAAATGGCTTGCGAAAAAACTGGCATGAAGGCAAGAGCCAATACCAGGGTTAAAACTGTCTTTTTCATTTGTTGTAATTTTTGAAGGTTGTTTGTTATTCATTTAATTATTCTGTCTGTAGGACTGTCACACCATGGCAGCCACCTTGGGTTTCCCTAGCGCGGCTGCCGTAATACGACAGCCCTACAGGACCGCGATTAACGCACCACAAATTTCTGTGTCATATCATCTACGCTGATGAAATACATACCTTGCGGCAAACCCGACACATCAATCTGTTGGGTTTCGGCGGTGATGTTGCCCATTTGGACGGTTTGGCCCATGAGGTTGGTAATTCTGAATGATGAATTCGGAATGTTGAATGCTGAATGGTGAATGGTGAGGACACTGTTTGTCGGGTTGGGATAGATGGTGAAGGTCCCTATGCCTGTCGAAGGGCCGTCTTCCTCGATGCCATTGTGGTATTCCTGATACACCTCGTCGCAGTCCCTGTCGCCGTATTTGTATGTCAAGAATCCATTTCTCCAATAACAACGCAAACCTTCAACTTGATAATTCTTGTCCCGTGTCATTAGACGTTCTGGGAAAAAACTCGTCAAATGGCCGATGCTGCACATAATAGTGCCGCTGAAGAGGTTACTTTGATCGTTTACCAACATTTTTTTGTAGCTTGTGCCTTCATAGACATAGTATTCTACACCTTCTACATGCATGACAAGGCTTTGATTCCCCACTTTGATTTCCCATTCTTCGCCGATTTCAGCGCCGAAGTCATAAAGCACGGTGAACTCTTCCAAGTCCTTGTTCCACCAATATACCTTGCCGTTTTCTTCATAGACATATTCGTGGGTCACTTCGGTCTGCCTGCCCTTGTCATAGAGCGTGTTCGTGCGGATGATGATTTTCACATCCTTATGGTTGACGGTGGTGTCGGAGGCATATTCCAAATGCTGATAAGTAATGCTCCCGTCATCATTGATGATTTCGTAATACATTTCTCTGCCAGAAAGAATATTACCGATTTCTGCCAAGCACCACCAATAACCGGACCAACTTTGGTCATTCAAATAAGTCTCAAGTGTGCCTACAGGAACATAAATATAAGCATCCGCTGGTCTAACCTCCCAAGGATATAAGGGGTTCAAATCGATGACAGGAGGAATGACAGAGTTTATATTGATTTCCATAAGATTGGGGCAATTTGAAATAGCATATCCCCTGATTTTTGCCACTGAATTTGGAAAACTGACCGACACCAAGCTGTCACAACCGACAAAAGAGCCACCTATGACTTCCTCAATTCCATCCGGAATGGAATAAGTTGTCGCATAATTTTTCGGGAAACGGGCAAAAAAGCGGTCATTAAACAGAGGCTCACTTAAGTTATCGCAATCCCAAAAGCAATTATCTCCAATATCTGTTACTGAGTTAGGTAGGTTTATTGTGGTCAAGTGATGGCATTCTTCAAAAGCACCGTATCCAAGGAAGGCTTGTTGCCCAATTGCTTTCACTGAGTTTGGGAGGGTAATGGAATCGAGATTGGTGTATTCCCAAAACACACGCTCAAGAATGGTTTCCACTCCATCCGGAATGGTGTAGGAAGTAGCGTAGTCTTTCGGAAAATAAGCAAAATAATGGCCGTTGTACACAGGCTCTGTAAGCCCGTCGCAGTCCTCAAACACATATGGCCCCATATTCGTCACCGAATTGGGCAATGCAAAGGATGTCAATGAACTGCAATTCGCAAAAGCGTACTCCCCAATGGTTATAACCGAGTTTGGAATGACGATGGAAGGCAGCCTCCCACAAGAGCGGAAAGCACCTTCCCCAATGCTCTGCAAAGCATTAGGCAACACGATAGCATTCAAAAAAACGCAGCTTTTAAAGGCTTCTTTCTTGATGCTTGTCACCGAATTGGGAAGCGTAATAGTGTGGATTTTCGAACCTGAAAAAGCATTATCTTCAATACTTATCACGCCCTCTGGAATGACGACAGACTCCAAAAAATCGCAGCTTGAAAATGCGCCTTCCCCAATTCTTACAACCGAAGTAGGAATAGTAATCGCACTCATGTTACAATGACGAAAAGCAGCACTTGCAATTTCTTCAATCCCTTCTGGAATCACGAATGACGATTGGTCATATCTAGGATGGTATGCAAAAATCTTTTCATTATATACATCATTCATAATATTATCTGTTCCCTCGAAAACATAGTTTCCCATGCTGGTTACTGAATTGGGGAGCAAGAAATCCGTCAAACCCATAATATTGCTGAAAGCCTGATTGCCTATTGTAGTAAGGGAATTAGGAAGGATAACAGAGGTTATTCCATGACAGTAGGAAAACACTTCTTCGTCGATACTTGTCACAGTGTAAGTGACGCCTTGGTATTCGACAAACTCGGGAATGATAAGGTTGCCCTCGGGTATGTCATAGCCATTCCATCCAAAATCTGGGTCAGGACGACACACTGCCACTTCGGTATTGCCGCTGGAGAGAATACGATAATACAGAGTCTGCCCCGATTCGCAAACACTTGAAAAATCGTAGGCCAAGGCTTGCATCGCGAAGCCAACCAAAATCGCTATGGTAAAGAATAACTTTTTCATTTTATCTGGTTTTTTATTTGTTTATCAATCTGTTTTGTTTTCCGTTCTAGTCTGTAGGGCTGTCGTACCACAGCAGCTGCTGATTGTCATGGCTGCACAGGCGGCTGCCACGGTGTGACAGCCCTACAGGACCGCTATTAACGCACCACAAATTTCCGTGTCATATCACCCACGCTAATGAAATACATGCCCTGGGGCAGATTCGTTACATCAATCTGTTGGGTTTCAGCGGTGAGGCTACCCGTCTGGACGGTTTGACCCATGAGGTTGGTGATTCGGAATGTTGGATGCTGAATTCGGAATGCTGAATGCTGAATGGTGAGGACGCCATTGGTCGGGTTGGGATAAACGCCGAAGGCCGCATCATTGGGTTGTTCATCAACAGCCCAGTAATGCCCTGAATGCACCTCGTCGCAGCCCATATCGCCTTGCTTGAAGACCAGTTGGCCGAACTGCCAGAAACAGCGGATGCCTTCCACCTGATAGTCCTTGCCTCGTGTCATCAGTCGCTCGGGGAAGAAACTCGTCATGTGGCCGATTTCGCAGATGATGTCACCGCTGAAGAGGTCTTCCGGGTCGCTCACGCGCAACATCCGATAAACCTGCCCTTCGTATTCATAGTCAAGCACCTCGTCGACATGCATCGTGAGGCTCTCCTCGCCCACTTTGATCTCCCATTCATCGCCTTCCTCGGCGCGGAAGTTGTAGAGCGTAGTGAACTCGCCCAGGGTCGGGTTCCACCAATACACCACACCGTCTTCCTCGTAGAGGTACTCGCGACTGGTTTCCGTATTGTCATCCTTGTCGTAGAGCGTGTTGGTACGGATGATGACAACCACCGTCTTGTGGTTGACGGTCGTATCACAGGCGTATTCCAGATATTGGTAGGTGATGCTACCATCGTCGCCCAAGATTTCGTAATACCATTCCGCGCCTTGAGGGAACAAGCCCATCTCAAAGATGTTGGGGAATTCGTCCCAACCAGGTGCGTTTCGATAAGCCTCAACACAGCCCGTGGGCACATAAACAGGGATGTCTCTCGAAACATGGGCGAATGAATGTTGTATTTCATTCTGCACACACATCGTAGGCGGAATGGGATTGTAGGAATAAATCTTGTTGATTGATGGGCAGTTGTAAAAAGCAGACTCACCAAGCGAGGTCACAGAGGCAGGAAGGCAAAGCGGTCCTTCCACGCCTCGCTCAAAGGCAGCTTTGCCTATGGCGACCACATCATTCGGAATCACGCTGTTCCTACACCCTACAATGAGGGTCTTGGTGTCACGCTCGATGAGGCAGTTGCCCTCGGAATAATACACCGGATTGCCTTCTTCAACACTAATGGAGGTAACGCTTTGCGACCCTCTAAAAGGATTGTTACCTGCACCAATCACCGTCACGGAACTCGGGATCTGGATTTCACTAAGTCTCGTGCAATAAGCAAAAGCATCGCCCGAAATGCTTGTCAAAGTACTGGGGAACACCACATTGGTCAAGCGTCCACAATTCAAGAACATACTGGGAGAGATGGTAGTAAGGCCTTCTGGGAGGACGACCGAGACCAAACGCGTATTGACAAAGCACCCATCGCCATAGTGTACATCCTTCTCGGGTAATGTAAAGGATGTCAGCCAACAACCAATGAAAGCACGATCACCCACCGAGTCAATGGATTCTGGTAGTGTCAACTCTTGTATTCGAACATGGCCAAATGCCCAGTCTCCGATAGTGGTGATGGCATCAGGCAAGTCAAGGGATGAAAGCTGACATTCGAAGAAGGCATAGTCACCAATTGAAGTAATCGTATTGGGAAACTCAACGGAAGTAATCGGGCACTTATAGAAGGCATTGTTCATAATCTCGACCACCGTCCAGGTGTTTGAGCCTATGGTAAGGGTTTCAGGAATGATAAGGTCGCCTTCGGGCATATCGTAGTTATAATAATAGGTAGAGCCTCCTTGACAGGGGTATGTAACACCGACAGTGTGATTTTCTGCATCAAGGATGTTGAGATACAAGATGTGATGCGAGGGGCTAAGGCCCATCAAGTCGTAAGCATGGGCATTTCCGATGGCAAACATCATTAAAGCCAATGTGATGAATAATTTGTTTTTCATAGGTCTGATTATTTGATTGTTAATTATTTGATTTCATTTTTCGGCTACTGGCTACTGGCTCTTGGCCTTTGGCAGCTTTTACCGAGGTTTGAAGTGTTTTTTCTTCTGATGACGCTGCCAGAAGCCAGAGGCCAAAAGCCAGAAGCTACACGGCATTCACAATTTCCTCAAATGTCCGTGTGTCATCCGTGAGGTTCATCTTCATTTGCTTGATACGGGTCTTGCGGCGGTAGTACGACTCGGTCTGGGTGTCCAAGAGGATGGAAATCACCTGGTTGGAGAAGCCGTTCTTGGAGAGGCAGCAAATGCGCACATCCCACTTGCCGAGTTTGGGATAGAGTTCGAGGAGGCGCTGAGAGAAGCCGTCGTACACCAAGTCGGTAAGGCTGATGAAGTCGGCCCAGTCATCGTCGCTGAGGACGAAATTCATCGTGTCGGCAGTCACCTGGTCGCCA
>CADBGN010000120.1 GCA_902794155.1 uncultured Bacteroidia bacterium
GTCAGTCTCTTCGAAGCTGCCTTCGTCGAGCAGGATGGCGATACGCTCGCGTGCCGTCATCTTACCTTTGGCATGTTGGGAGTCGATGCGCTTCTGGCCACCGCCGAGACGGGCCTCGTTGCGCTTTTCCAACAATTCCTGGATTTTCTGTTCAATTAACATGGTTATATGTGTTTTTATTTGTTCTTGTTTTCACACAGTTCGGTCAGCACGCCAAAGGTCGATTTCGGGTGCAGGAAGGCGATGCTCAGGCCTTCGGCGCCGCCGCGCGGGGCTTGGTCGATGAGGCGGATGCCCAGCTCCTTGGCCTCTTCGAGGTGACCTTCGATGTTCTCCACGGCGAAAGCGATGTGGTGCATACCACCGCGACCGTTGTTGTTTTCAATGAACTTGGCGATGGTACTTTCAGGGCTGGTGGGCTCTAAAAGCTCGATTTTGGTCTGGCCACAGCGCAAGAAAGCGGTCTTCACTTTCTGGTCGGCGACTTCTTCGATGGCGTAGCACTTAGTGCCAAGCAATTTTTCAAAGAAAGGAATAGATTCGTCCAAGCTAGTGACGGCAATTCCAATGTGCTCAATGTGAGATGGTTGCATAATTATTCGAATAATTGATTGTTAAAAAATACGTATTTTGATATCGGTTGCAAAGGTATGACAAATTTTTGGGGTATGCAAAGGAAAATCCTTACAAATCATAATCTTTAATAGATTCATAGAATAATCATTGTAAACCCTATGGGTAGGCTTTATTAAATGCTTCGAGCATTTAAAACTATTTCACAACCACTTTTTTCACAATCTGTCCGCTTGCAGCATCTATATGAATCATATAGAGGCCTTTGGCCATATTTGAGAGGTCGATACGTACCTGTTCTTTTTCAACGTCTGCATTGTAAACCGTTTGACCATCGACTTTAATGATGCGGACGTGGTTCAGACCTTCCGCTTTGATGGTGACTTCATCCTGTGTAGGATTAGGATAAATACATACTGTAGAGCTGTGGTCTTCACCAATTGTGTTCACTTGAGAGAAAGTGACATGAATATGGTGGTCGGTCGTCACATTGGTAAATGTGTAGGAAGTCATTGAACCGATAGGATTGCCGTCGATAAATACTTCTTGAACCTCGTAATCCGAATCAGGTATCATGGAAAATGATTGGTTTGCTCCATATGCTACTGCAATTGATCCCGAAGGTGTAATGGAGCCATTGGTATCTGCGGTTGCTTGAATGGTATGCGTGTTTTGAGCGAAGTTGGCCACCAAGTTTCTATTGCCTGTAACCGTAAAACTGTAGTTAGTAACAGTCGATACCTGCGCTCCATTTTCAGTCCAATTAACAAAAGAATAACCATTGTTAGCAGTAGCATGAACTGTGCATGAAGAACCTTGGTTATATGTGCCCCCTCCGGTGACGATGCCTCCGTTGCTTGGGTTGGCAGATACCGAAATAGTATAATTGTTTAAGTGTTGTATTCGGGTTAAGCCGACACTTAACAAGTAAGTGCCAATGTCACCTTCGGAAAAGGGACTGACGTTGAAGTATACCGTTCCACCGTCTATTACAGAAAAGTTGCCCGTCATTGCATCATCATAATAATCCGACCAGTTGACTCCATCTGTTGAATAGGCGAACAATCCATTTACCGAATAAGAGTTACCATGACCATTGTTAGAGGCATCATATAGCCTTGGGGTAATTGTGTAATCATATCCAGCATTGAGGTTGATTTTGTAGTAATCTACATCGGTGCTGTTGTGAAGGTTTGCCCCTGTGGTATTCACCATGGCAGAGTTTCCTGAGAAAGTTGGCGTGAATGGATAGGCTAGGTTTTGGAAGTCGTTTGGCTCGTATATGTCGGCATAAATAGGTTCGGGAGCCACATATACCCAAACTGGATTTTGGTAATCCGAAGCACCTGCATAATACCAATTAGTAGAGCCTGTTTCTTGGTAGGCTAGTTCCATTAGATAAGTTCCCGAAGGGGCGGTAATAGTTCCCATGAAATCAAGTCCATTGATGTAATGGGAATTTGTAGGGAGTCCTTCATTACATTCGTAGATTCCAATGTTTTGCACCCAAGAGCCATCACTATTTGCTAAACTGACCCTTAGTTTTCCATAGAATGATTCACTCCCCACATTCAAAATATCTACATTGACAGTTGCGTCAGTATTGCTATGGAAGGAATCATCTGTAACAATCGTGAAATCTGAGTTGGTTTCTAAAAAGGAAGAATAACTAATATCAAAATAGGCATAATCATAACTGCCAAAGTCAATGGCGTTCCATATTAAGCCATCCATACTATAGAGCATGGCAGTTGCGTATGAACCAGGAATATATGGTGGGCCTCCTTCACAATCTAAATCACCATTTGTGAGGTAATTGGGAGATAGAGGATCGGAAGTCCTATCCCAATAATCCATAATACCAAGAAAATAGTATTCATTAGAGCCTGGGGTTTCTTCATGATATACACCTGCTCCAATGTAACCGTTAAAAGCACCACTTCCATTGTTTATCACTTCGGCGTAAACAGATATTTCGTCAAAGAGGCGATACTCATCATGAGACATTATTAGGGGGCTAGAATAGGCCAAATCGTAGTTATGGGTAGGATTGTTTGGCTCAATACCGATGATGGCTCGCTGGTTGGTTGGATACAAAATAGTGTTGATATAGTAATAACCATCATTATTGCCGCTCCAACCCCAATTGAAATGGAATAGATCTGAATTGTCGTATCCATCACAAATAAAAGAATGGCCTCCATCAGTATTTGCTCCTCTGTAGTGAATAGGTCTAGCTGCATTTAATTCGGTTTTCAGAATGCTAATCCATTCAGAATCAGAATGATTTAATTTGTCCTCGCTATGTAATGTGGTTTTGTAGTCGAAAAAAGTTTTATAGGCTTGTTCTGCACTTGGGAAACCTCCTGTAGTTGAAGCGAAACTCCCATTTGGTCCGTAGTCCATTTCCACGCTAACTCCACAATGGTATATTAATTGTGCAATTTCTTCACTAGAATCATTATAGGGCATAGTAGCCCATTGATAAGTGGCAGTACTAAAATCTGCAAATTGAGTGCCATATTCGGGATGGTGTTCCGGAATGTATGAATGAGAGCTCGTTCCGTGCTTTGGATAAGTCCAATACTTCATGATCTGTGCCATAGCTGTGGCCACACATCCTGCATATGCATATCCGCCAGCTTGCTCAATTGCGTTGGAATCAGCTGGACATAGGTTATTGTATGGATAGTTTTGATTCCAATGTGTTGCAATCAATGGATTTACAGTTGTTTCTGAGCGTATCGGTAATGTTTGCCCTTGTTTCAAACAATCCCATTTTTGTTGTATTTCTTTTGAGACTTTTGCTCGTTCAGTTACAACTGCGCGAATTTGTTCGGCATAACTATCAAGCCAATCCTTTAAATTGTGTGGTAGGTTTTCGGTGGCAAAGTTGTTGTCGTATGAATAGCCCAAAACAGGTGTTACACAGTCATCTGCTGCAATGATGACAAAGCCTTTTCCTTCTTCATTGTTGAAGATGTAAAACTCGCTGTAACCACATTGAGATGCAATATTCACAAACTGTGCATCGCTCATTTTTTCCTTGAACACTTTATTGCCTTTTACAGCCATGATATGGTTCTCTTTCCAAAAGTTTTGGGCGAGTTGTTTGGCTGTGATTTCGTCAACAGGATTGCCAAGTAATGGTATGCACAAGGTGATGATGAATGATAGTAATAGGTTGCGTCTCATACGATTTGTGTTTTTGAAATCAAATAGCAAATCTTTTCATGAAAAAGAAACCATACTATTCTTTTTGTTAAACGCTTTCTTCTGTTTCATTTGTTACGGATTGTGCTCTTCTTAAAAGAATTGCAAAAATAGTAATTATTAGAATACCAACCAGTAAAGTCATGTTATCATTTTCCAAAACTCTTCAAATTGTGAGAACCACGTAAACAAAGGTGGATACTCTGTTACTGATAAATAACCACGTATTAGTGGATAGGTATTCGTTTATGCAATCCAGGAATCTATTTGTTTTCGCTGCAAAACAAAGAATGCGGAATAGTGATTCCGCATTCTTAATTCAGCATTGACTACGTCGAAATCGAAGATTCAACGCAGTTAATGCTTCGCATTTCCGCATTCATCATTACTTGTGCACTTTCCTCACAAACTCTTCCACCTCAGGCACACCGCCTTGGTAGACGAGGTAACCGTTGTAAGGCTCTCTAGGGGTGATTTCGCTGTTCACAGGCGTGAGCATGATGTTCTTCACCTCTTCGCGGTCGTGGGTTTGGCCCAAGGCCCAGCCTAACTTGATGTAGGCGGTCTCGGCGAGCATGTTCTGAGCGGGGATGATGCCACGGTCCATAAGGTCGCGGCCGGTGTCGTAGACGAACATGTGGGCATAGCCCCAGATGGTCTGCACGGTCATGTACTGGTGCACGCCCTTGTCGGTGGCACGTTGGATGGCATCGAACATGCCACGGTTGACGTGGCCCAAGCCGGTGCCGTCCCACACGATGCCCTGATAGCCGTTGTCGACCAGTGCGTCAAGCACATCGGGCTTCATGCCGGGATAGTAGTAGAGGATGGCCACGCGGTCGTCGAAGGTTGGGATGATCTTCACGTCGCGGTCGTTGCGACGGTGGTTGTAGACTTCCTTGATGGGCACCACACCACGCTTGCGGTCCACGGTGGCGACTGGCGTATCGCCGATGGTGCGGAAAGTGGAACGGTACGAGGAGTGCATCTTACGCACGCGCGTGCCACGGTGCAGGAAACCATACTCATCGGAGGTGGGGCCAAACATGCAGACCATCACCTCAGCCACGTCACCGTGACCGGCAGCGGTCATGGCATGCATCAGGTTCAAGGCGGCATCCGATGACGGACGGTCGGAAGAACGCTGCGAGCCGACCAAGACAATCGGCACAGGCAAGTTCTGGCACATGAAGGTCAGGGCGGCAGCGGTGTGGGCCAAGGTGTCGGTGCCGTGGCCGATGACGATGCCGTCGATGCCGTTCTGGATTTCTTCGCCAATCTTCTTGGCCAAGGCGATGTATTCCTTGGGCGACATGTTCTCGGAGAACACGGCAAACACCTTCTCGGTGTCGAGGTTGCAGATGTCGGCAAGCTCCGGCACGGCGCCATACAACTCACCAGGTGAGAAAGCGGGAATCACGGCACCCGTGCGGTAGTCCAAACGCGAGGCGATGGTGCCACCCGTGCCGAGTAGCTTCACGTGCGGAAGTCCCTCGGTGTAAGGGAATTCCTTCTCGGGGATGTGGTAGTTGGCTTTCTTGTAGTCGGTCTCCACCATGCCCGTGATGGTGCTGATGTCGACGCCGATGTTGTAGCCCGTGTTG